>NZ_CP120717.1:7200000-7377917 GCF_032883915.1 Endozoicomonas sp. 8E | reverse complement strand
TTTTGATTCAGCCAGCAGATATTTAATGAATTCAGGAAGAAGGTCACTGTGACTTCCTTCCAGATAGCCAAGAGAAAGGAAAGCGATGAAATTTACCATTAATCGGGAAGCATTGCTCAAGCCACTTCAACTGGTGGCGGGTGTTGTTGAGCGCAGACAGACTCTACCTGTATTGTCCAACGTCCTGATGGTGGTGGACGGTGATCAACTCTCTCTGACAGGTACTGACCTGGAAGTAGAACTGGTCGGTAGAGTGACACTGGATGAGGTCTCTGAGGGGGGAGAAATTACCGTTCCAGCCAGAAAGCTGATGGATATCTGTAAATCTCTTCCGGAAAACGCTTTGATTGAGTTTTCCGAGGATGATCAAAGGGTCAAACTGAAAGCAGGCCGTTCTCGTTTTACTCTGTCGACTTTGCCTGCCAATGAATTCCCGAGCATTGACGAAGAACCGGGTTCCATGACCTTTACTATTGGTCAGAGCCGTTTGCGCCGATTGATTGATCGTTCTGGATTTGCCATGGCGCAACAGGACGTTCGTTACTATCTGAATGGTATGCTGATAGAAGTCAGCCAGAATACGCTGCGTTTTGTTGCTACTGATGGCCATCGTCTGGCTATGTGTATAGTTGATGCTGATATTAATCAGCAAGATCGTCATCAGGTTATCGTTCCGCGTAAGGGGATTATGGAGATGGCCCGTCTTCTGACAGAAGGAGACGAGATGGTTCATATTACTCTGGGTGCCAACCATATCAGAGCGAAAACCGGAGACTTTATATTCACCTCCAAACTGGTGGATGGAAAGTTCCCGGATTATGACCGTGTTATCCCTCGTGGTGGTGACAAGATTATTATTGGTGATCGTCAGGAGCTTCGTCAGGCTTTCCAGCGTGCTTCTATTCTTTCCAATGAAAAGTATCGTGGTATTCGCCTGATACTTTCCGATGGGCTGCTGAAGGTAATAGCAAACAACCCTGAGCAGGAAGAAGCGCAAGAAGAGATCAGTCTTGCATACCATGGTGAAACTCTGGAGATGGGCTTTAACGTCAGTTACTTGCTGGATGTGTTGTCTGTTATATCGGGTGAATCCGTCAAGATTACCCTTTCTGATCCTAACAGCAGTGCCCTGCTGGAAGAGTCTGACGCCAGTGATTCCACTTATGTTGTTATGCCTATGAGACTTTAATGAAGGTGTTTTTACCATCATTGAAGGCCTTTTTACTGCTCTGGGCCTTTTCAGAAAAAAAGGCCCTCTTATCATTGAAAGCCATTGTGAAAAGTCTCATCTCCGAAGGTTGTTCAAGCCGATGACGATTCACAAGCTGATGATCAAGGATGTCAGGAATCTGGCATCCGCTACCTTCTCCCCTTCCCCGGATATCAACATTCTCTACGGTCTTAATGGCAGTGGGAAAACCAGTATTCTTGAGTCTATTCATCTCTTGGGTTTGGCTCGATCTTTCCGGAGTGCCAGACTTAAACCGGTCATTCGTCATAAAAAGGGTAAATGCACCGTATTTGCACAAATTCAATCCAATAACGATCGACTGATACCGGTTGGCGTTTCCCGAGATATAGAAGAAGAAAATTTTCAAATTCGGGTCGCGGGAGAAACTCTTAAGTCAACGTCTGAGTTGGCCAGACTTCTACCTTTACAAATTATTAATCCTGATACCTTCAAACTTTTGGAAGGTTCACCCAAGCAAAGAAGACAGTTTCTGGATTGGGGGGTGTTTCACGTGAAACATCATGAATTCTTACCTCTTTGGAAGCGAACTCAAAAAGTGCTTAAACAGCGGAACAGTTTGCTTCGCCATGGTAAAATAACGGGTTCATCCTGCTCATCTCAGCTGTCTGTCTGGGATGTGGAATTGGTAAAAGCAGCTGAGGCTGTAGATCAGCTCAGGCAGCAATACTTTGATCGACTGACACCCGTTTTTCAGGATGTTCTAAGCCAGCTGACCTCGTTAGCTGATATCAAGGTTGGTTATTACCGGGGTTGGGACAGAGAGCGACCTCTAGCTGAGGTGTTAAAAGAAAATACAGTTCGTGATTTTCAGACCGGATACACACAATCAGGGCCACAACGAGCGGATATAAGGGTGCGACTCGAAGGAAGTAATGCCGTTGATATTCTTTCTCGTGGCCAGCTTAAATTAGTCGTTTGTGCGTTAAAGCTGGCACAAGGTTATCTCTTTTCAAAAATGACCGGCAGCCAGTGTGTTTTTCTTGTGGATGATCTACCTTCAGAGCTGGACGTTCCCCACAGAAAAGCCATGTGCAGAATATTACAGAATATGCAGAGTCAGGTATTTATTACCTGCGCAGAGCCGGGCGCACTGGTAGATTGCTGGGAGCCTGAAATTAATCTTAAAGTGTTTCACGTGAAACAGGGATCTGTGAACTTGGAATCTGGGCGTGAGATTCGCCAGACTGAATCGCTGGAGAAAGAGTATGAGTGAACAAAATTACGATGCGTCCAATATTAAAGTACTGAAAGGTCTGGATGCAGTTCGTAAGCGCCCGGGCATGTACATTGGCGATACCGATGATGGTACCGGCCTTCATCACATGGTGTTTGAGGTGGTAGACAATTCAATAGATGAGGCCCTGGCAGGCTTCTGTGATGAAATTGCCGTCATTATCCATCCGGATGAATCCATTACCGTTCGTGATAACGGTCGGGGAATCCCTGTAGATATTCACGAAGAAGAAGGTGTGTCTGCCGCGGAAGTGATCATGACGGTACTCCATGCCGGCGGTAAGTTTGATGACAACACTTATAAGGTCTCTGGTGGTCTGCACGGTGTTGGTGTATCTGTGGTAAACGCCCTTTCCAAAGAGCTCAAGTTGACCATCCGCAGGAATGGTCAGGTTCATCAGCAGGTTTATTCTCACGGTGTTCCACAGGAACCCATGAAGGTGATAGGAGAGACTGAAAAGAGCGGTACAGAGGTTCATTTTGTACCCTCTGAGGAGACTTTTTCTAATATTCAGTTCAGCTATGACATTCTGGCAAAAAGGCTGAGAGAGCTCTCTTTTCTGAACTCTGGCGTTTTTATTCGCTTGATTGATGAGCGTACTGGTAAAGAAGACCAGTTCCGTTATGACGGTGGCCTGAGTGCCTTCGTTGAATATCTGAATACCAATAAGACCAATATCAACAAGGTCTTCCACTTCACAAAAACAAGGGAAGATGGCATTGGTGTAGAGGTGGCATTGCAGTGGAATGATGGCTTTCAGGAAAACATTTTTTGCTTCACCAATAACATTCCCCAGCGAGATGGTGGTACCCACCTTGCCGGTTTCAGAGCCGCCCTGACCCGAAACCTGAACAGCTACATTGAGCGCGAAGGTTTTGCTAAAAACCAGAAAGTTTCCACTTCCGGTGATGATGCTCGTGAAGGTCTCACAGCGATTATTTCGGTCAAGGTTCCAGACCCCAAATTCTCATCCCAGACCAAGGACAAACTGGTTTCTTCTGAAGTGAAAACAGCTGTTGAGCAGGAGATGAGCAGCTATCTTGCGGATTATCTGATGGAAAACCCACAAGAAGCCCGAGCAGTTGTAAACAAGATGCTGGATGCAGCCAGAGCTCGTGAAGCGGCCCGTAAGGCCCGTGAAATGACCCGCAGGAAAGGTGCCCTGGATATAGCAGGACTGCCCGGAAAGTTGGCTGACTGCCAGGAAAAAGACCCTGCTCTCTCCGAACTTTATATAGTGGAGGGTGACTCTGCGGGCGGCTCTGCCAAACAAGGTCGAAACCGGAAAACACAGGCCATCCTGCCACTGAAAGGTAAGATCCTGAACGTTGAAAAAGCGCGTTTTGACAAGATGCTTTCCTCCCAGGAGGTCGGCACCCTTATTACCGCAATGGGGTGCGGCATTGGTCGCACTGAGTTTAATATTGAGAAACTGCGCTATCACAACATCATCATCATGACCGATGCCGATGTTGACGGCTCGCACATTCGAACCCTGCTGCTGACATTCTTCTTCCGTCAGATGCCAGAGCTGATTGAAAATGGCTATGTCTATATTGCTCAGCCACCTCTCTATAAAGTGAAGAAAGGCAAACAGGAGCAATACCTGAAAGACGATATTGCACTGGATGACTATTTAACCCAGTCTGCCCTGGAAAATGCCACGTTGCACGTCAATGAAAATGCACCGGGTATTGGTGATGAAGCTCTGGAATCTCTGGTAAAAGAATACAGAAAAGTCATTGCGACCATTGAGCGTCTGTCTCGCATTTACCCTTCTGAAATCATGAAAGAGATGGTTTATCTGGATGCCGTTTCCCAGGAAGACTTGAAAGACCAGACAAAAATGCAGACCTGGCTGGATACCCTGAATACTCGCATTCAGGAGCTGAAGCTGGCTGGTCGTGAGATGAGTTTTGAGCTGTTTGAAGACCGGGAGCATCAGGTATGGTTACCCAAAGTCACCATCGTTTCCCACGGTGTACCCACGGAATACATCTGGAATGTCGACTTCTTTGGTTCCGGTGACTACGGCTCGATCAAAGCTCTCGGAGCCAAGCTACAGGGGTTGCTGGAAGAGACCGCATTCATCCAGAAAGGTGAGCGCAAAAAGGCGGTACAAACCTTCGAGGAAGGTCTGGAGTGGCTGATGACTGAATCTACCAAACGCCACAACATTCAGCGCTACAAAGGCCTGGGTGAGATGAATCCCGAGCAGCTTTGGGAAACCACCATGGATCCGGAAGTACGAAGAATGCTGAAGGTGACCATTGAAGATGCTATCGCAGCTGACCAGATCTTCAATACATTGATGGGTGATCAGGTTGAGCCTCGCAGAGACTTTATTGAGTCTAATGCGTTGAACGTGGCTAATCTCGACATTTAATTACCCCATCGTTGCAGGTCCGGGGGCCACTTGAAAAAGTGGCTCTGAGCCTAATCTATTAATCCCCTTCCAGGCAAATAAAGTTATGCTGCGGCGTTAATGCATCAGCAGTATACTTTAGGCCTCTGATTTGACAGTTGATAACCATGTACCATTCAGTAATTCGTGCAGAACTCGAAGAAGCCCAGCAGGTTCTGGAGCGTTTTCTCAATGATGAAACCTGTATTGATGCCATAGACCGTGCGGCGAACCTGTTGGCGGAATCCTTTAAGCAGGGTGGAAAGGTTATCTCCTGTGGTAACGGAGGCTCTCATTGCGATGCCATGCACTTTGCTGAAGAACTGACTGGTCGCTATCGTGATAACCGTCCTGCCTACCCGGCCATTGCTATCTCTGATGTCAGTCACCTTTCCTGTGTCTCCAACGATTACGGTTATGACTATGTATTCTCACGTTATCTGGAGGGTGTGGGCTTTGAAGGTGATGTACTGTTCGGGCTCAGCACCAGTGGTAACTCTGGAAATATTTTAAAAGCGGTTGAAGCAGCCCGAAAAAAAGGGATGAAAGTGATTCTTCTGACGGGTAAGGACGGTGGGAAAATGGACGGTCTGGCGGATATAGAAATCCGCGTACCCCACTTCGGTTATGCTGACCGCATTCAGGAAATTCACATCAAAGCCATTCACATCATCATTCAACTGATTGAAAAACACATGGCTGCCTGATACTAATTTGATAAGGCTCTAAATCATTCATCACCTGTCTACCCTATCCGGTGATGAATGATGTTTTTTGCTTAAACCTGTTTCGACTTCCCGTTAATGTTATCGAGTGTATTGGCAATCCAGCTCTGAGCCTCATTATTAATCTCCAGTGCCGTCCTGTCTGTGGTTTCTATGACCGTTCCTATATGAAGCTGAATGGTACCGGGCTTTTTCAAAAAGCTGTTCATAGGCCAGCAAGTAGCGGCATTATGGGCAATGGGGAGTACATTAACACCGGCCTTTCTTGCCAGATTGACACCACCTCTTGAGAACTTGCCTAACTGGCCATCAGGGTTGCGGGTCCCTTCCGGAAAAATGAGAACCCAACGGCCATCGTGTAAAGCAGCAGTACCCTGCTCTGCTACATCATTTAATGCGGCCCTGGGATCATCACGATTAATAGCGATCGGTTTAATGAGTCTGATGGACCAGCCAAAGAATGGAATTTTTAATAACTCTTTTTTAAGAACCGGAGCTTGAGGACTGAAAAGCATCTGCAGAAAAAACGTTTCCCAGGTGCTCTGGTGATTACTGATCATGACACAGGGGGTATCAGGAATATTTTCCTTCCCGTGTACTTCATACTTTATCCCACAGATAAATCTGGCCAGTCCCATAGCCATCACCGCCCAGTACTTTACCAATAACTTGTGGCGTCTATTCACAGGAACAAATGGAATAGCAAAAAACAGTAAAATGGACCAGAAAACAGTAAAGGTGGCCAACAGAAAATAAAATAACGCTGTTCTTGTATATTGAACGACGATTGTCATTTAAAACCTATCTTGTTTATCCTTGAATACTGACCTGTGAAGATTCGAGAATAAAGCGGCTAAATGTGGCCAGGTCTTCGAATACGGGTACATTATTGAGACCTTCTCCTTTATTCATCGTTCTGACGCCCTTGCCGGTTTTCACCAGAGCTACATTACATCCCATTGCCTGTCCTGCCTGAAGATCTCTAAGCGAATCTCCGACCACCCAGGCAGATGATGCGGATATGTTCAGAGCTTCTTCGATCTGTTCAATCATGCCAGGCAGAGGCTTTCTACAGCGACATTGATCGTCAGGGCCATGGGGGCAGTATCGAATACAATCTATCTTGCCACCTTCCAAGGCTAACAGATCCTGCATTTTTTGATGCATGGCCTCAAGGGTTTCTTCAGTAAAGTAACCTCTGGCAAGGCCTGACTGGTTGGTTGCAATGGCAATGGAATACCCTGCCCTGCTCAGTCTGGCGATGGCTTCAATACTGCCTGGTATAGGAATCCACTCAGCCACCGAACGAATGTAGTGATCGGAGTCTTTATTGATGACGCCGTCGCGGTCAAGAATGATCAGTTTACTCATAATTTCAGTCAGCAGGCTTCATACCTGAAATACTTTTCCAACAGATAGAAAAAGTGCGGCATAAATGCCGCACTCCACTGTATCAAGCTTTGATCAGAATTTCTGCAACAAAGGCAGTCCCGAGTGCAACCTATAGTAATGAAATATCTGCAACGTGTAAGAAAAGGCTGCGTAATTGTTTCAAAAGTGCATAGCGGTTCAAACGAACCTGCTCATCTTGAGCATTGACCAATACTTCATCAAAGAAGCGGTCTACAGAGTCCTTCAGTGGTGCCAAGCTTTCCATGGCGACTGTGTACTGTCTCTGTTCCACAATCGGTGCGACTTTTTCTTTGCTGTCGGCCAGCGCTGTGGCCAGAGCCTTCTCTGCAACTTCTGTCATCAGTGCAGGGTCAACAGAGTCAGGAATGACCAAATCACCGGCTTTCACCAGAATGTTGGAAACACGCTTGTTAGCTGCAGAAAGGGTTTCGGCTTCGTCCATCTGGCTAAAGCGATGCACTGCCTTGACACGTTGATCAAAGTCGAAGGGGTGAGAAGGTTTCAGGGCCTTAACAGACAGGAAGACTTCAACAGGAATCTGTTCGTCCTGATACCAGGAGCGGAAACGCTCCAGCATGAAATCCAGAACAGTTTCTGTCAGCAGTTCATTATTTGCTAAAGGTTTTCCGCTGGCTGCTGGCAGCTCAACCCCTTGTGATTGATAACCTTCGACAGACTGGTTAATGAGATCACGCAGGTCCAGATCCAGCTTCTTCTCAACAATAATTCGCAGGACACCCAGGGTAGCTCTTCTCAGAGCAAACGGATCTTTATTGCCTGAAGGTGGCTGATTGATGCCAAAAATGCCGGTGATGGTATCGATTTTGTCAGCAATCGCTACGGCACAACCTGTCAGGTTAGAGGGGAGTTCATCACCTGCAAAGCGTGGCATGTACTGCTCGTTCAGAGCGAGGCATACCTCTTGTGGTTCGCCATCATTTTCACCGTAGTATTGCCCTATGATGCCCTGCAGCTCCGGGAATTCCAGAACCATTTCTGAAGTCAGATCTGATTTGCAGAGTTCTCCGGCACGGACAGCCAGAGGTTCCTGCCCACCTTCCTGTTTAGCGATAAAACCCGCCAGTTTTGCAATACGGTCGCTCTTATCGAACAGCGATCCCAGCTGCGCCTGGAAAACGATGGATTTCAGGGTCTCCCTGCGTCCTTCAAGCGTGGTTTTTTTATCTGTGTCAAAGAAAAATTTGGCATCTGCGAGGCGAGGTCTTATTACCCGTTCATTACCGGATACTACGTATTCAGGCTTCAGGCTTTCGATATTTGAAATGGTTATAAAATGGGGAAGCAGTATTCCTTTAAGAGACGGCTCTTTTGATAGGACGTGGAAATACTTCTGATGCTCCTTCATTGAAGAGATCAGGGCTTCAGCAGGCACTTCCAGGAATTCATCATCAAAACGACCGGACAGGGCAACAGGCCACTCATTCAACGCGGTCACTTCATCCAGAAGATCTTCATCGATAACCGCTTCGCCACCTAATTCGGCAGCCAGTTCTGTTACCTGTGTTTTAATAAGACTGCGTCTTTCCTCAAAGAGAGCCATCACCTTACCCTGCTGTTTCAGGAGGTTCTGATAATCGGCAGGCTGATTAATGGTCAGGGGCTCGTTCGCATGGAATCGATGGCCTCGAGTTTGATTACCTGATTTCAGGCCCAGAATTTCGCAATCGACTACCTTGTCACCCATCAGCATGACTAACCAGTGGACAGGGCGAACAAACTCGGTGCGTTTTGCGCCCCAACGCATTCGCTTGGGAATAGGCAGTTCATTCAGAGACTGACTGACCATGTCTGGCAGTAGTTGAATGGTTTCGGAACCCTGCTGAACTCCACGGTAGACAAGCCAGCCACCTTTATCGGTTTCCAACTTTTCCAGCTGATCAACAGATACTCCGTTAGAACGGGCAAAACCTTCGGCGGCTTTGGTGGCCTTGCCTTCTGCGTCGAAGGCGGCCTTTATCGCAGGGCCGCGGCGCTCAAGCTGCTGATCAGGCTGAGCCGTTTCCAGTCCTTTTATCAGCAAAGCCAGACGACGAGGTGCGGCAAAGGCTTCATAACTGTCAAAAGACAGTTGAGCACTCTTCAGGCGATCAACAATGCCCTGGGTGAAAGCCTTGGAAAGGCTTTTAAGCGCTTTTGGAGGCAGCTCTTCTGTTCCCAGCTCGACCAGGAAATCTTTCTGAATCATTACTTCTTCTCCTGTGTCTTGCTGGCTTTCAGACTGGCCAGAACTTCTTCACGGATATCTTCACTGGCCAGTGGGAAGCCGAGGTTATGGCGAGCGTCAAAGTAGGCTTTGGCTACAGCTCTGGCGAGCGTTCTGACTCGCAGAATAAAGCGCTGACGCTCTGTCACCGAGATGGCGTGCCGGGCGTCCAGAAGGTTGAATGTATGGGAAGCTTTCAGGACATACTCGTAGGCAGGCAGAGGCAATCCAGCCTCGACCAGACGTATGGATTCACCTTCATAAAAATCGAACTGATGGAACAGTTCCTGAGTGTCAGCCTGTTCAAAGTTGAACGTAGACATCTCTACTTCCTGCTGATGGAAGACGTCGCCATAAGATACTATGCCCTGTGGGCCTTCAGTCCAAACCAGATCGTAGACGTTATCAACACCCTGAATATACATGGCCAGACGCTCAAGGCCGTAGGTGATCTCGCCAGTCACCGGATAGCACTCAATACCACCCACTTGCTGGAAGTAGGTGAACTGTGTGACTTCCATGCCATTCATCCAAACCTCCCATCCCAGACCCCAGGCGCCCAGTGTGGGGGATTCCCAGTTGTCTTCTACAAAGCGAAGGTCATGAACCAGGGGATCAATGCCCAGCTCTTTCAGGGAGTCCAGGTAAAGTTCCTGAATGTTATCCGGAGAAGGTTTCATCACCACCTGGAACTGATAGTAGTGCTGAAGACGGTTTGGGTTCTCACCATAACGACCATCCGTTGGACGACGGCTGGGCTGCACATAGGCAGAATTCCAGTTTTCCGGACCGATAGCGCGAAGGAACGTCGCTGGATGGAAGGTGCCTGCACCCACTTCCATGTCCAGCGGCTGCATAATGACACAGCCCTGGCGAGCCCAGAACTGCTGAAGGGCCAAAATAAGGCCCTGGAATGTCTTGATATCAGGCGTGCTTTGAGAAGTCACAGTACTACCTCATGGAGGCTCAAATTAGGCTTTAATTTTCTGGAAACAGCAGCGGATTATAACGTTTTGGCTCTTGAGCGGATACCGTTGTATCCCTCTGGAAATGAGGTCCTTGTGTATAAGAGAGCAATAATATCCGGAAAACTCCACGGGACAGGATCATGGAGTTCTGAAGAAAATGTGGATAAGCTGTTAGCTATTGTGAATAACTTTTCTCGTTTCAGTATTTCCAGAATGTGGGTGTGAACAGTACCAGCAGCGTGAAGATTTCCAGACGACCCAGCAGCATGGCAAAACAGAGAATCCATTTTGCTGTATCAGGGAGCGTGCTGTAGTTTTCGGCGGCTTCTCCCAGAGCGGGGCCCAGGTTATTCATGCTGGAAGCGACGGTAGAAAAAGCGGTAGTCAAATCAACACCTGTTGCCATCACAGCCAGTATCATAACCGCAAACAGGAATACATAGGTGGCAAAGAACCCCCAGACCGCCTCACCGACTCGACTGTGAACAGCCTTGCCACCCAGTTTGATGGAGTAAACAGCGTTAGGATGAACCAGACGACGAAGTTCTCTTACTCCCTGTTTGAAGATCAGCAGCACACGAATCACCTTAATCCCTCCTGCCGTCGAGCCAGCACATCCCCCGATAAAACTGGTCATAAAGAGAAGGAGTGGCAGGAATGTTGGCCAGGCTGAGAAACCGCTGGTGGCATAACCGGTGGTCGTGGCAGCAGAAACCACTTCAAAAATACCGTAATCAAGGGAGTTTGCCAGATCATAAGTGGCAGAGAGGTAGAGGCCTGCCACCGTAATCAATGAAACCACCAGAAGGATCAGCAAGTAAGTGCGAAACTCGGGGTCTTTCCAGTAATGGTAAGTAGATTTGTTGCGCCAGGCGAAAAAGTGGAGGGCAAAGTTAACACCGGCTACCAGCATAAAGAAGGTAGCCGTGGCATTAATCAGTGGTGATTCAAAATAGCCAATACTGGCATCATGGGTTGAGAATCCACCAATGGCTATGGTGGAAAAGCTGTGGCTCACGGCATCAAAAAGGTTCATACCTGCCAGCCAGTAGCCCAGTGCACACACTGCCGTTAATGTCAGGTAGAGAAGCCAGAGTGCTTTCGCGGTTTCCTTAATTCGGGGCGTCAGTTTGTTGTCCTTTATCGGTCCCGGCGTTTCTGTCCGATACAGCTGCATCCCACCGACTCCCAGCATGGGCATTATAGCGACAGCCAGAACAATGATACCCATGCCTCCCAGCCACTGAAGTTGCTGGCGATAAAAGAGGATCGATTTGGGCAGGTGATCGATGCCCGTCAGTATTGTAGCGCCAGTGGTGGTCAGGCCCGACATGGACTCGAATACGGCATCAGTGACACTGAGTTCTGGGTCTGTCATTAATAAAAGTGGCAGGGAACCCATGCCTCCCAGGACCACCCAGAAAAGAACGGTGATAATAAAGCCGTCGCGGGGGCGAAGGTCCGATTTAATTTTTCTAAAGGGAAACCAGAATAAGAAACCAATAAGAAAAGTCAGAAAAAAAGTATATAAAAACAGTGAAATTTCAGATTCCCCATAGATCATCGCCACTGCCAGAGGCGGAAGACTGGAGAAGCTGAATAGCATCAAGAGAATACCCAGGACGGGCAAAACGACAGAAAACTGCATAAGACCCTGTTTTTCTAGTTATACAGACAACGGCCATGCCGTCTGATTCAATTATCAATAAGTACACAAGACTGGTACTACCCCATCGGACCCCCCAGATGTGGTAATACCTCCAGTCATGGGTGTCATTTTTCAAGTCGGGTAAAAAATAAACCGCTGACTCTGATGTCGAAATGTATCGTTTAAAAGAACCCCAGTCCAACCTGAAACAGTTGTTCTACTTCGTGAATACGTTTCTTGTTGGTCAGGAACAGAATGATATGATCCCCGGACTGTATACGGGTTGTGTCGTGTGCAATCAACACTTCATCGTTTCTGACTATGGCTCCGATGGTTGTTCCGGGGGGCAGCTCGACCTGCTGAACCGTTTTACCGACGACTCTGGATGAATTTTCATCGCCATGAGCAATGGCTTCAATGGCTTCTGCTGCACCACGACGAAGTGAGTGAACATTGACAACATCCCCTCTTCGTACGTGTTTGAGAAGACTGCCGATGGTGGCCTGCTGTGGAGAAATCGCAATATCAATTTCGCCGCCCTGGACCAGATCAACGTAAGCAGGATTATTGATCAGGGCCATGACTTTTCGGGCGCCCAGTCGTTTGGCCAGCATAGCGGCCATGACGTTGGCTTCATCATCGTTGGTCAGGGCACAAAAGACATCCGTCTCTTCGATGTTTTCAGAAATCAGCAGCTCTTTATCGGATGCATTGCCGTTGAAAACCATGGCTTTGATCAGAGTCTCAGACAGGAACTGACAGCGCTCCATATTCTGCTCAATGATTTTTACCTTGAAATCATTTTCAGCCGACTGGGCGAGGCGCAAACCAATGTTACCGCCACCGGCAATGATGATACGTTTGTAATCATCATCAAGCCTCTGCAGTTCACTCATGACAGCCCGGATATGACAGCGGTCGGCGATGAAGAACACTTCATCGTCGGCCTCGATCACGGTGGTCCCCTTGGGCATGATGGCCTTACCACGGCGGAAAATGGCAGCCACACGGGTGTCAACGTTAGGCATATGTTCACGCAGGTAGCGCAACTCCTGGCCGACCAATGGACCGCCATAATAAGCTCTCATGGCCACCAGCTGGGCACGGCCATCGGCAAAGTCGAGAACCTGAAGGGCACCGGGGCGTTCAAGAAGGCGTCGAATGTAGTTGGTCACCACCTGCTCGGGGCTGATCAATACGTCGATGGGCATGGCATCATCGCCAAACAGGTTTTCCCTGTTCAGGTAAGCCGCCTGGCGAATACGGGCAATCTTGGAAGGTGTGTGAAAGAGGGTATAGGCAATCTGGCAGGCCACCATGTTCACTTCGTCGCTGTTGGTTACCGCCACCAGCATGTCGGCATCATCAGCACCGGCCTGTTTGAGTACAGAGGGGAACGAGGCCATACCCTGAATAGTCCGGATATCAATACGATCCTGCAACTCTCTGAGAAGCTCTCCGTTGGCATCCACAACCGTGATGTCGTTCTCTTCATTGGCCAGGTTTTCAGCCAGGGTTCCGCCTACTTGTCCGGCACCGAGAATGATGATTTTCATAGACTTTCCTGATGGCTTTTTATTGGCTGAAGGCTGTTTGTCTGCTCAGAGCGTTCAACGGTTTCGTCAGAATCATTGTCCACTTTTTTCAGCAGGCTGTAGAAAAAGCCGTCACCTGAACCGGGTAGAATCTGTCGGCCAAAGCCAGTATCCAGTCCCCATTCTCCCGGAAGGGGTTGCAGTTCGGCATCTTCCTGATGTTCGAGGAAAGCGGCAATCTGTTTGCTGTTTTCAGCAGGCATGATAGAACAGGTTGCATAGAGCAGTGTGCCACCGGGTTTCAGCAATGACCACATGGTATTAAGAATCTTGCCTTGAAGCTCGGCCAATGCGTCAATGTCTTCGGGTTTGCGAAGCAGTTTAATATCCGGATGGCGGCGGATGACACCGGTTGCTGAGCAGGGAGCGTCCAGCAGAATATGATCGTAACTCTGTCCATCCCACCACTGCTCGGGCTGAGTAGCGTCACCGGTCATGAGCCGGGCTTTCAGGCCAATACGATCCAGATTTTCCTGCACACGAGCCAGTCGTTTCTCATCTATATCCAGAGCATCGAGTTCAATACTCGGAAACATTTCTAGCAGCTGGCAGGTTTTGCCTCCCGGAGCACAGCAGGCATCGAGAACCTTATCACCTTCTTTAACAGGCAGCAGGTTTCCGGAAAGCTGAGCGGATTCATCCTGAACACTGACCACACCGTCCGAAAAGCCGGGCAGCTGATCCACCGGGAGGGCCCGGGTCAGGGTTATTGCCTGGGGGGATACCAGAGAAGACGAAGCCTGGATGCAGTCATCCAGTAACTTTTTCAGGTATCGATCACGCTTTAAATGCCGCTCATTGACCCGCAAGGTCATAGGCGGAGACTGATTATTGGCCCGGGTGATATCCTGCCAGTGCCCCGGCCAGGCCTTGCGGATCTTGCCGACCAGCCATTGGGGGTGAGCTGTGAGACAGATGTCGTTGGATTCGGCCAGTGCATTAAGGGTTTCTTCCTGACGCTGGGCGGAACGTAGAACACCATTGACAAGCCCCCGGGCCCAGGCTTTCCCAATCATGCGGGTGACCTGAACGGTTTCTCCAATAGCGGCGTGTGCTGGAATGCGGGTATAGAACAACTGGTAGAGCCCTACCAGAATCAGACTGTGAATAGTCTGTTCTTTTGATTTCAGTGGTTTGTCCATCAGGCTACTGAGCCAGTTCTCCAGCCGAAAATAGTAACGCAGTGTGCCGTAAGAAAGCTCTGCCAGAAGCGGTTGGTCTTTCTTGCGCAGACCTTCCTGATATTCTGGTAATACCTGGCTCAGGGATTCACCGGAAACAACACGGCTGATTACTTTGGCTGCCGCCAGTCGAACGGAAGATTGTTTAGCCATCAGTTGAATTTTTTCCCCGGTACAAACATATCCCTGCGGCTGTTGAGCAGGTCCTGTACTGGCATGGCACGGCTGCCAGATAACTGCACGTTAGTGAGACGCAGTATGCCTTCTTCAGTAGCAATATCCAGGCCTGATTTGTCAGCCTTGATCAGGGTACCGGGAGCCAAATTATGGTTTCCTGTAACAGGCTTTGCCTCCCAGACCCGAATGGTGTTCCCTTCCAGCTCTGTTGTCGCCACTGGCCAGGGGTTGAATGCTCGTATCAGACAATCCAGATCAGTTGCTGGTCTGTTCCATTGAATACGGGCTTCGTCCTTGCTCATTTTATGGGCGTAACTGGCATTGCCATCATCCTGCTTTTTTGCACTGATAGTACCTTCAGCAACGGCATTAACGGCTTCAATCAGAGCCGGCTGCCCTACTTCGATCAGACGGTCATGCAAATCGGAAGATGTGTCTGTTGTGTGAATCGGGCAGCGGGCTTTAATCAGCATATCGCCAGTATCCAGACCCTCATCCATCTGCATGATGGTGACACCGGACTCTTCATCACCCGCAGCAATAGCTCGCTGAATAGGGGCTGCACCACGCCAGCGCGGCAGAATTGATCCATGCACATTGATGCAACCAAAGGTTGGAATATCCAGAACACTTTTCGGAAGTATCAGACCATAGGCCACTACAATCATCAGATCGGGCTTGAGCGCAGCGAGTTGTTCCCGGGCGGCTTCATCTTTTTTCAGAGAATGTGGCTGAAACACCGGGATCTCATGTTGCAATGCCAGCGCTTTCACCGGGCTGGGCTTGAGTTTTCTGCCCCTCCCTGCCGGTCTGTCTGGCTGGGTGTATACGGCAATGACTTCATGCTGACTGTCCAGAACCGGCTGAAGGTGGGCGCTGGCAAAATCCGGAGTACCGGCAAAGACAATACGAAGACTTTTCATTGGGTTTTCTAAAGGCTCGACAGAACGATTGGGATGGCGGCGATGATAGATAAAGTAAGGGCCTGAGTAAAATCTGAGTCTCCCGGAGCGACTGTTCCTGCATCTTCCGGGAGATCATCAGAGTCATTAAGCTGTGGCAAGGCGCTTGTTCTTCACCAGCTTCTTGCGAATACGTTCCTGCTTCAGGCGGGACAGATAATCCACAAACAGTTTGCCATTCAGGTGATCCAGCTCGTGCTGTACGCAGACAGCAGCCAGACCATCGAGGTCTTTTGAGTACTCGTTTCCGTCTCTGTCCAATGCGGTCAGACAAATCTGAGCCGGGCGATCCAGCAGCTCGAAGAATCCCGGGATGGACAGACAGCCTTCAGACAGATCCGTCAACTCTTCGGTTAGAGGTTCGAATGTTGGATTGATCAGAACCATTGGTTCGTTGTTATCATCGGAAAAGTCCATCACCACAATACGCAGATGGATATCGACCTGAGTGGCCGCCAGACCAACGCCTTTGGATTTGTACATGGTTTCCAGCATGTCGTCGACGATTTTACGAATATCGTCGTTTACATCGGCCACGGGCTCAGCAATGGTGCGAAGTCTTTCGTCAGGGTATTGGAGGATTTCAAGAAGCGCCATGCGGATTCTCAAGCTGTTTTATTAAATTAAAAAGTAATTTTAAATTTCTTTTAGGTATATAGGTAGTTTTAAGTGCGAATGTTCCATTTTTAAGTGCTTATTTGCGGTCAGGCGATGAACTTTTAGAGGTGATATCTGTGTTTTAAGCGATGTTGTCGGGGGAAATGATTAGATGGTCACGGGCTCAAGAAGAGTGCGGCATCGGAGTGTGCTTTCCATGGTCTAGCAAGTGCCTGGTAATCAGTCAGATATCGGCAAGCAAGGTCAAGTTTGGGTGCTCAGGGCTTTTGCCACCAGGTGCTGAAGCTGGTGGTGTATTCCGGCAGTTGCTCGGGCCAGCCAAATTTGTCCCAGTGTGCCACCCTCATGTAAGTGGAGTGCCACTTCGGGATGCCGTAGTAGTTCCATAGCAGCACCCGGTCCAGTGAGCGTATCAGCGTTTGGAGTTCTTGTTGTGAATTCACTTCAGTCAGTTTCTGAAGGAGTTGATCTACGACCGGATGGTCAATGCCGGCAAAATTTCTGGAGCTATTGTCATTGGCCCGGCTTGAATGGAAATAATCGATCAGTTCCAAGCCCGGCGAGAGTGTCTGCGGCAGTAGTTGTGCAATCATATCAAAGTCCCGGGATCGCATTCTGGCGTAATACTGGCTGGAGTCCATGACCGTGTATTTCATGGTGATTCCGATCGACTCGAGGT
Organism: Endozoicomonas sp. 8E; assembly: GCF_032883915.1. NCBI lineage: Bacteria > Pseudomonadati > Pseudomonadota > Gammaproteobacteria > Oceanospirillales > Endozoicomonadaceae > Endozoicomonas > Endozoicomonas sp. 8E. Next base: position 7,360,837 of record NZ_CP120717.1, on the reverse strand, counting down.
TTTTCTTGAAAGGCAAGAGATAGCGGTCAGTAGCGTGAGTGGTTTCAATAAACTCAAAAACAAAAGGCTGTTGAGTGATGTTGTTGATCAGCTGATTGTTTTTCAGGGTCCAGCCTGCTTCATTCAATAGGGAAAGGGATTGTCTCTTTTGTTTTCTTAGCTGTCCATCTCCAGACGTTATGGGAAGAAGAAATGCCTGAGTGACAATCGGGTTCGGTAATGAGGGAGTTAATGACGACAGTAGCTTCTGCTCGGCCAGAGTTGGCTTATCAATAGCTCCCAGAGAGCTGTTGGGAAAGTAGCTGTGAGAACGACGGTAGGCATTATGAAAGATCACCCGGTTCGTCCATTCATAATCAAACATCAGGGTAATGGCCTGGCGAACCCGGACATCCCTGAATAATGGACGACGGGTATTGAAAAAGAAAAAGCTGCTGCCGTAAGCCATCTGGTGGGGAATGGTTCGTTTTTTTATACGCCCGTCGATGACTGCGGGGAAGTCGTAGGCGTACTGCCAGTTCTTGGCGACGACTTCAAGATGCAGATCGTGCCCACCGGATTTGAATGCTTCCATGGCCATCTGAAAGTCGCGGTAGAAGTGTATGATCACCGTGTCGAAATTATATTTTCCCTTGTTAACGGGTAAGTCCCTGCCCCAGTAATCCTTGACTCTTGAGAACACAATCAGCTTGCCGGGTTCCACATGGCTGACTCTGTAGGGGCCGCTGTTCAGAGGAGGCACCAGGGTTGATTTATCGATGGCCCTGTTCTTCCAGAAGTGGGCTGGCAGAATGGGAAGCTCTGCTGCGTGGAATAACTGTTGGCGGGAACCCGGCTGTTTAAAGTTAAAGCGGACTTTTCTCTGGCCCAGTGCCTCCACCGAAGCGATAGAGTCCAGTTGCATTTTGTATCGGGGGCTTCCTTTTTCACTGAGGGCTTTGAATGAAAAGATGACATCTTCCGAAGTGATCTCATGCCCGTCATGGAAACGGGCTTCGGGGCGAAGGTTGAAGATAATCCATTGATTATCATCAGGGTATTCAACGCTTTCAGCGATCAATCCGTAGGCCGATCTGGGTTCATCTCCCGAAGGCGCATACTGTCCTGATCCTACCATCAATGGCTCGTTCAACTCGGTAAAGCCATAACGCATGTAGGCGAATGAAGGCAGGCCGGAAAGTGTATTGCCCTGGGGAGCGTATGGGTTCAATGAGTCAAAGGTACCATGGGCAAACAGGCTGACAATTCCTCCCTTGGGCGCTTGGGGATTCACATAGTCAAAGTGCTTGAAGCTGGCCGGGTATTTAAGGTCGTGAAAACGCGACAGGCCATGTGACTTGTGAATGGTCACCTCTCCAAAGAGCAGCGAGCTAAGCAGTAATAGCCAGCCAGTTAGAAACAGTCCTTTTGTGTTCATTTTTTTATTGAAAAACCTATGAAAGTCTAATCCCATCGCTCCATTATTAAAGGGGCACCAAGCACCACCAAGTTCACCAATAAGATACAACCATCTGATTGTCAAATATATACCACATTCTAATTAATGGTTGGCACGACTTATTAATTTTTTAAAATCAGAATGTTATCGATGGAGTGGCAAAAATTCGGGCAAAAAAGGAACTTTTTCAATTTAAAGTTATCAAAACAAATAGTAATTAATTAAAGGGGATGTGATTATGAATCCACCAAGCCGTATTTCACAATATTTGTCGTGTTTGCCAATATCGTGTCTAAGTTCCAGCTCCCAGACCAGTCAAGGAACCACAGCTCGACATCGCAATACTTTTTGGAAAGGAAGGAAAGTTGATAAAATGGTCCCATTGCCGGAGTGTGGTCATACATCCCTATCTTTAAAAGCCATGGAACGTCAAAATGGTAATAATTTCTTCATTCCCACCATTTGGGATAAAGCCAAAAGCGGCCGTTATATTCACATCTTCGAGGATGAGCCAACAAAATTAGTACGCCTTGACTGTTTTAGGCAAAGAACAGAGATTGCCATGACGGATACCGGCTTTTCGAAAGGCATTCATATTCTGGACATTGAATGGCCGACATTTAGGCGAGGCTCTCATCCGGTAATTGGGGTCGCACTGGCTGGAACCCCTGACCATGGAATAGGAAACACAAACCTTCTTGGTAGCACAGAGTCCTCATGGGGTTGGGATATAATAAACAACAAACTGCTTCATAATGGCCAAACTATAGGCAATTACCCCAAAGACGAATCAAACAGTACATTTGCAGCGCCGAAAACGATAAGCTGCATAATAGATATGAATGCAGGGACCGTCGGCTTCAGAATCAACGGGAAGTATTTGGGAGATGCGTTTTCGGGGCTAAAGCATAAAACCGTTTTTCTGGCTGTGAGCGTTACTTGTATTGGCGCAAGGATCGCCGTCAAATATATCAAAGGCTCAAATACCCCCCTTTCGCTACAAGAACTGTCAAAGTTGTCAGTCAGAAGTCGGGTTCAATTTGAAGAGCAGATTGACCACCTTCCTACCGCTCCACCATTAAAGAAATTCATTGCTGGTAAAGAAGTGACAGACGACGTAAAAGGTTACGATAGCAATAGCATCCAGTAAAGCATATAACCTTTGCTGGCAGCTTTAACAGGTATTTTCATCACTTTATTCTCGACTAATTGAAGTCCCCTGCCGACAGTTTCAAGCCCTATTACTCCCCAAGCAACCATTGGTAAATAATAAGTTTTATTCAGGTTTCCCATATATCCTTTAAATCAGTGGTTGCCGACAGGCAATCCACTGGTTTTTGTCGTTAGGTGGCCTGGCTTATTTCTTGAGGTGGTTGACGATGATGGTGAGAGTATCTTCTATTTTGTCGAAGCGTTCACGGGTTTCTTGTTTGAAATGGTCAATTTTGCTATCGACTGCGTCAACCTTGCGGTCCAGAGCCTTAACATCAGACCGGGTTTCACCGGCTAAGCCAACTGAGTCAGTCAATGTATCCCGAACGTGGTCTAGCTCGCTGGGTTGCGGTTTGGCCTTGGCACCCATAACTTACTTCCTCATGAAAATATCAAAGAGCGACAGCTTAGCAAAAAATAGCAGAAAGACACCTAACACCTCCCTGGTCGTTTTCCAGCCTTCCTGATGTAAGCAAAAATCACTGGTTTGGATAGTTTCCTGATTTGCTCTGAAGTACAGAAAGACCGTTGCCGGTCGAGAACAATAGTGTTTCAGTCTTGTCCCCGATCTGTTGTTTTATCGGCTATGGGTACAGCGAAATAAAAAGGAGAAGTCACAATTCTGTGGGCAGATTCTCTTCGTATTGAAGCGTTTGATTGCCCGATGACAGGACCCGTTGATAAACTGCTGGGATAAAACCAACAACAAGTGCAAGGGATCGGTAACCAATGAGAAGCATAGTACTGGGCGTTCTTCTGCTCTGCCTGTCGTCATCAGGGATAGCTTACGAGAGTCCGATCAAGTCAGATTCTCCCCGGGATTACATGGTAAAAAAAGGGGATACGCTGTGGGAAATTTCCAACCGCTTTCTGAAAAGTCCCTGGCTATGGCCTGAAATCTGGCACGCAAACCCCCAGATTCACAACCCCCATCTTATCTTTCCCGGTGATCTGGTGAGCCTGGTTTACATCGATGGTCGTCCAAGGCTGACGATTGTTCGTCGTGGCGAGAGTGGCAGAACCATCAAGCTCAGCCCAAAAGTAAGAACATTGCCTGCTGCAGCCGCTATTCCTGCTATCCCGCTCAGCGCAATCGATGCCTTTCTCAAGAGCAGCCGGGTATTTACCTCCAAACGGGCGTTAGACGGTGCTCCTTATATTTTTGCTTCCAGACAGGAACGAATCATAACCGGTGCGGGAGACAAGGTTTATGTCCGGGGACAAGTAGGCTCTCTGGACAAGAATCTCGACATTCTTCGAACCGGAGACGTTTTGAAGGATCCTGACAGCGGTGAAGTATTGGGTATTATTGGCCGTCAAGTGGCCGATGCCTCTCTGCAAAAAGTCGACAATGGCATTGCCAGCCTGAACATCCAGACAAGCCAGCAGGAGGTTAGACCGGGTGATAAAGTGGTGCCAGCAGACACTTTCAGCCTTCAAACTACCTTCTTTCCCAGAGCACCTGATGCGCAGGTGGAAGGCAAAATTGTTTTTGTGGTTGATGGGGTGAAAAAAGTCGGTCAGTTCAACAGCGTTATAATTAATCGGGGTATCCGGGAGGGCTTGCGTCAGGGTGATATACTCAATGCCTACAAGAACCTGAAGGTTAAGGATCAGATCAGCGGTGAAATGGTCAATCTGCCTCCTGAGAGAGTCGGCATGATCATGATTTATCGTCCTTTTGAAAAAGTGAGCTATGGTATTGTGCTGACTGCCTATGAAGAAATAGGTGTAGGAGACACTCTGAAAAGCCCCTGAGGTACAATGACTCAGCAAATCCATGATTCCATCTGGCAGCCTTTACGCAAATGGCTACTGCTTTCGTTTCAGCCGGGATTAGGAGCAGTTCGATTCAATAGTCTGCTCCGGGAGTTTGGTTCAGCAGACGCTATTCTGTCAGCCTCCTATCAGGCATTGAGGATGGGTCTGCCGGAAAAGCTGGCGGCGCAATTATCAGGAAATCCTGAGACCCCTGATATTATTGAACGTCTGAACCATTGTCGATTCTGGCTGGAATCCAGCCAGGCTCATCACATAATTACCCTGCAATCGCCTCAATACCCTGCTGCTCTCAAAGAGCTAAGTGACCCACCTCCCCTGCTTTACGTGATCGGTAATATCGAACTCTTGAATGAGCCCCAGCTGGCCATTGTCGGCAGCCGCAGACCAACCCCCCAGGGTCGTCGATTCGCTCAGGAACTGGCTAAGGATCTGTCTCGAAAAGGACTGGTCATTACCAGTGGTATGGCATTGGGGATAGATGCAGCTGCTCACCAGGGAGTGCTGGGCAGTTATGGCAGTACCGTAGCGGTTCTGGGAACCGGGGTGGATGTGGTTTATCCAAGAAGCCATGGCGACCTTTATCAGGCTATAGCAATGCAGGGTGCTCTCGTGAGCGAATTTCCCCTGGGAACGACACCTAACCCCGGGCATTTTCCAAGAAGAAACCGCATCATCAGTGGCTTGTCATCGGGTGTACTGGTGGTTGAGGCAGCACTGAACAGCGGATCCCTGATTTCTGCCAGACTGGCTGCCGAGCAGGGGCGCGAAGTCTTTGCTGTACCGGGTTCTGTGTTAAATCCTCTCAGCCGTGGCTGTCATAAGCTCATAAAGGAAGGTGCTGTTCTGGTTGAATCGGCTGAGGATATCCTGATTGAGTTGCAGAGCTATCTCCGGGCTTTCGTTGAACCCACTCTTAAACCTGAACCGGCTCGCTCTGATTTGTCAGGGGTACAAAGAGTCATTCTGGAAAGCATGAACGGTGAAGCCGTCAGTGTGGATCTGATCTGCCAGATATCAGGGCTCTCGTTTGACGAAGTCTCTGTCATTCTGACTGAAATGGAGCTGGAAGGTTTTATTGAGTCGGTGCCTGGTGGTTATATCCGGACGGGGTAGTTCTCAATCTGAACAAAAAACAATCATTTTCCCGACCATTGAGATTTTATTGCAAGATTTTCTAATGCTTATTCGCTCAAACGTACAAGTCTTCTTATAATCTACCCCGAATCATCCACCGACCATTACACGGCTTACAGGAGTTTGAGATGGAAGTCGGCATTATCATGGGGTCCAGGTCAGACTGGCCAACGATGAAACTGGCAGCAGAAATGCTGGATCGGTTTGGAGTCCGCTATGAAACCAGAGTGGTTTCAGCACACAGGACTCCCCAGCTGTTGGCTGACTACGCCACAGGCGCAAAAGAACGGGGCCTCAAAGTCATCATCGCAGGTGCGGGTGGTGCGGCTCACCTGCCCGGTATGGCAGCAGCTTTCACCAGCCTGCCTGTTCTGGGTGTGCCTGTTCAGTCCAAAGCACTGAAAGGTATGGACTCATTACTGTCCATCGCCCAGATGCCCAAAGGGATTGCCGTAGGAACTCTGGCCATTGGCGAGGCAGGTGCAGCCAATGCCGGTATTCTGGCCGCTCAAATCATTGGTACCCACAACGAAGCGGTCATGGCTAAAGTAGAAGCTTTCCGCAAAGAACAAACGGACACGGTTCTGGCTAATCCCAATCCGGCCGAGGATTAATCTGATGCAGGTTTTAGTGCTGGGGGCCGGTCAGTTGGCACGAATGATGTCATTGGCTGGCGCACCGCTGAACATTCAAATCAGTGCTTATGATGTAAGCAGCAAAACAGTGATTCACCCACTGACTCAAATGACCACCGGTGATGACCTGGAATCGGCAATCAGGCAGGCTGATGTCGTTACTGCAGAATTTGAGCACATTCCCCTCGATATTCTGGCTATCTGTGAGAAAAGCGGTAAATTCCTGCCATCTACAAAAGCTATTGAGGCCGGTGGCGATCGCCGAATCGAGAAAAAACGGCTGGACGATGCAGGCGTTCAAAATGCCCGATACTTTGTCATTCACTCATACGAAGACTACGTGGAAGCCATTGAGCATGTGGGTCTGCCCATGGTGCTCAAGACTGCTCTGGGCGGCTATGACGGTAAGGGACAGTGGCGGTTAAAAGAGGCTGATCAGGCTGATGCCATCTGGACAGAAATGGCTGAATGCATTGCAGCCACCGACCATCAGGCTATTGTTGCCGAAGAGTTTGTCCCTTTTGATCGTGAAGTCTCAATGGTCGGTGCCCGAAGCGCAGATGGAACGGTTGCGGTCTACCCTCTGGCCGAGAATGTACATACTAACGGGGTGTTGAGTCTTTCTACTGCGATCACTGATCAGGCTTTGCAGGGACAGGCAAAGCAGATGTTCATTGCGGTAGCCGAGAGTCTGGACTACGTCGGAGTGCTGGCTTTGGAGTTCTTTGATGTCAATGGCTCCCTGCTGGTCAATGAAATAGCGCCAAGGGTCCACAACTCCGGGCACTGGACTCAGCAGGGAGCTGAAACCTGTCAGTTTGAAAATCATCTGCGCGCTATCTGTGCAATGCCCCTGGGCAGTACCCGTCTTATCCGTGAAACCACTATGATCAACATTTTGGGTGAAGACACGCTTCCCGAAGCTGTGATAGCCATGGAGGGGGCTCATATTCACTGGTACGGCAAAGGAAAACGACCTGGTCGCAAAATGGGCCACATCAATGTGTGTGGTGGCAGTACAGTTAGTGTGCAAAACAAGCTCTGTAAGCTGACAGAGTGGCTCGATCAGACAGCCTACCCTGCCCTGCACGAAATGTGTCGGGAAGTCATCAACAGGAGCCTGAGTCAATCCTGATCAGCTGGCGGCGCTTTTGCAGCCTTGTTAAACTCCGCTACTCGCTGATCAAGTTGATGAAACACTATGTCTAAAGTTCAGGCTGTTATCGAACAGGGGGGGGTCATAGCCTACCCTACGGAAGCGGTCTGGGGGCTCGGATGTGACCCCTGGAATCGGGAAGCTGTTTACAAAGTGCTGGCTATCAAGCATCGCCCTGTTGAAAAAGGGCTGATACTGATTGCCTCATCTCAACAACAGATTGCGCCCCTGCTTTCCAACCTGACCGAAGCACAGCTTGAAACCTTATCAGCCAGTTGGCCGGGGCCTTATACCTGGCTGCTGCCTGATACTGAGCAATGGACACCGGACTGGGTACGTGGCAAGTTCGATACGGTCGCTGTCAGGGTCAGTGCTCACCCAGTGGTTAAGAAGCTCTGTGAACAGGCCGGCCAGCCACTGGTATCCACCTCTGCCAACCGGGCAGGAGAATCTCCTCTAACGACTGAGCAGCAGGTTCAGGAACAGATGGGGAATCAGGTATCTCTGATTGTCTCCGGTGGAACGGGCCCACAGACCGAACCCTCTGAAATTCGTGATCTTCAGACAGGACGACTGATTCGGGCCGGTTGATTCCGGCTCTGTTAAACTGCGTCTCTTTTTTATCCAGCCAGCCCAGGGAGTATTATGGTGACCGATGCCCAAACCGGAAAAGCCACAAGTTCGGAAAACAGCAGCGAGTCTTTAGACAGCCATGAACAGATAGAGCGGGTCAGGCGATACCTGCTGTCACTGCAGGACGCTATCTGTAACGCCCTGGAAAAAGAAGACACTGGTACTGTTTTTCGTGAAGAAACCTGGGATTACCACGGTGGTGGGGGTGGCCGTGCCCGGGTTATTGAAGGTGGCTCTCTGTTTGAAAAAGGGGGAGTGAACTTTTCACAGGTAAAAGGCGATAAACTGCCCCCTTCCGCAACCGCGAAAAGACCCGAGTTGGAAGGCCGGAGTTTTCAGGCCATGGGGGTCTCTCTGGTGATTCATCCCAGGAATCCGTTTGTGCCAACGTCTCATGCCAATGTTCGTCTGTTGATTGCCGAAAAAGAAGGGGCTGACCCGGTCTGGTGGTTCGGCGGTGGTTATGACCTGACACCTTATTACGGTTTCGAAGAAGACTGCATACACTGGCATCAGGTGGCCAGATCAGCATGCGAACCCTTTGGCGAAGAGGTCTATCCCCGCTTCAAAAAATGGTGTGACGAATACTTCTTCCTGAAGCATCGGAACGAGCCCCGTGGTGTCGGCGGTCTGTTCTACGACGACCTCAACGAATGGCCATTTGAACGCTGCTTCGAGTTTATGCAGGCAGTAGGCAACAGTTATATCGATGCTTATCTGCCCATTGTTCAGAGGCGTAAAGACAGTGAATATACAGAACAGAACCGTTATTTTCAGGAGTACCGGCGCGGGCGTTATGTTGAGTTCAACCTTGTGTACGACCGTGGCACACTATTTGGTCTGCAATCCGGTGGCCGCACCGAGTCTATCCTGATGTCTCTGCCACCTGTTGTGCGCTGGGACTATAACTGGCACCCGGAAGACGGGACAGAAGAGGCCCGTTTGTACAATGAATTCCTGAAACCCAGAGACTGGGTCTGATATTTAAAGTGACACTCCCCGAGAAAAAACAATGGCCATACCTGTTGATCATTACGCTGTGATGGGAAACCCCATTGAGCACAGCAAGTCGCCCAGAATTCATGCCATGTTTGCCGAGTCCCTGGGGCACAGGCTGAGTTACAACGCCCAACTGGTTCCGGTTGATGACTTTGAAGAGGCCGTTAAACGCTTTTTTGACAATGGTGGTTATCTGGGTCTGAGTGTAACGGTTCCTTTCAAGGAGCAGGCCTGGCAGCTATCAACTGTGCGAACGCCAAGGGCTGAGAAAGCCGGGGCAGTTAATACCCTCTGGCTGGATGAACAAGGTGCTCTCAACGGAGACAATACCGATGGACTCGGTCTGGTTCAGGACCTGACGGTCAACAACGGTGTTTCAATCAAAGGAGCGCGGGTGCTGGTTCTTGGGGCTGGTGGTGCGGTAAGAGGTATCCTTGAGCCGATCCTTGCACAGAAGCCGACCGAACTGGTGATTGCCAACCGCACTTTCAGTAAGGCCGAGACCTTGGCTGACCTGTTTCCGGAGCAACCCGTAAAAGCTTCCGGCTTTACAGAACTGGAAGGTCATTTTGATATTATCATCAATGGAACCTCTGCCAGTTTGCATGGTGATCTGCCTCCTGTTCCACCAACAGTCATTGCTGCTTCGACCTGTTGTTATGACATGATGTATTCAGCTTCTTATACAGTATTCAACCGCTGGGCATTGGATCAGGGGGCGGGAACCGTGATTGATGGTCTGGGTATGTTGGTAGAACAGGCCGCAGAGCAGTTTGCTATCTGGAGAGGTATCCGTCCGGAGACCATTCCAATTCTGGAAATGCTCAGAAATGAGCTCTCTGGGGGTTAAACGACTGAGCAGCCAAACTCCGAGGCTGGCGAGATCATGAAGGGTACAGGCGATCCGTAAGCTCGAAAGAAGATGGAAAAAATGAAAAGCGCAGCGAACAGCATCATCCAGGGCCTTGAAGAGGCCGTGGCCTACACAAAAGGTGAAAATACAGGGGCAATCGTCCATGAGATGACCCCCCCTGGACATCAAAGGCATTCGCCAGCAGCTCGATATGACCCAGGAAGAGTTTGCCTAGGCGGTCGGTGTAAAACTCCTAACCCTTCGGAGGGTGTCGCAAAACTCCAACAGCTCGTTCCCATGCTCTGAGGTCGTCATTCCCGCGAAGGCGGGAATCCAGCGCCAATGGTGGATCTCTGCCTTCTCGGGGATGACAAGGCCAGGGGGGCATCGGGCAGTATGGTTTTGGTGGAGAGTCAGTGTGGATTCCCGCCTTCGCGGGAATGACGAGAATGAAGTCGGGAATGACGGGAGTCAACTCGTTCCAACGCTGGAGAGAGTTTTGCGACACCCTCGATTGGGCGAGGGTTTACGACGATTTTGCTAACCGTTCTATGGAGCAAGAAGTAAGGGAACTACTGGAAACCCATTACCCGAAAAAGCTGGATACCCTTGAACGCATCAGAAACCGCTGGAGCCAGTTACCAAAAACTCATCACGAAGAAACGAACGGGTGGCGAAACGAAGGACGTCCCTGATGATAAAAACAAATCTATGATAAAAAGCTGCTAAAAAAATACCCTGCCATCGCCATAAAGCCAGAGATGAACATTCGTAGTGCCTGATTACAAAGAACCTGCAAAGCATTGCAATTTTTCAGGTCGGCCCCCAAGAGGAAGTACCCGGGGAGCTTATAGCGAATCAGCAGGAAAATACTTGCAGCTGAGCAGGCTTGGAGAAGAGCTGCAAAGTCAGCGCCGGTAGTGCTCCCAAATGAAAGCAATCAGTCAGCTGGCTAAAAAACAATGAGCATTTTAGCATTCTGATAGCATGTTATAATAAGTTATAACATGTTAAGCATAAGGAAGCTCAGAATGAATACAGTCATCAGAAAAATAGGCAATTCATCAGGAACCATCATACCGTCAGAACTACTGCGCAGGCTGAATTTGAAGGATGGTGACAGTATCGTTATTGAGGAAGTGAAAAACAGTCTGGTGATTACCAAGGCCACCAAGCGGCCACGCTATTCACTGGATGAATTGCTGGCCCAGTGCGATCTGTCAGCCGCCATGCCGGAAGAGTTAACCGAATGGGATTCAATCCCGCCTGTTGGGGATGAAGCACTTTGAGCCTTTACGACCGTGGCGATATTATCCGAGTGAATCTAAGCCCAGTGTCAGGATCTGAAGTGCAGGGAGAGAGCCGACCTTGTCTTGTACTTTCCGTAAAAGCATTTAATCGCTTGGGCTCTGTGCTGGTTGCCCCAATTACCCAGGGAGGTAATTATTCCCGTGTGCAGGGTTTTACTGTTCCATTGATGGGAACGGGAACGGGAACGGGAACGGGAACAGAGACTCAGGGAGTGGTGCTCCTTAATGGTGTGAGGATGATTGATCTTAGGGCAAGGCCATCAAGGAAGGTTGAGAGTGCCCCTGAAGTACTGGTTAATGAAGTCCTGGCAAAGCTTCAAACTGTTATTGAATAGCGTCCTGTGGCTGAATGAATCAGAAATAGAGGACGGGGCATCCGGGGAAATTCTAAGGCCCGATATTCTTGAGCCTATGAATCTTTCGGCGGCTGAGGCTGCAGAAAACCTGAATATTTCCAGAAATCTCTCATCAGATTTTATGAGGATTTTGATAAATGACTGAGCAGCCAAAGGCAATTTCCATTCCAGAACTGCAAAAAGGCGACCTTCTGTTTCAACTGCGCAAGGGAGGAGAGCTGGAGTGGGTTATCAGCAGACTGTTTGCCGGTTACAACGGTATGGCTCTGAATCATGTCGCCATTGCTAGGGAAGACGGGGAGCTGGTTGAAGCGGTCATGCCAAAGGTTCAGACAATAAGCCTGAATCAGTTTATCGACAAATCCGTGTGTGATGGACTGGGGCGGCCTTGCATTCTGTTGGCTCGTCTCAAGTCTCCATGGCTTGCTTTAGTTGATAAAGCGTTGGCCTTTGCTGATGAGCAATTGCACTCGCCCTACAACAGAAACTTCTCTCCGGAGGGTCATGCTCGATCCGATATCAGTGACCGAGCTTGGTACTGTAGTGCTCTTATTTTGGAAGCGTTCAGGTCTGCCAACAAGGGAGAGTCGGTATTTCCGGAAACCCCCATGGGGTTCCGTGATCTGGAAACCGGAGAACTATTTCCTTACTGGATAGACTTTTATAAGAAGATGGGACAGCCGATACCGGAAGGAGAGCCGGGTTCACACCCTGCCCTGCTCTCATGTTCCGATAAGCTTGAAGTGGTCAGAGTGGTCGGACAACTCCCTGCCAGGCAAAGCATCAACGGGCAGCTTGCCTGAGCCGGATATTTGTCAGGTGGCTCTTGATTGGGCTGCCTGAAGATAAAGCATCTCAAGAGCTATCGTAGCACCTGCCAGAGCGGTAATATCGGCGTGATCGTAAGCTGGCGCGACTTCAACCACATCCATGCCCACAATATCCAGACCTTCAAGACCTCTGAGCAGCTGTAAAGCCCGGTCAGAGGTCAGGCCGCCACAAACCGGGGTTCCGGTTCCCGGAGCATAAGCCGGGTCCAGACAGTCGATATCAAAGGTCAGGTAAACACGACGATTACCTGTTTTTTTACGTATATTGTCAACTATCTCTGCCACTGGGGCACTGTTAACGTAACTGGCATCCAGAACGTTGAAGGGGGTGTTCTTGTGATCGTAATTGGTTCGAATACCAACCTGGGTCGAAGCCGAGGTATCAATCAACCCTTCAACCTGGGCATGATAAAACATGGTTCCGTGGTCAAATTTACCACCTTGGTCATAGTCATCGGTATGAGCATCAAAATGAATCAGTGCCAGAGGGCCATAATGTTTGGCGTGGGCTCTGAGCAAAGGCAGGGTAATAAAGTGATCGCCGCCAAACGTCAGCATACGTTTGCCAACAGACAATAACCGGTCAGCATGTTGGAACAGGGTATCGCTCATATCCTGAGCGTTACCGCATTCAAAGACCAGATCACCGCAGTCAGCCAAAGACAGATGGTCTTTCAGGTTGAAGAACCAGGGCCAGCGCTTGCCTTCCCAGGTCAGGTTGACTGAAGCCTTGCGAATAGCCTCAGGACCAAAGCGAGCACCGCTGCGGCCTGTAGTCGCCAGATCAAACGGAATGCCGGTAATGATCAGGTCAGCACCAGACTGAACAGGATTGAAATCCAGCGACAGCCGCAGAAAGCCAAAGGCATTAGCGTAAAGGGAGTGGTCTTCCTTTCTTTTCAGCGTAGTCATGGTCTTATCCCGTCAGTTCCACGGCCTTTAGTGAGCGCTGCTCTGTATGCTGGTAATGATTAAAACTCATATCATAACCACAGGCCAAAGGCAGAAGGCACTCTGTCAGACAGCTGAACTCACCATTTTCCCGCAGGGGAGCCGGTGCATTAAAGCCAATCAGATCCCAGCTGCCCGGGCGCAGGGCTTCCAGAAGACTTTCCAGAATAGCAGCGTCTTCCATATTCAGGTTGGTCTCAAAGCTGACATAGGAGCTGTCCTCCTGAGGTGTGATATGAAAAGTGGCGTAACGATCACCTCTGATGGCGTTGAGAGAGTATCCAAAAGGCTCAAACAGCCAGTCACTCAGATCAAAACCGGGCAATATTTCATCCAGTCTGAGTAGTTTTCGGATACCTTCAATCGTTTGCCCTTCACTGCGCAGATATCGAGCGCTCCCACCTTTGATGTGATACATCAGTAATTCACTGGTCTGGTCATCGGCTTCAGGCTGATAGGGACGATTCAGATGAAAGATATAGTTGTGGTGACTGTCCAGACTACCAATACGGAAAGCGCTACCCTCCAGCTCAGACTGAATCCGGTTAATATCCTCCTCAAAAGAGGTTTTCTGCAGATGTGAAAGGTACTCATTTTTGCGCTGAAAGCTGGCAAACAGAATGTGTTCGTCAGCCACATGTTCCAGAAAAAACAGGAAGGCATCGACCAGAGTTGTGGTTCCGCAGGTCAGCATCAGGAAACGATCTTCCCAGACAAAGAGGCTGGATTCAGACAGCAGGTAAGCGTCGCAGTAGTCATTGCTCAGGGTCGTCAGAATGTCCGCCTGAGCCCTGGCTACCATATCGGACCAGAAGTTTTTGCCCAGTCCACGCAGCGAACCGGCTTCAGCCGCTGTAATGACTTCTACTTTTTTTTCGGAGCCTTCGAAGAACATCACAGCTCAATTCCTCCCAAGTGTTCAAGGTAGGTGTAGCCCTTCAGGCCTGCTTCCAGCTCTGCCAGCACAGAGGCACGACTGGATTCTGGCAGATACTCTTCCACCAGTTTCTTATAGGTATGCAGGAAGCTTTCCGGCTTCAGATTGACGTACTTGAGAACGTCTTCTACTGTGTCTCCGGTCTGGAAATCAAACATCTCAATTAATCCCAGATCCGTGACACGAACAGATACCGTGTCGGTGTCGCCAAATAAGTTGTGCATATCACCCAGAATTTCCTGATAGGCTCCGATCAGGAAAATACCAATCATATAAGGCTTGTCCGGGTGCCACTCAGGTACCGGCAGAGTGGTTTCAATACCTTGACCATCAACGTACTGGTCAATGGTGCCATCGGAGTCACAGGTAATATCCAGCATAACGGCCCGCTTTTCCGGTGGACGGTTCAGGCCGGAAAGTGGCAGCACCGGGAAAACCTGATCAATCCCCCAGGCATCGGGTAGAGATTGAAACAGTGAAAAGTTGACATAGAATTTGTCAGCCAGTTTTTCACTCAGCTCATCAATCAGAGGTCTGTGAGAGCGGTTTTTATGAGACAGTCGTCTGGACAGCTCATAACAGATTCTCAAATTAATACTTTCTGCCCAAGCTCTTTGCTCAAGATCCAGCAGACCGATTCCGAACTGGGTATGAACCTCTGAAAGGTCACTCTGGGTGTCGTGGAACAGCTCAACCAGTGCCCGTTGCTCAACACCTTTCACCAGATCTTGCCAGGAGCGCCACATGTTATGGAGAAGTTGTGGAGCCTCTTTGCCCGGTGCATCAGGTTCTTCCGGCTCGTAGCTTTCAACACCCACAACGTCGGTGATCAGAACGGCATGATGGGCCGTCAGGTTCCTACCCGACTCGGATATAATCCTGGGAACAGGAATGGCCTGTTCGGCGCAAAGATCCCCCAGGGTATAAACGATATTGTTCGCATATTCCTGGAGGCTGTAATTCATGGAGCAGGTACTCTGGCTTCGGGTACCTTCGTAGTCCACAGCCAGACCGCCGCCCACGTCCAGGCAATGGATCGGTGCACCCAAGCGATAAAGTTCTGCATAAACTCTCGCGCATTCGCTGATGCCCTTGCGGATATCACGAATATTTGACATCTGGGAGCCCAGATGGAAATGCAATAGCTGCAAAGAGTCCATGTTGCCACTGTCTTTTAGCCGCTTGATGACATTCAGTACCTGGCTGGCAGACAGACCAAACTTGGATTTCTCGCCACCACTGGCCTGCCATTTTCCCTTGCCTTGGGAAGCAAGGCGAACACGAAGCCCCAGCCTTGGGGTGACACCCAGTTCATTGGCCTCTTTAAGAACCATTTCCAGTTCGGTGATTTTTTCCAGAACGATATAGACCTGATGCCCCAGTTTTTCACCAATCAGTGCCAGACGAATGTATTCTCTGTCTTTGTAGCCATTGCAGACAATGACAGAGCTGGCACGCTTGGCCATGGCCAGTACCGCCAGCAACTCAGGTTTACTGCCAGACTCAAGACCCAGTTGGCGATCCTGTCTGGCGGCCTGACTTTCCAGAATCTCTTCAACCACGGCTCGCTGCTGATTCACCTTGATGGGGTAAACCGCAAGGTAATCATTGCGATAGCCATATTCCCCAATGGCCTGGTTAAAGGCATCACACAGTGTGTTAACCCGATCGTGGAGAATCTCCGGGAAACGTACCAGGATGGGCAATGATGCACCTTTGCGTACCAGTTGCGCGGCAATATTATTGAGACTGACTGCCGGTCTGCCCCTGGGCAGATAGACGACTTCGCCATCATCGTTAATATCGAAGTATCCCTGGCTCCAATAGCGGGCATTGTAGGTGGAGCGTGAGGCTTCCACGCTCCATCCTCTTTCTCTGTTCACCGTGTCAAGGTTGTTAATCGGGCCTTCTGGAAAGCCGGGCATCACTGGGTTAGTCATTGACCTTCTGTATCGCCTTTTCTACGTATCCGGGCAGAGCAAAAGCTGCCTTGTGGATAGCGGGAGTGTAATAACGTGTTTCGACACCGCAGGCTTCAAAACGTTCAGTCACCGTTGCCAGAGAAACGTGACGGGCTTCGGGATTGTCGGAGCCCCAGGCAAAGGTCATGGTACCACCTACATAAGTGGGTACAGCAGCACTGTAGAAGTAGCAGTCTTCCATATAATGACCCAGACGACGGCTGGTAGTCTCTACTTCATCCAGTTGCATAAAGCAGACGCCGTTCTGAGCGACAAAGATGCCACCTTCTTTTAGCAGACGTTTGCAGCCAGCATAAAACTCTGAAGAGAACAGCACTTCACCGGGACCGATGGGGTCTGTACAGTCAGAAATGATGACGTCAAAGCTGCCGTCAGGTGTTTTTTCACAGTCACTGACAAAGTTGATGCCGTCGTCAATCACCAGGTGGGCCCGTGGATCTTCGTAAGCGCCAGCGGAGTGATCAGGCAGCCATTTTTTACACATATCGACCACTGCGCCATCAATCTCAACCATAGTGACGTGTTCAATGCTTTTGTGCTTCAGCACTTCACGCAGGATACCACCGTCACCACCACCAATGATCAGAACACGTCGGGCGCTACCATGAGTCAGGATCGGTACATGAGTCATCATTTCGTGATAGATAAACTCATCTTTTTCTGTGGTCTGGATAACACCGTCCAGTGCCATCATGCGACCAAACATCTTATTGTTGAATATGACCAGATGCTGGTGTTCGGTTTTTTGTTCGAACAACATCTCATCGACGGAAAAGCTCTGGCCGTAGCCATCATAGAGGGTTTCGAGGTATGTATTGTCTTTTAGCATGATGCCTTTCCTTTTAAAACCGACCTTCAATAACGGGAAGGTCCAACCAGCCAGTCAGGACAGGGATAGAGAAACTGGAAATTAAGAACCAACAGTGAATGGGAACCACTTATTAAGCGTTTCACTCTGTCGGAAGGCTCGATCCTTGATCAAGCTCAGGGCTGTTTAGAATGCGCGAATTAAACCCTTGAAATGCCCAGATGACAACCCCCGAAGCATAATTAATCAGCTTCCTTCAGGGGAGATGTCGAGCTTTCAGCTGTTGAGTCTGAGTGGCTTGCGGAGACATGGGTTTCGCCGCAAACCAGCTGACAGGGAATATGACTGAGTATTTAAATTCATTATATTTCTATTGGAAATCCATTTTAGTCTCAATAAAAATCCATAATAGTCGGTTTTAAAATCCATTTTGGTCGAAAATATGTCCTATATCACCAGAGCTGTTGAACGTCATCTTCAGGAATGCCTGACTGATACACCCGTAGTGGTGATAACCGGTCCAAGGCAGTCTGGAAAGACTACTCTGAGCAAGCATCTTCTGGAAATGTGCGAGTTAAAGGAAAAGGGTAGTTATCTAACTTTGGATGATGAAAATATTCTCTCCATTGCCCGTGATGATCCTATTGGCTTGCTGCGTCAACAATCACGCCCGGTCATTATTGATGAGTTTCAGAGGGCCCCTGAACTGATTCGTACTATCAAATTGTTAGTGGATGAAGATCGTCGGCCTGGTTCTTTTATTCTGACTGGTTCTGTTGATCTTATGACGCTGCCCACACTGGCAGATTCTCTGGCTGGGCGAGTTGAGTTCGGATGAAATGGTCCAACTACTGAAGCTGTTAGCTTGTATTTCATCAGATGCTCTGAACTATGCCAGTCTTGGAAAGGCTTTGCAGATGGATATTAAATCGGTACAGAAGTACGTTTCGGCATTGGAAAATCTTTATCTGGTGAAGCGAGTTCCCGGCTGGCATCGTAATGAGCTGAAACGAAGTGTCAAGCAGGCCAAAATCCATTTTGTGGACACTGGACTGCTTTGTGCCCTAAGAGGTATCAGTGAAGATTTGCTTCAGGCTGATAAAAATCTGATGGACCCAATGATGGAAACCTGGGTTTGCTCAGAATTGCTGAAAGCCATCGCTGTCAGTGATGAGGACTGTCAACTGTTTCATTACCGTGACAAAAACAAACGAGAGTTGGATTTTATTTTGTCCGGACATAACGGACGAGCGACAGGTATTGAAGTGAAAGCAGGCTTAACGATCAAGAAGGAAATGTTTGCGGCTCAGGAAATGCTGATAAAAACAGGATGTATTCAACGGGGTGTTATTGTCTATTACGGAGACAGGGTACTGTCCTTCTCGGATCAGCTAATGGCTTTGCCGGTCAGTTGTCTGTTTTGCTCTGCAGGTTTATGAGAAAGGGAGCCATATCCACGTCAGCAGATATGGCAAGAAGTACAGGTTCAGGCCTTGGGACAGGCCGCAAAATGCTGGTTGCCTACATCCATCAATCTTGGACGATGCTCGGCGCAGCTGGCTTCTGCTATCGGGCAGCGGGTTCTGAAGACACAGCCGCTGGGTGGGTTGATAGGTGATGGCAGGTCGCCTTCCAGCAGTTCAATCTCCTTCTCTTTTTCCATTTTCGGATCAGGGATAGGCACCGCCGATAACAACGCTTTGGTGTAAGGATGACGGGGGGCATCGTACATCGGCTCGGCCTTGGCGGTCTCTACCTCATTACCCAGGTACATCACCAGTACGCGGTCACTGATGTGCTTGACTACGCTCAGGTCGTGGGCAATAAAGATCAGTGACAGCCCCATCTGTTGCTGAAGCTCTTTCAGCAGGTTAACCACCTGAGCCTGGATGGACACGTCCAAAGCACTCACCGGCTCATCACAGATCACCAGTTTCGGCTTGAGAATCAGTGCCCGGGCAATACCAATACGCTGACACTGACCACCAGAGAACTCATGGGGATAGCGGTTAATAACATTGGGCAGCAGGCCCACCCTGGCCATCATTTCACGAACCCGGGAAAGAATCTCATCTTTCGAGAGATCCGGATAATAGTTTCGAAGAGGCTCGGCAATGATATCGCCTACGGTCATTCTCGGGTTCAGTGATGCCAGAGGGTCCTGAAAAATCATCTGGATATCCTTACGGATATTTTTCATGGCTTTTTCCGGTAGCCCGGCAATATTGCCGTCCTGCCAGAGAATTTCACCCTCCGTAGCCTTCACCAGACCAATGATCGAGCGAGCCAGTGTTGATTTGCCGCAACCGGACTCACCTACGACGCCCAGGGTTTCTCCTTCGAAGAGATCAAAACTGACACCATCAACGGCTTTGAGGACCGGGGATTTCTCCCAGGGCCAGTTTTTGGCTTTATGAATCGGGAAATGAACCTTAACATCCCGCACTTTCAAAATAGGCTGAGGGCTCTCTATAGCTTGCTGAGGGCTTTTTATAGCTGGCTGAAGGCTCATGCTGCCACCCCCCTGCCGGAAGTATTTACGGGGTTGTCGGGTGTCCAGAAACAGGCTTTTTGACGACCTTCGCCAAAGCTCTCCAGTGGCGGCGCTTCCTGCTGGCAACGTGGTATGACGTGGGGGCAACGCTCCTGGAAAGGACAGCCCTGTGGAAGGCTCAACAGGTTCGGAGGATTGCCCGGAATAGTGGGCAGAGTTTCACCCTCTGTATCCAGTCGTGGAATCGCACCCAGCAGGCCTCGGGAGTAAGGATGACGAGGATCATAGAAGACCTCGTTGGTGGTGCCATATTCCATGGTACGACCGGCGTACATCACCAGTACCTTGTCACAGATGCCGGCCACAACCCCCAGGTCGTGAGTGATCATAATGATGGCGGTGTTAAACTCGGTCTTCAGCTCATTCAACAGCTCCATGATCTGGGCCTGAACGGTGACGTCCAGTGCGGTGGTCGGTTCGTCAGCAATCAACAGTTTGGGACGACACAGCAACGCCATGGCAATCATAACCCGCTGACGCATGCCGCCTGAAAATTCATGGGGATACATATTCATTCGCTTGCGAGCCTCAGGAATTTTTACCGCATCCAGCATCTTTACGGATTCTTCAAAGGCTTCTTTTTTGCTTATGCCTTCGTGAAGTTGTAAAACTTCCATTAATTGAGGCCCTACTTTCATGTAGGGATTCAGTGAGGTCATGGGGTCCTGGAAGATCATGGAGATCTTTTGGGCACGAATACGGTTCAGCTCTGTTTCACTCAGACCGAGAATGTTCTGGCCCTCAAATTTGGCAGAACCCTCAATAATGCCGTTTTTGGCCAGCAGTCCCATGAGGGCAAAAGCGGTCTGACTTTTACCTGACCCGGACTCTCCTACCAGACCCAGTGTTTCGCCAGCGTTCAGAGAAAAGGTCATATTGTTTACGGCTGTGACATCCCCGTCGGGTGTCGTAAATCGAACCCGCAGGTTATCGACATCTAATAGTTGCATATCAACGATCCTTCGGGTCCAGGGCATCACGGAGCCCGTCGCCAATAAAGTTGAAACAGAACAGGGTAATCACCAGAAAAGCAGTCGGGAAGGCCAGTTGCCAGATTGCCACTTCCATAGAGATGGCGCCCTCGTTGACCAGTGCGCCCCAGCTGGTCATGGGCTCCTGAACACCCAGTCCCAGGAAGCTCAGGAAGGATTCAAACAGGATCATTCCGGGCACCAGCAGGGAGGCGTAAACCACCACAATACCGAGCAGGTTAGGAATTAGGTGACGGAAAATAATCTGGCTGGAATTGGCGCCACTGATGATGGCTGCTTCGACAAACTCCTTGCTCTTCAAGCTCAGGGTCTGACCCCTGACGATACGCGCCATATCCAGCCAGGAGACGGCCCCTATGGCAATAAAGATGAGCAGTATGGAGCGTCCAAAGAAGGTGATCATCAGGATAACCAGGAACATAAACGGGAAAGACTGAAGAATTTCCAGGGCCCGCATCATCAGGTTATCAACACGGCCACCCAGGAAGCCCGCCATGGCACCATAAATGGTTCCGATAATAACGGCCACCAGAGCCCCCAGTGCACCCACCATGAAAGAGATTCGTCCGCCTTCAAGGGTCCGTACGAAAAGGTCCCGACCGAGGTGGTCGGTACCAAAGAAATGACCGGTTTCCATAGAGGGTGGTGCAGCCATATTGGCCCAGTCAATTTCTTCATAAGTGAACTGACTGGCCGCAGGGCCAAAGATAATGAGCAAAGTGACGGCTGCCAGAACAATCATACTGGCGACCGCGGCTTTGTTACTCAGAAAGCGTCGGCGGGCATCGGCCCAGAGGCTGCGCCCTTCAATCTCCAACCGCTCGTTGGCAAGCTGTTCGGAGAAGTTTTCCACAGCCTTGTGGCTCTCTTTTTTCACCATGTTATTCACAGTGCCGGTTTTCATGGAAATAGACGCCATGGTTTAACCCCCCACCCTGATTTTTGGATCGATCAGCCCATAGAGAATATCGACGATAGCGGTGAACAGGATGGTCAGTGAACCAATGATGATCGTCAGTCCCAATACCAGCGAGTAATCCCGATTCAGTGCTCCGTTGACAAAGTGCTGGCCCATGCCCGGCAGGCCAAACACGGTTTCAATCACCACTGAGCCAGTGATAATGCCGACGAAAGCCGGACCCAGATAAGAAACAACAGGCAGCAATGAGGGTTTCAGGGCATGTTTGAGAATAATGTGATGCTTTGGCAAACCCTTGGCCCTGGCAGTACGAATAAAGTTGCTGTTCAGGGTTTCAATCATGCTGGAACGCATGATTCGGGCTATTGCCGCTACATAAAGAATACCCATGGCGGCGACAGGAAGAATCATGTTCTGCCAGCTACCATCGTTCCAGCCACCCGCAGGCAACCACTTCAGGCTGATGGAGAAGATCAGTACCATCAGTGGCGCAATCACAAAAGAAGGAAGTACGACGCCCACCATGGAGAACGTCATAATGGTGTAGTCGATCCAGGAATTTTGCTTCAGGGCTGCCAGAGTTCCCAGTCCAACCCCCACAATAACGGTGAATAAAAACGCCAGTGAGCCAATGGTCAGGGAAACCGGAAAGCTCTGGGCCACCAGTTCGTTAACAGTGTAATCCTTGTACTTGAAAGACGGTCCCAGGTCGCCCTGCAGAAGGTCTTTCAGGTAATAGGCAAATTGTTGCCAGAGCGGCTTGTCGAGGTGGTACTTGGCTTCAAGGTTGGCCAGGATCTCCGGTGGCATATTGAAATCGCCCGTGAAAGGGCTGCCCGGAGCCATCTGCATCAGAAGGAACGACAAAAGAACGAGAATGAACAGTGTCGGAATCGCAACGCCGATGCGTTTCAGAATAAATATAAACATAGGTACACTCTTTGTTAGTCTTAGACGACTATGTGTCCCTGACTGTATGTAAAACTTGTTTCCATGCAGGAGAGGCTGTTGCCAAGCCTCCGGTTGACCGGCTTCAGTCCGGCAACCGGAGGTTTTGCGACATCCCTCAAGAGCGTGGGAACCAAGGGTTTTCCACGCCAGAGAGATTAATGCTTCTTGATATACAAATCTCTGGTGTAAACGTTGTCCTCAACATTGCTCATTGGGTAACCACCGACGTATGGCTTAACCAGTCGGCTGGTTACGTATTGGTAGATAGGAGCGACAGGCATCTCATCAGCCAGAACTTTCTCGGCTTCAGTGTAGAGATGGGAGCGCTCTTCGTCGCTGGTCACAACTCTGGATTCCGCCATCAGCTTGTCATACATCTCGTTAACAAACCTGGAGTCATTCTGACCGTGGGTGGAGGTATTCAGATCCAGCATGGTAGAGGCTTCATTGTAGTCGCCGATCCAGCCGCCACGGGCTACTTCGAACTTGCCGTCGTTTCGGGAGTCGAGGAATGTTTTCCACTCCTGATTAACCAATGTTGTTTTCACACCCAGTGGCTTCCACATCTGAGAAATGGCGATAGCGATTTTTTTGTGAGCTTCGTCAGTGTTGTACAGGATTTCCAGTTCCAGCGGCTTGTTTGGACCGTATCCAGCTTCAGTCATCAGGCGTTTGGCTTCTGCATTACGCTCTGCCTGGGCCATTTTGCTGTATTCAGTGGTTGGTGGTACAAAGCCGCTGATGGTATCAGGGGTGAAGGTGTAAGCAGACTTCTCACCCTGACCTTTCACGTATTGGGTGATCGCATCACGATCGATGGCGTAGGACAGAGCCTTACGAACACGGGCATCGTCAAAAGGCTTACGTTCCGTGTTAAAGCTGTAGTAGTAGGTACCCAGGTATGGAGTTACCTTCACTTCACTGGGTGCCTGCTTTTTCAGGGACTTGAAGTGTTCAATAGGAATCACGTAAGTCATGTCCATTTCGCCGGCCTTGTAGCGGTTCAGCTCTGGAGTGTTCTGGAGAGGCAGGTATGTCACCTTGTTGATAACGGTTTCATTATTGTTCCAGTAGTTATTGTTACGCTCCAGAACGATTTTTTCGTTTACACGCCAGTCAGCCAGTTTGTATGCACCGTTGGATACCATGTTGCCCGGGCGGGTCCAGCTGTCTCCCAGCTTTTCAACAACTTTCTGGGGAACAGGGAAAGTGGTCTGGTGAGCCAACATTTTGATGAAGTAAGGAACAGGCTGTTCCAGAGTGACCTGAAAGGTTTTGTCGTCAATAGCTTTAACGCCCAGACTGTCTGCTGGCTTCTCGCCTTTGACAATAGCAGAAGCGTTAACGATGGTTGGGATTTCCATGAACCAGGCATAACGGGAGGCTGTTTCAGGATCAACCGCGCGCTGGAAAGCAAAGACAAAATCGCCCGCTGTTACCGGGTCACCATTGGACCATTTAGCGTTGTCACGAATTTTAAATGTAAATACTTTATTGTCTTTGGAAACAGTCCAGCTTTCAGCCTGTCCCGGGATAGTGTTGCCTTCAGCATCCTGAGTTACCAGACCTTCAAACAGATCTTTGGTGATGTTAGAGCCTGGAACACCTTCTACTTTCTGAGGATCGATAGAAGCAGGTTCTGAGCCGTTACCGCGGACCAGTTCCTGGGCCTGTG
Organism: Endozoicomonas sp. 8E; assembly: GCF_032883915.1. Lineage (NCBI taxonomy): Bacteria > Pseudomonadati > Pseudomonadota > Gammaproteobacteria > Oceanospirillales > Endozoicomonadaceae > Endozoicomonas > Endozoicomonas sp. 8E. The sequence goes on along the minus strand of NZ_CP120717.1, from coordinate 7,336,730 downwards.
CCAACTGTGTGCCTGCTGGAACGACAGCGGCGTTGGCGCTGGTGACGGCCATGAGGCTGGCGGTCAGAGTCAAAGCCGGAATACCGGCAAGTGTCAGAGCCTTGAGTGGCTTCTTCATATTGTTATCCCCTTCATTCGATGACCGGTTTGATAACGGTCAACGCATAATTCTGATTGGAGTTATGGTAATGGGCGGGTGCTGTTGCTGCTGACGGATGTGTCAGAGCAAGACGAGTAACACACGATCCTGTGTATTGCCGTTTTATAACACCTTGTTCAATGTTCTCAACCTGAGTAAAGAGTCATCTACTGGTGGTTGTTTTTATTTGATGGACTACTGTCGTCAATTCCGCCGGGTGTAGCATTGATCCCGAAAAACAGATCACGGAAATCTTCCCCAACCCTGGTCATCGTCTCTTCGGATTATGTGTTTTTAATACAGAAAAACCGAATCACAGTGGTCGGGTAACCGAATATAACTAAAAGTTGTAAAAAGGATCAAGAAGGTTTTTGAACGTAAGTGCGTAAAAATTGAATCGTTCAAAAAAGTTAGACTTGTTGAAATTTACAAAAATACAGATGAATAAACTTACTTTTCTTTGATCTATGGTTATAAGTTTTTTTCATAAGGGTAATGAAGTTTTTTTATGCTGGTGAAGTTACACTTTTTTTACAGCGCAGCAGGCGATAAGTATTTTGTATGGAAGATATAAATTAAGAATAATTTCACGAGTTCTGACGTTGGAGGCTGACATGTGACAGCCTCCAAGCGGTTGAGAATCATCCCAGATATTTGGCAATACCATCCATAAACATTTGCACAGAAAGCATCACCAGAATCATCCCCATCAATCGCTCAATAGCGAATACACCTCGGTTGCCCAGGACTCTCATAAATTGATTAGAGCACATCAGGATGGCTGCGGATGCAGCCCAGGCGATCAGTAGTGCCGTCACCAGTTTGGCCTGTTCTCCCGGGTGCTGATTACCCAGCAGAATCAGGGTGGCCAGTATGGAAGGACCGGCAATCAAAGGGATGGCCAGAGGTACGATGAAAGGCTCGCCATCGGGGGTGTCACCCATGATGCCACCACCTCGGCTGGGAGGGAAAATCATCTTGATGGCGATAATAAAGAGGATAATCGCCCCTGCAATACTGACCGCTTCCTGCCTGAGGTGCAGTACCTGCAGCATGGCATCACCGACAAACAGGAAAATCACCAGAATCAACAGGGCGATCAGCATTTCCCGCATCAGAATTTTGACCCGACGCCTGGGGGGCACAGCTTTTAGAACAGAGATAAAGATTGGCATATTGCCGAGCGGATCCATAATCAGGAACAGCAATATGGCTGTGGAGTAGATTTCCATCGGTTTAGCTTAAACTCAGAATTAGAATAAAAAAATTGAGCGGGCTTATAACATCTGGCCTTTAAAAAAACCAATCCTGATTTGTCGATTTTACACGACAAAGCCCGGCCATTAAAATCTGGCGGGCTTTTTGTGGAGGGTGAGTTTTCGAAAGTGATTAGTTTTGCGTATTGGGAATTCTCTGACGAATGAGTAACTCGAGCCGATCAAAACGCTCGTCGACCTTGTCAAAGCGCTCATCGACTTTGTCAAAGCGCTGATCGACTTGGTCAAAGCGTTTATCATGTTCATCAAAGCGTTGCCGGGTTTCCTTGACGAACGTGTTGTGTTGTTCATCCGCCCTCTTGAACCCTACGTGGGTCGCTTCTGTCAGAGCGGCTATGCATGCCTTCACGGCAGCAAGATCCGTCTTCACCCCTGAGACATCTAACTTTAATCCGGTAATATCATGCTGATTAGTGAGCGCAATGTTTTTTATGTCTGCACACACCCTGGCCAGACTGTGCATATCTGCGTCAAGATTTTTATGCTGGGCTTCAAGCTTTTCGAGTCTTACTTCTAAGGACATAAATCATGGAGCCTGTTTAGGTGAATTGAGTCGTCAGCTTAGCAGACCTTTTAACTTGCATAGGCTTAGATAACAAAATTCTTTTGGCTCAGCAACAATGCCAGCCTGGATTGTTTATCTTTCGTATATCCAGAATGCTGTTCAGCGGTTTGGGCACTGAGGTTTTCATGGAATTTCTCAGCCTGCTTCTCAGCGTTGTAGATTTCCTGCTTATCCAGTTGGCTGTCGGCGATCCAGTGGGACTGTTGAGTGGCCGCTGTGTTGATGGGTTTAATGGCTTCGTTCATAGTGAATCTCCCCAAATCATTTGCTGATATGGGAAGATTAGGTCTGGATAGTTCAAGCGTCTGTAATACTTTGGGCGAAAGTGAATTTTAATTATATTAAATTTATTTTTAATAACCTTTCAAAGGCCTAAGTATTCGTTTTTCAACTTCACATAGTTGTCAGCACCGTAAGAGAAGAGGGCCTTCTCTTTTTCACTGATTGGGCGAGCCTTCTGGGCTGGATTGCCTTTGTAAACAAACCCGCTTTCCAGTCGCTTTCCCGGTGGCACCAGGCTGCCCGCTGCGACAATCACTTCCTCTTCGACCACTACGCCATCCATCACCACGGCTCCAATGCCAATCAGGCAACGATTGTGGATCTTACAGCCATGCAGGGTGACCTTGTGACCGACCGTCACTTCATCACCAATAATCAACGGATAACCATCAGGGTTAAACGCGCTGGCATGGGTGATATGCAACACCGAACCGTCCTGAATACTGGTTCTTGAGCCTATGCGGATGCGATGCATATCTCCGCGTATCACCGCCATGGGCCAGACGGAGCTGTCTTCACCAATTTCTACGTCGCCCAGGACCAGAGCGGTTTCGTCAATAAATACCCGGTCACCCAGTGTTGGAGTATGACCTCTGAAGGTTCTGATGGATTGGCTTGTCATGGTGTTTGGCTTCTTTGCTTGCTCTTTGTCTGGGCTTTAAGAGGAAAACGGTCAGGAGATTCAATCATTGCTTCAGTAAGATCAACATCAATATCTGGCCAATAGAAGTGACCTTTTCTGAGTTCTTCAACGTTGATGATTGCACTTACTGGCTGGTCCTTAAACCATGGAAAATCTTCGTAAGACATGAACAGCTCTTTGCCACTGGTCAATAGCCAGATGCCATGAGATGAGATATTTGTCACTTCAGTTCCGGAAGTGCATATTCCATGCGTTGATGATGGCATAGTGCTTCTCCTTGATCAGTTTCTCAATCTCTCGAATTTGTTTGGATGAATGATAATAGTTTTTTGCAATTTCTATCTCGGGTTCCAACCAGGATTTGGACTCACCGTCTGCAGATACAACATGAACATGAGGTCTTTCCTCTTCCCTGGAGAAGAAGAAAAAACGATACCCATTCTTCTTGAATACAGTCAAATAAAATTGCAACAATCGCAAAATCAATTACGCCAGACACAAGATAAATCGTCAAAAGGTGAATTTATCTTGTGGGGTTCAACTAGGGGGCGTTCTTATCCAACCGACCGAACAGATAAAAACATCAGTAACCTGACCGGAAAGACACCTAAAAGTGATCTAGAGTATGGCATTTAGGTTTGCTATGACTCGCACAGTACTCAAAGATGAACAATGGGATCGGATCAAAGACATGCTTCCCGGTAAAGTCTCTGACCCCGGACCAACAGCTGACAACAGGTTATTCATTGAGTCGATTCTCTGGCTTGCTCGTACCGGAGCACCTTGGAGAGACATGCCTGAAGAGTTCGGTGATTGGCACAATATATACAACCGATTCAGTCGCTGGAGCTTGAAAGGAATATGGAATCAAGTCTTTGAAGAACTGAGTCAGGATTGTGATATGGAATACCTCATGGTTGACGGATCAATCACCCGTGTTCATCAACACGGTGCTCCAAAAAAACGGATAACAGTGCCGAAGCAGTTGGAAAATCAAGGGGAGGTTTAACAACCAAGATCCACGCTGCGACGGATGCACTTGGTAATCCTGTTCGCTTCATTCTCACAGCTGGACAAGCATCAGAGTACGGACAGGCAAATGCCTTGATAGAGGGGTTTTCAGCGGACTTCGTTCTTGCTGACAAGGGATATGACTCAAATGCATTCCTCCTCGAGGTCAAGAAGTCAGGTGCTGAAGCAGTGATTCCTCCAAAGCGAAATAGGATAGATCAGCGAAAATATGACAAAGAAATCTACAAGGAGCGAAATCTAATTGAGCGACTATTCCAAAAGCTCAAGAACTTTCGGCGAGTTGCAACTCGCTATGAACGCTTGGCACGCAATTATATGGGAATGCTTCAGATAGCAGCCATCATGATCTGGTTAGCATGACAACGTCAGTAAATTGATCGTCTGGTTAGATAAGAACGCTCCCTACAAAGCTAGCCAAGATTGAAGGCGTAACCAGCCAAACTATGAGGCGCAAGATCGAAAGCGGTCACTACGAAAAAGTGAAGCAAACCAGTGGTGGTCACTTCCGCATATTCATTAGCCAGTAAAGGAAGATATGCTATGCAAGAGTCAGTTCTGGAAAGCAAAAATCCAGCATCGACACGTGAAAGCATATCTTACTCCAAAAACATCCTGACGCAGAATTTATCAGCGACATTGCCAGTGCTTTCAACTTTAAGCGAAAAGGGCTGCAAACCATTCTGGAATCAGCGGTGTGCGGAAATCCAACCCATATTGTGGTTGCCACAAAAGATCGACTTGCCCGATCAGGATTTGAACTTATCAAATGGCTTGTTGAATTATCGGGAGGACACATCGAGGTTTTGGATGACCCGGATAACGCCAGTGAGTCATTCGACACCCAAGAGCTTATCGGTTTCATTACCTCATTCTGCAATAGCCACTACGGGAAGCGATCTGCTAAAAGACGCAAAGGACGCAAAGATAGTAGCGTCAAAAAAGATCAGGTTTTACCCAGAGAATAAGCAAGCCTATCACGATGCCCTGATGCTCTATCGGAGGTCGTACAACCTTGCTGTTGAGCGTTTCCGCAACGATGACTATAAAGATGCCAGCGGAAAATTCATCAACATGCGACCCGCCATTAAAGCTCAAGTGGAGCAGGAGCAAAAAGAAAGTGGCAGGGCTTATAACTCGATTGTTTCTGATAATGGAACACTGGCGGCAGCGACCACATTCAAAGCGGTCTGCGAGCACAACAAGAAGCTCAAGGGAGCTAAAGAGGGCTTTGCAGAAATCAGTTTCAAAAGCCGCAAAGGTAGCAGGCACTCATTCTCTATTGACCGTTTGCCAAAGGGATTAAATCCCTGCGTACAGGCTCTTGGCAAGATTCACCTGACAGAAGATGTGCCAGCAGAAGCGATTGGCAAGTCTTGTGTCATAACCTACGACAAAGGTCGCTGGTTCATTCAGGTTCAACAACATATTGAGCTAAATCCCGAAATCCAAGGGAAGGTTAGATGCGTTGGAGTTGACCCCGGAGTTCGCACCTTTGCCACTTGCTACAGCGAAAAGGAGGCGTTGATAGCGGGTAATAACGTTGCAAAAACAAAGCTGTTCCCACTGATGAAGCAAGTGGACAGCTTGATCAGTCAAAAGCAAAAAATCCTGAACACGCAGAAGGGCGTTAAGTTCCCCGACATGCCCCAGTGGGCAAGAGATCGGATTATTCATTTCAACAGGGAAATTGACCGGCTGAAATGCAAAAAGGATGACATTGTTCTTGATCTGCATAACCGGCTGGCGTTCGAGCTGGTGTCGAACTATGACGTTGTATTTTTGCCAACCTTTGAGACAAGAGGTATGGTCACACGCAAAGATAAGAAGGTTCGCACCATTCGCCGTAACACCTGCCGCCAGATGCTTGACCTCAATCACTACCAATTCAAAAAGCGGCTTAAGTGGTACGCAAAAAAGTATGGAAAGCATGTAGTTGATTGCAACGAAGCCTATACATCCAAGACTCAATCATGGAGCGGGACCATTGACGAAAAATTAGGTTCTTCCAAGGTTATTAAGGGTGAGGGCTTCACCGTTGATCGTGATATCAACGGTGCCAGAAATGTCTTTCTTAAGTGTTTGACAAGGTAGCTTGAACCTTGGCCATTACAGCGAGTGTTGCGCTCGTTGCGGTTTTAATCAAGAGAACGCTTTCAAGTATTGCATTGTCCTTGAAAACCGATAATCCTGCACCCATAGACATAACAAGAACGATCAGTTTGGACAATAAACAGCGAGCATCTGAATTATGAGCAACCCACTGCTGGAAACCTGCGAACTGCCTCCTTTTGCCAAGATTAAACCAGAGCATATAAAACCGGCTGTAGAGACCATTATTGCCGAAAGTGAGCAAGCGGTAGACGCACTTCTGGCAGATAAAAATCTAACGTTCAGCTGGAAGACGCTTCAGGAACCCATGGACAGTCTGGGAGACAGGCTTAATCAGGCCTGGTCTCCGGTGGGTCATATGAATGCTGTTGTGAATACCGATGAATTAAGAGATGCTTACAATGCCTGTCTTCCCCTGCTTTCCGAATATTCAACACGGCTGGGTCAGAATCAGGATCTCTATCAGGCCTATCTGAAGCTGTCCGAGTCAGCCGGGTTCGAAAATCTGGATAAGGCTCAGAAAAAAGTCATTACCGATAATCTGCGGGATTTCAAACTGGCAGGTGTTGCCCTGCCCCAGGAGGAAAAAGCCCGCTACGGCGACATTCAGAAACGCCTTTCTGAACTGACCAGTAAGTTTTCTGACAATGTTCTGGATGCCACCATGGCCTGGTCCAAACTGATTACCGATGAATCAGAGCTCGTCGGCCTGCCTGAATCCGCATTGGCAGGCGCCAGACAGCTGGCAGAGTCCAAAGGTCACAGCGAAGGCTGGATGCTGAATCTGGATTTTCCGAGCTATTTCCCGGTGATCACCTATGCAGACAATCGTGAATTACGGGAAGAGGTTTATACGGCATTCAGTACCCGTGCATCAGACCAGGGTCCGAATGCGGGTGAATTTGATAATTCAGACAACATTAATGAAATCCTCAAGCTGCGTCAGGAGCTGGCCGAACTGCTGGGTTTCAACAACTATGCAGAATACTCATTGGCGACCAAAATGGCTGACTCCACTGACAAGGTCGTTGCGTTTCTGGAAGATCTGGCCAGTAAGAGCAAGCCTCAGGCAGAAAAAGAACTGAATGAACTGAAAGCCTTTGCCAAAGCAGAACACGGTGCTGAAGATTTGCAGGCCTGGGACATTGGCTACTACGGCGAGAAGCTCAGGCAGCAGCGCTACGCTATTTCTCAGGAAGAGTTGCGTCCCTGGTTTCCGTCAGAAAAAGTAGTGAATGGCATGTTCTCTGTCGTGCAACGCCTATTCGGAATTACCTTTGACAAGGTCACCGACGTTGAAACCTGGCACAAAGATGTTGGCTTCTTCAATGTTATTCGCGATGGCGAAGTGATTGGTCGTTTCTACCTCGATCTTTATGCCCGTGAACACAAGCGGGGCGGTGCCTGGATGGGTGAGTGCCGGGTGCGTCGCAGGATTGGCGACAAAGTTCAGCTACCAGTGGCCTACCTCACTTGCAACTTCACACCACCCGTTGGTAACCAGCCTGCCCTGCTGACCCATGACGAAGTTGTGACCCTGTTCCATGAGTTTGGTCACGGTCTGCATCATGTGCTGACCCGGGTCGATTACTCTGCCGTATCCGGAATCAATGGCGTAGCCTGGGATGCAGTCGAGCTGCCCAGCCAGTTTCTTGAGAATTGGTGCTGGGAAGAAGAAGGTCTGGCGTTGATCTCCGGCCATTTTGAAACAGGCGAGCCTCTGCCTAAAGATAAACTGGATAAATTACTGGCCGCTAAAAACTTCCAGTCCGCCATGATGATGGTGCGTCAGCTGGAGTTTTCACTGTTTGATTTCAAACTGCATAAAGACTTCTCAAACAGCGAGAGTGAAGGGAAAACGGTTCAGGCGGTATTGGATGAAGTTCGCAGCCAGGTCTCTGTAGTTATTCCTCCGGCCTTCAATCGTTTCCAGCATGGCTTCAGTCATATCTTTGCGGGGGGGTATGCGGCGGGCTACTACAGCTACAAATGGGCTGAGGTGTTGTCAGCGGATGCCTTCTCCCGATTTGAAGAAGAGGGTATATTCAACCGCCAGACCGGTGAGTCTTTCCTGCATGAAATTCTGGAAAAAGGCGGTTCCGCTGAGCCCATGGAGCTGTTTGTAAATTTCCGTGGCCGAGAGCCAGAAGTGGATGCTCTGTTGCGCCATTCGGGTATCTCTGCCTGAAAAGAGAACTTTGAGTGAAAGGCTCTGAGATCATGGGATCTCGGGGTCCTGGTATTTCTTTATGTGCTGTGGGTATCTATGCCCTACGGCACCTGTGCCCTGTAGGCCTCAGAGCTATGACTACGAAAAGATTTATTGCCGGAGCCGTCTGCCCATCCTGTGGTCAGCAGGATTCGGTGAGGATGTACACCGAGAACGGTGAAAACTATCGCGAGTGCGTGGAATGCCATTATTCGGATGTGATGGAAAAAGACCCTTCTCTTGCGGGGAAACCACCAGTGACGAGGGTCTCCCCAGAAGACAGGAAGTCGGATGATGATGCTAAAAAGGACAGCGCTGTTCAGATCGTAAGAATACTGGATCAATAACCCTGAGTTCGAAATCAGATGTTATGATAAACCTTCCCAGCTGTGCTGCTTTGCAAATGCGCCATGGCTATTGGAGTTTAACAAGCGATGTTCAAATACAGTCAAATAAAATTGCAACAATCGCAAAATCAATTACGCCAGACACAAGATAAATCGTCAAAAGGTGAATTTATCTTGTGGGGTTCAACTACAAAGCTAGCCAAGATTGAAGGCGTAACCAGCCAAACTATGAGGCGCAAGATCGAAAGCGGTCACTACGAAAAAGTGAAGCAAACCAGTGGTGGTCACTTCCGCATATTCATTAGCCAGTAAAGGAAGATATGCTATGCAAGAGTCAGTTCTGGAAAGCAAAAATCCAGCATCGACACGCGAAAGCATATCTTACTCCAAAAACATCCTGACGCAGAATTTATCAGCGACATTGCCAGTGCTTTCAACTTTAAGCGAAAAGGACTGCAAACCATTCTGGAATCAGCGGTGTGCGGAAATCCAACCCATATTGTGGTTGCCACAAAAGATCGACTTGCCCGATCAGGGTTTGGACTCATCAAATGGCTTGTTGAATTATCGGGAGGACACATCGAGGTTTTGGATGACCCGGATAACGCCAGTGAGTCATTTGACACCCAAGAGCTTATCGGTTTCATTACCTCATTCTGCAATAGCCACTACGGGAAGCGATCTGCTAAAAGACGCAAAGATAGTAGCGTCAAAAAAGATCAGGTTTTACCCAGAGAATAAGCAAGCCTATCACGATGCCCTGATACTCTATCGCAGGTCGTACAACCTTGCTGTTGAGCGTTTCCGCAACGATGACTATAAAGATGCCAGCGGAAAATTCATCAACATGCGACCTGCCATTAAAGCTCAAGTGAAGCAAGAGCAAAAAGAAAGTGGCAGGGCTTATAACTCGCTTGTTTCTGATAATGGAACACTGGCGGCAGCGACCACATTCAAAGCGGTCTGCGAGCACAACAAGAAGCTCAAGGGAGCTAAAGAGGGCTTTGCAGAAATCAGTTTCAAAAGCCGCAAAGGTAGCAGGCACTCATTCTCTATTGACCGTTTGCCAAAGGGATTAAATCCCTGCGTACAGGCTCTTGGCAAGATTCACCTGACAGAAGATGTGCCAGCAGAAGCGATTGGCAAGTCTTGTGTCATAACCTATGACAAAGGTCGCTGGTTCATTCAGGTTCAACAACATATTGAGCTAAATCCCGAAATCCAAGGGAAGGTTAGATGCGTTGGAGTTGACCCCGGAGTTCGCACCTTTGCCACGTGCTACAGCGAAAAAGAGGCATTGATAGCGGGTGATAACGTTGCAAAAACAAAGCTGTTCCCACTGATGAAACAAGTGGACAGCTTGATCAGTCAAAAGCAAAAAATCCTGAACACGCAGAAGGGCGTTAAGTTCCCCGACATGCCCCAGTGGACAAGAGATCGGATTATTCATTTCAACAGGGAAATTGACCGGCTGAAATGCAAAAAGGATGACATTGTTCTTGATCTGCATAACCGGCTGGCGTTCGAGCTGGTGTCGAACTACGACGTTGTATTTTTGCCAACCTTTGAGACAAGAGGTATGGTCACACGCAAAGATAAGAAGGTTCGCACCATTCGCCGTAACACCTGCCGCCAGATGCTTGACCTCAATCACTACCAATTCAAAAAGCGGCTTAAGTGGTACGCAAAAAAGTATGGAAAGCATGTAGTTGATTGCAACGAAGCCTATACATCCAAGACTCGATCATGGAGCGGGACCATTGACGAAAAATTAGGTTCTTCCAAGGTTATTAAGGGTGAGGGCTTCACCGTTGATCGTGATATCAACGGTGCCAGAAATGTCTTTCTTAAGTGTTTGACAAGGTAGCTTGAACCTTAGCCATAACAGCGAGCGTTGCGCTCGTTGCGGTTTTAATCAAGAGTCCTCCGCATTAACGTCTACTTCATCGTCAGTGTCCCGGATCAGGCTGCTGACGTAAACTTCAGTTCAATACCCATACGGCTGGACAGGCAATTCCATTTTGACCAGGTCGTTACCCACTGCTCCGGATTGCGGTTGTTGACGAAATCCTTGAACATGCGATCGTTATAGAGCTCCTGCGAACGAATCATGTGCCTGACCGTCTGCTCAACGATTTTGTCCAGCTCATTGCCAAACTCTTCACCCAGAATGGCATGAATGATCAGGTTGGCCCAGGTCATGTTCATCGGGATCAGGGGAGAGCCGATTCGAGATAGGTAACTGTCGTTTACTTCCTCAATCAGTCGATGAGTAAAGTAGGCTTTATCCAGCAGATCAAACAGTCCCACATTATTCTGGGATTGCAGAACCGGTGCCAGAAAGTTCTCTTCGGCAATGCTTAGAAAAGGGGAAATGAAAGCCTCAATGTCCAGTTCCTTTGAAGCCTGATCCAGCGCTTCAAGAAAGTCAGGTACATGATCAATGTATTCAACTGCAAACTTCAGCAGTGTCTCACTGGCCATGTCGTCGGGAAGTTCGATTGTGTGGTGCAACTGCTCCACCTGTTGACAGACAAGCGACTGAAGGTGGCTTGAGCCCTCTTCGTGCTTTCGGGCACAATCGATCAGATGATTAATTGCCTCTACGTCCATGATTGTCTCCGTTGCGGTTGCTATTAATTTGGGTACTGCAACGCCACCTTGAAGGTGTTAAAAAGACCATAGTGCAAATAAGAACTCAAGCTTTTTTAAATACCTCTTTTTCATAATAAGAAGATCTTTTATTCATTAAATTAGAATTTAAAAAAGACTGTAAATCACGATAAAAATGAAAAAGTGCAAGTGCTTGTGCAGTCAAAAAAATGACGCACTACATATGCTTAAACAGGCTTTAAAAGTTGGTTCTGATGAGCCCACTTCAAGGTGTAATAAAAACATCGTTAAGATGCTGAATGGATGTTTGTATCCATGATAGGCGTCATAAAGTTGTGCAGGCTCAATAAGAGTGATCGAAAAGAAGTCTGAACAAGTATTCTTTCCATTAAATTTCCGTTACCTTATTTTAAACGACAAGTGACTATTTTTCAGTAGAGATATTTTTTGACAAGGCTCTTTTCATTTTGTGCAATCATGTTGTTTAATGGGGTTCTGGGACTATACTTGATGAGCGATCATTGTCAGACTGAATGTATCAATCAATGCGTCTCACGGGTATTGTTATTTGCAGGGTGTTCCTGTGCAGTAGTTTTTGCAGGCTGGGTCCGAAGTAGTATGACGTTGTCGGTTGCTTAGCGCTCTCTTGCGATTGAATATTGGCACTTTGGCTTTCCGCAGATAGCCTCAGCCGGGTTGTTTTTTTCTCCACGACGAAAAAGAAATAACAGGTAGACGGTTGGCTGAAATCTCTGTAAATCAGCAGCTCTGGTAGTTAGCTCTGATGGTTAAAGTGCATCGCAGTTTTTCTGGCAAGATGCTGTGTGGCTCCTATCCGGTAGCGACAATTAGTCAAGTCAGTAAGCACTACTCCGGGGTGTCCGGATCTCAGTGCTCACTGCCCCATCGCCTCTGAAAGCAAGACTTGGGTCTGCTCAACAATAATAATAAGTCACCGCCTTGTCTGGGCGGACAGTCAGGGGATGTAAGGGAATGATGCAGCACGCACTAGCTCTCTTTCTTTTGATAAAAACTGCCATGAGCGGGACGAAAAGCATGAGCGGTAAATATCGCCCATCCCGGATGTTGCCAGTGGCGGGGTTCCGGTATGGAGCCATTTTTCGAATAGTCCGGTCGTTATTGTCGCTCGGATCGAGAAAAGTTTTGGTTTCCTCCACTTGTTTAACTTCCAGGGTACGATTCTCTTTCATCAATTCCGGGGGAGCCGGTCAATACTTCTTGGTTTTTCTGACCACACTATCAGGTTTTTTGATTCCCGGTCGTCTGTTGGCTGATTGGAAAGTCAATATGACTGAGGGGGTTACGGCAGTCAGTCGTTCGGTTTACGACTTGCATATGACCATATTTATTATCTGTGTGGTCATTGGCATTGTGGTCTTCGGTGTTATGTTTTACTCCATTTTCATGCACCGTAAATCAAGAGGCGTCAAGCCCCATCCTTTCCATGAAAGTACGATTGTTGAAATACTGTGGACGACCATTCCTCTCTTAATTCTGGTGGCTATGGCGATTCCGGCAACAAAAACACTGATTGATATCTACGATACGGATGAAGCTGAAATTGATATCAAAATTACCGGGTATCAATGGAAGTGGCAGTACGAGTATCTGGGAGAAGGAGTGTCCTTCTTCAGTAATCTCAAAACAACACCGGAACAGATTTATAACGTTCGCAGCAAAGACCCCAACTATCTTCTGGAAGTGGACGAACCACTGGTATTGCCTGCGGGTAAAAAGATCCGTTTCCTGGTGACTGCTGCGGATGTTATTCATTCATGGTGGGTACCTTCATTCGCCGTTAAACGGGATGCTATTCCCGGCTTTATTAACGAAGCCTGGACCAACGTCGAACGTCCCGGAATTTATCGTGGTCAATGTGCAGAACTGTGTGGGAAGGATCATGGTTTTATGCCCATTGTAGTGGATGTCAGGTCACCTGAAGACTATGAAGACTGGTTGTCGGAGAAGAAAACACTGGCTGCTAAAGAGCGTGAGTTAACCAGTAAAAACTGGACTATGGCTGAGCTGATGGAGCGCGGCAAAAACACTTACGAAAGAGTCTGTGCGGCCTGTCACCAGGTCAATGGTGAGGGTATGCCGCCGCTGTTTCCTGCCCTCAAGGGATCAAAAATGGCCGTTGAGAAAGATCAGGTCAAAGCGCATATCGACATTGTGCTGAATGGCAAGAAGGGTACCGCCATGCAGGCCTTTGCTGCCCAGTTGAGTGAAGTCGATCTGGCGGCAGTCATTACCTACGAAAGAAACGCCTGGGGCAATAATACCGGTGATCTGGTTACGCCGAAACAGGTTCTGGAATACAAGAATACCGGGGAGTACAAACCGGCAGGTACTGGACCTTCAGGCGGGTCCGCTGCCGTCAATAAGCCAACGGCTAATGAGCCGAATACCAATACACATCAGGCTGGACTGTGAGGAATGCAACCATGACTGCTGTGACAGACACATGTTCAAATGAAAAACCAAACGAGCATCATGACCATCACGGTCCTGCCAGAGGGCTGATGCGCTGGGTGCTGACCACGAACCATAAAGATATTGGCACTATGTATCTCTGGTTCAGTTTTATTATGTTCCTGACCGGTGGTGCTATGGCGATGGTTATCCGGGCAGAACTGTTCCAGCCGGGAATGCAGATCGTTGATCCCGGCTTCTTTAACCAGATGACCACCATGCACGGTCTCATTATGGTATTCGGTGCGGTCATGCCTGCCTTTGTCGGCCTGGCTAACTGGATGATTCCATTGATGATTGGTGCGCCAGACATGGCGCTGCCAAGAATGAATAACTGGAGTTTCTGGATTCTGCCTTTTGCTGCCGTGATGCTGATCAGTACACTGTTTATGGAAGGCGGGGGTCCAAACTTTGGGTGGACATTCTACGCACCGCTGTCAACTACCTACGGGCCGCCGTCAACCACCTTCTTTATCTTTGCCATCCACATGCTGGGTATCTCGTCCATCATGGGGGCGATCAATATTATCGCCACCATTCTGAACCTGCGGGCACCCGGCATGACCATGATGAAGATGCCTTTGTTTGTCTGGACCTGGCTGATTACAGCGTATCTGCTGATTGCTGTTATGCCGGTTCTGGCCGGTGCTGTGACCATGATGTTGATGGACATCCATTTTGGCACCAGTTTCTTTAATGCAGGCGGTGGTGGTGACCCTGTTTTGTTCCAGCATATATTCTGGTTTTTCGGGCATCCGGAAGTGTACATTATGATCCTGCCTTCTTTCGGGATTGTGTCAGCCATTCTGCCAACATTCGCCAGAAAACCCCTGTTTGGCTACACCTCAATGGTCTACGCCACCGCAAGTATTGCTTTTCTGTCGTTTATTGTCTGGGCGCACCATATGTTCACCGTGGGCATTCCGCTGGTGGGAGAACTGTTCTTTATGTACGCCACCATGTTGATTGCTGTGCCAACCGGTGTGAAGGTCTTTAACTGGGTTACCACCATGTTCAGGGGGGCAATGACCTTTGAAACCCCCATGCTCTTCAGTATTGCTTTTGTGGTGCTGTTTACCATTGGTGGTTTCTCTGGACTGATGCTGTCCATCGCTCCGGCTGACTTCCAGTATCATGACACCTATTTTGTCGTGGCTCACTTCCACTATGTACTGGTACCCGGCGCAATTTTTGCCATCTTTGCTGCAGTCTATTACTGGTTGCCCAAATGGACAGGCCATATGTATGACGAGACGTTGGGCAAGACGCATTTCTGGCTGTCCTTTATCGGAATGAACCTGACCTTCTTCCCGATGCACTTTATCGGGCTGGCGGGTATGCCTCGCCGCATTCCCGATTATGCCCTGCAATTTGCCGACTTCAACATGATTGCCAGTATCGGTGGCTTTATGTTTGGAACCACGCAGCTGCTGTTCCTGTTTATCGTGATCAAATGCATCAGGGGGGGCGAGAAAGCCAAGGCTCAAAGCTGGGAAGGTGCAGAAGGTCTGGAGTGGAGCCTGCCTTCACCGGCACCTTACCACACCTTCACCACACCACCGGATGTTAAGTAATGAGTGAGAAGGATGATGCCCCGGCCGACCTGTCGCGGAGAACTGTCATCAAAACTGGCTTGATGGCTGGTGGTATGTTTGGTTTCGGCTTTGCCATGGTTCCCTTATACGACGTGTTTTGTAAGGTAACAGGACTCAACGGTAAAACCGATCCGAATCCCTACCGCTACAATGCCGAAACGGCGAAGGTGGATACCAGCCGGAAGGTGAAAGTGCAGTTTGTGGCAACCAACAATGCTGAGATGAGCTGGGACTTCAAGCCCAGTGTCACAGAAGTGGTGGTTCATCCCGGACAGGTGGGAGAGCTGGAGTTTTTTGCCCGCAACCCAACCGGCGAACGAATGATCGGTCAGGCCATCCCCAGTGTTTCACCGTTTCAGGCTACCAACTATCTGCATAAGGTAGAGTGTTTCTGCTTCACCACTCAGACTTTGGAAGCAGGCGAAGAAAAAATCATGCCGCTTAGAATTATTGTGGATCAGGCATTACCCCGGCATATCACCAAACTAACGTTGTCGTACACCTTGTTTGATGTGACGACAATGGGAGAGAGGACACTGCCGTCCTGAGGAGATTCTGATGGCTCAAGAAGGTGAAGGTACCTATTATGTTCCGGCCCAGAGCAAGTGGCCAATCATTGCGTCGATAGGTCTTTTTACCATGCTGTTGGGTGCAGGCATGATGATGAACGACATGTCTGCAGGGGTAAAAGATTCGTTTGCACATTATGTGTTTTTCGGCGGCTCCCTGATCATGGCCTACATGATCTTTGGCTGGTTCAGTAATGTCATCGAAGAGTCCCGCAAAGGTCTTTACAGTGACCAGATGGACCGCAGCTTCCGTTGGAGTATGGGCTGGTTTATCTTCTCCGAAGTCATGTTCTTTGCGGCTTTCTTCGGAACGCTCTTTTATATCCGTTACTTTGCCGTTCCCTGGCTGGCCGGCGAGGGAGACGGTGCTTCCACCCATGAACACCTCTGGCCAGAGTTTGAGGCGGACTGGCCGCTGATGACCAACCCGGATAATGAAACATTCCCGGGAGCCCGTGGGGTCATCGATCCATTCCATCTTCCTCTGCTGAACACCCTGTTACTGGTCGCTTCCAGTATTACCCTGACGATTGCACACCATGCCCTCAGAAAGGCGGAGAGAACCAAGGTGAAGGTATGGATGATTCTCACCCTGATTCTGGGTTTTACTTTCCTTTACTTTCAGGCTGAAGAATACGCTGAAGCCTACAATGAGCTTGGGTTAACCCTGAGCGCGGGTATCTATGGCTCAACGTTCTTTATTTTGACGGGTTTTCACGGGGCACATGTCACCCTGGGTGCCATAATGTTGCTGATCATGCTGATTCGTATCTATAAAGGGCATTTTGAGCCGGATAACCATTTTGCTTTTGAGGCATCCAGCTGGTATTGGCACTTTGTTGATGTGGTCTGGCTCGGTCTGTTTATCTTTGTCTATCTGATATGAGGAGAGCCCGACATTTCCGGGAGGAGGTGGAGGTTAACGATTTTGGTCGTTTAGCGGTACAGCCAGGGAGCGTTACTGTGAACATCTCCAAACAGCCAGGCCACCACAATGATCAACATGATCAGGGCGGTCAGGCCAACCCGGGCGGTGAGCGAATTCAGCAGTTTGGCGGAACCGCCATTACCTTTAAGCAGAAAGTACATGCCTCTGCCCAGACAGAAGACTACGGCAAGAAAAAGAACAACAATAATAATTTTTAACCACATATAACACTCCCTGCTGATGCCTGAGTTGATGAAAAACAGTTTGCTTGACAGATTTTTAAATCAATTTGTGTCGTACATGTTTTTTCTTACGTTATAGGTATCCAAGTCAGAATAACAGCGGAGTTTGGTAGATCACCCGATGTTGAAGTATAGCTATCGATCCCTCAAGAGCTATCGCGTAAAGTTGTCGCTTTTAGTAGTGCTGCTTTTGCCCCTGCTAGTAAAACTGGGGTTCTGGCAGATGTCACGATACCAGGAGAAGCTTGAGCTTGAGCAGACCCTGGCAGAACGACAGAGCATGCCAGCACTCAGCCTCTCTGATATCAGTCGTTACTCTGATGCCATGTATCTGCCGATAAGTGTACGTGGTCGTTTTCTTTCCGATCGGGCTTTTTTTCTCGATAACCAGATTCACGAAGGTCGAGTCGGTTACGACCTGATCATGCCTTTTCTGGCCAATGACGGTCAGTATCTGTTGGTCAACAGAGGCTGGATACCTGCTCAATCCAGAGACAGTTTGCCGGAAATCAAGACTCCTCATGGAGAACTTGAGTTAACGGGCAAACTGTATCGGTTATTGGGGAATCCGTTCACGCTGGGTGAAGATATCTGGCATGAAGACTGGCCCAAACGGATTCAGGCCATCCACTTTGACCGAATGGGGGAAGCATTGGGGCAGAGGCTTCCTCTGTATATTCTGAAGCTGGAACAGAATCAGCCCGGCGCTTATCTGATACGCCCCCTGACAATGAAAACCACCTCTCAGAAACATCTCGGCTACGCTATTCAGTGGTTCCTGATGGCTCTGGTCCTGCTCGGTCTCTATCTCTGGCAGATGCTATCTTCAGGCTTGGGTCAAAGCCAACAAAAGCACCATAAAGAGGTCTCCGCGGCTGAGGCAAAAGAGGATGATTCAGTGTGATGAGCAGAACTTTTTATTTATATGGCCTGCTGTTTTTTATATTTCTTACTCTGGAAAAACATCGGCTAAGCTATTCACTGGTTTTTAATGCTGGGTCTTTACTTCTGGCAGTTGCGATCGCCAAGCTTGGATCAAAGCCAATAAAAGTAACTAAAACAGTTATCCGCTGCTGAGGCATAAGGGGGTGATTTACTGTGATTAGCAGAATTTTTTGTTTATACGGCCTGCTGTTTTTTATATTTCTTATTCCGGAAAATGGATTTGCGGTAATTCGCCACGTCTGTTTTATCGTTAATCCCACCAGTAATAATGGCCAGTGCGAAAGAGTCTGGGACAGTATCGAGGGAGCCCTCGACGAGTACTATGTAGCAAGGGGCTCTGTAGATCAGGCTGCTGCTCTGGTAGGGCCGACATATGAAGTGTTTTTGACGGAGCATCCTGATCATGCAACGGAACTGGCACATCGAGCATACCAGAACTGGCAGCAAGGGCAACACGCTCATGGAGATCAGTTATTAATTGTTGCCGTTGGCGGAGATGGCACTGTCCATGAGGTGGTACAAGGTTTAGAAAATCATCAGCAGCAAGTCGTTATAGGGGTTATACCGGCGGGTACGGGGAACGATATCGCAAGAACACTTCGTTTGGGTAATCCCATGCATGCTCTTCGGAGTCTGGTTTATGGAAGACCTACCCCCTTTGGTGCCTACAAAATTGAAGGTTGTCAAAGAGGAACTTGCGAGAAGAAAACGGTTTTGGCAGTGGACGAGTTTGATCTGGGTGTGACGGCTCAGGCGACAAAAAAGAAAAACGAACACGACAGTGGCGAGCGACCAAGCCGACTGCTGAGATGCTCTCCCAGAAAAATGGTCTATACAATGTCAGCCCTCAGTTCAGCAATGAGTTGGCGTACACCCACAGTCAACTGCAGTATTGATCGCGGAAGCAGCTTCAATATCCCCCTGAATCTTCTGGCAGCGGGAACAGGGCCAACGATTGGAGGTGGAGTCAGACTTTTTAATGGTATGCGTCCGAACAGTGATCAGGGACAGTTGCTCTACAGTCTGCGGAGGGCTCACCCGATTTCGACACTTTTTCAGATGACCATGCAGAGATTATTCAATCGATCAGGTCTGCAACAGGCCCGGTTTACTCAAATGGACATTGGGCACCACAGTCAGGCACCTCAGAATATTCAGGTTGACGGTGATATTTTGCTGCAAACCCCGGCACAAGTAACCTGGATGCCAGAAGTATTCCAGTTTATGAGACCCCCTGAACCCGGCGATTTCGGTTATGAAGCAATGCGTCGTGAAGAAGAGCTGATTTCTCTTGAATTTTTTAAACGTTAAATAGGGCTAAGTACTTATAAGACTATTTCTCAGAAAAACCTCAGCTACGCTATCCAATGGTTTTTAATGGCTGGGTCTGTATCTGTGGCAATTGCCACCGCCAGGCCCGGATCAAAGCCAGCAAAGACAGTTACCCGTGACTGACAGAAAAGAGGATGGTTTACTGTGAATAGTCGAGTTTTTTATTTATATGTCCTGCTGCTTTTTGTGTTTCTTATTCCTGTAAACGGATTTGCAACGATTCGTCACGCCTGCTTTATCGTCAATCCTGCCAGTAATAATGGTAAAGGTTGGAGGGTCTGGGACAGAATTGAAGAAGCGGTCAGCCAGCACTACACGGCAGTTGGCTCAGAAGACCAGGCTGCAGCTGCGCTACAAGCGACATATAACGTTTTTTTTACAGAGCATGCGGGTCATGCAACGGAACTGGCAATGGAGGCATATCTTGACTGGCAGCAGGGGCAACATGATCAGGAAGATCAGTTATTGATTGTTGCTGTTGGTGGCGATGGCACTGTCCATGAGGTGGTTCAGGGTCTTGAACGTCAACCACAAGTTGTTATTGGTGTTATACCGGCGGGTAAGGGCAACGACATAGCAAGAACACTCAGATTGAGGAACCCGAGGCATGCCCTTCGGACTCTGGTTTATGGCGCCTCTATGCCCTTTGGTGCCTACAAAATTGAAGGTTGTGAAACAGGTAGCTGCGAGAAGAAAACGGTTCTGGCAGTGAGCGAGTTTGACCTGGGTTTGACGACTCAGATGACAAAAAAGAAAAACGATCACGACAGTGGTGAGCGACCAAGCCGACTGCTCAGATATTCACCCAGAAGTATGGCCTCTGCAATGTTAGCCATGAGTTCAGCTATGAGATGGAATACACCCATAGTCAGGTGCACTACTGATAATGGCAGGTTCAATATTCCATTGAATTTTCTGGCCGCAAGTACAGGGCCAACGTTCGGAGGAGGAATTGCCCTTTTTAATTATATGCTCCCGATCTGTACGCGGGGAAAGCTGCTCTACAGTCTTCAGAGGACGCATCCCATTTGGACACTTATTCAGATGACTATGGAGAGATTACTCAATTGGTCAGGTCTGACTCGGACGAATATGCAGAAATTACGCAATTGGTCAGGTCAACGGGAGCTTGTTTTTACTCAATTGGGCATTCAACATCAGGATGAGACACCGCTGTCTATTCAGGTCGATGGTGATATTGCACTGCAAACGCCGGCACAAATAACCTGGTTGTCGTCAGCGTTCCGGTTTATGAGACCTCCCGAATATGGAGAACTCGGTTATACCCTTATGGACCTTGACGAAGCCAGGGATGATCCGGATTCCTTTTAAATTTTGAGTGTGGATATGTGACTATCTAATCAACCGGGTATTATAAGAATGAAAAGAGTAAAGAATGCAAAAAGTCGCTGGCAACTGGCTCTGGTTATTCTCATGCCATCTCTGGCAATGGGTTTGGCCTGGTACTTTTATTTCTTTGGAACACAGTTTGTGCCGGATGGTCGTACGAACAAAGGTGAACTGTTGTTGCCCCCTGCCAGCTTCCAGAGCATGATGCTTGAGAAAAACAACGAAATGTTTGATCTGCAGGGGCTGGAGGGACACTGGGGGATTCTGGTATTTGGTGACGAGAGCTGCTCCGATCAGGCTTGTCAGGAGACGCTCTATCAAACCCGTCAGGCGCATCTGGCGCTAGGTAGAGACAGTGACCGGGTCGTTCGGCTTTTTATTTCCTCCTCATCCAATCCTGAATTGAATAAGCCTTTACTCAGCGAACACCCTGATCTGATCTGGTTAGGCAGTCGTAAAGAATCGGTGTTGAACGCTCTGGGTAAAAACCCGGGTGAAAAAAGAGAATGGCCAACCAATGGCTTTTACATCGTCGACCCACTGGGGAATATCATGATGAAGTATCAGCCGGGGCAGTACGGTGGAGATTTATTAAAAGACTTAAGGAAGTTGCTTAAAGCATCAAACATCGGCTGATATTAAAAAGGTGTTCTATGACAACAGCGTCTATTACAAAAACAAGAAGCCAGACAAAGCGACAGAGAACGGGTTTTTATCTCTCCCTGTTTGCAACCTTGCTGGCCGCTGTGGTTGTCGGGTTAGGGGCTTATACACGACTGGTTCATGCAGGACTGGGTTGTCCTGACTGGCCAGGCTGCTACGGCTTCCTGACAGTACCTGAAACAGCGCAGGAAATAGCCATAGCGGAAACACTCTTTCCCCATGCCCCGGTAGAGGTCGACAAAGGCTGGGCTGAAATGGTGCATCGATATGTCGCGGGCTCCCTACTGCTGCTGGTTCTAATGATCGCTATTCAGGCCGTCCGGAACCGGAAAGAGCCGGGACAGCCAGTGAAGCTGCCTTTATTTATTCTGGGGCTGATTATTCTGCAGGCGGCCTTTGGCATGTGGACTGTGACATTAAAGCTCTGGCCCCAGGTGGTGACCGCTCATCTTCTGGGCGGCTTTGCTACCTTCAGTTTGTTGTTTTTACTGACCCTTCGTTTATCCGGATTGGTTTGGCCAAAACTCCCCTCTTCTGACCAAAGAGATCGGCTGCGAGGGCTAGCCGCTGTCGGACTATTGGTGTTGATTTTACAGATCACACTGGGAGGCTGGACCAGCTCCAACTACGCTGCCCTGGCCTGTCCAGATTTTCCCATGTGTCAGGGGCAATGGCTGCCTGAGGCTGATTTTGCCGACGGTTTGAATGTCAGCCAGTCTATTGGTCCGAATTATCTGGGTGGAAAAATGGACTCTGAATCCCGGACTGCTATACATCTTTTACACCGATTAGGGGCACTGGTGACTACGGTGTTTCTGCTGTTCCTTTTTGTGCAGGTACTTCGATATAGTAATACACAGTTGTCTAATAACCGAAACAGCCTGAGAGTGCTGGCCTCTTTGATGCTGCTGGCTCTGCTGGTGCAGGTCATTTTGGGGATCAGTAACATCCTGGGCAGCCTGCCACTTTCAGTGGCGGTGGCCCATAATCTGGGAGGTGCTGTTTTGCTGTTGACACTGGTGGCTCTCAACTTCCGTATGAACATATCTGAAGGATTCAGTGAGGTTCAATCATGAGTAAGGTCATTGAAAAGAACGGTAGCGCATCTCTGCAGGAATCCGTTCACTGGCGTGATTATCTTGAGCTGACCAAACCCAAGGTGGTCGCCCTGATGGTTCTGACGGTGGTGATTGGTATGTGCCTGGCAACGCCGGGCATGGTGCCTCTGGATGTTCTGCTGTTTGGTAATCTGGGCATTGCTCTCTCGGCCGCTTCCGCTGCAGTGATCAATCATGTGGTCGATCGACAGATTGATGCGGTTATGGCCAGAACCCACAAGAGACCGGTAGCCACAGGGCGTGTTGAGCCCATTCAGGCCTTGTTGTTTGCTTTTACCCTGGGTGTGCTGGGCATAGGGATTCTGGTGTTTCTGGTCAATCCTTTGACCGCCTGGCTGACGCTGGCCTCACTGATGGGTTATGCCGTGATTTACACTCTGATTTTAAAGCGTGCTACCCCACAGAATATTGTCATTGGCGGGATTGCCGGTGCCTCCCCTCCTCTGCTGGGATGGACGGCAGTGACCGGACACTTTGAAGGACACGCCTTGCTGCTGGTCTTGATCATTTTTGCCTGGACGCCACCTCACTTCTGGGCCTTGGCCATTCATCGCAAAGCAGAATATGCCAAGGCGGACATTCCCATGTTGCCGGTGACTCATGGAGAGGCATACACCAAACTGCATATTTTGCTATATACAATGATCATGATTCTGGTCAGTGTTTTGCCTTTCCTGACCGGCATGAGTGGTGCCATTTATCTGGCGGGTGCATTAATTCTAGGGGGGCGGTTTCTTTACTGGGCTATTGCTCTGTTGCGGGAAAGCAGGCCCCATGCCGCCATCAAGACGTTCAAGTATTCCATTACCTATTTGATGTTGCTCTTCGTGGTACTGCTGGTGGATCATTACGCATTTTATTTGTGGCTTTAACAGGCATAGGCTCGAACGGAGCCGCAGCTTTTTAGCTGAGGGCTCCAGAGGATTTTCCATGGAATCTGGGATCAGAAACAACGTGAATAAAACAGTATTGATTCTGGTGGCCATTGTTGCGGTCATTATGGGTCTGACGTTCTACAAGTATACGAATAAGCCATCGTTGACACTGGAAGAGTTACAGCGAATGGGGACAGTGGTTTTCGACAAGCCACGGACCTTTGACATGAAGGGAATGGTGGATAACAAGGGGCAACCTTTTAACCAGACTAATCTCGAAGGCAAATGGTCCCTGGTGTACTTTGGCTACACCTTCTGTCCGGACATCTGCCCTACTACGCTGGGTCAGTTGAACCAGATGGATAAGCTGTTGAAGAACGATAACCCTGAAATGGCAAAGAAAATGCACTATTTCATGGTGACGGTAGATCCACGCCGTGACACAGTAGAGAAGCTTAATGGCTATGTCCCTCACTTTAACCCTGATTTTGTGGGTGTGACGGGCTCCCAGAAAGCTATCCATAACCTGGCCGTGCAAATGAACATCCCCTACACACCGGTCATCGATCCGGAAGATGAATACTATCTGGTGGATCATGGCGCCAACCTGGTCATCATCAATCCAAAGGGGGACTATCACGGTTTTATCCGCCCGCCTCTGGATTCAGAAAAACTGGCACGGGTGATGGTGGGTGTTGATGAGTTGTATCAGGAATAACTCTGTTATCGGTTCTCAGGCTCCGGGCCAGAAAGACTGGCCCGTCGATCAGCTGCGTTTGAAGCTCAGACCCAAAACAAAAATCAGGAAGCTACAGACGACAACCGAAGGTCCTGACGGTGTATCCAGTTGCCAGGATGCGGTCAATCCTCCTGCCACACTCAGCAAGCCTATGATGCCAGCGATGATAGCCATCTGTTCTGGTGTTCGGGAAAACCTCTGGGCTGTTGCGGCCGGGATAATCATCAGTGAAGTGATCAAAAGCACACCAACAATTTTCATGGCCACAGCAATCACAAGGGCCATCAGTAAGGTCAGAATCAGTTTGGTTCTGCGAACCGGAAAACCTTCAACCTGTGCCAGCTCTGCATGAATGGTCATGGCCAGAAGAGGTCGCCACAGCAAGGCCAGAGTGATGAGAACCAGTGCGCCGCCGCCGTATATCCAGAACAGGTCTGTGGGTGAGGTTGCCAGAATGTCTCCAAACAGGTAGGACATCATGTCGATCCGGACGTTCTCGGAAAAACTGATCGCAACAAGGCCCAGAGAAAGGCTGCTATGGGCAAGAATCCCCAGGAGTGTGTCGGACGCCATTTTTTGTTGTTCCTGCAGCGAGACCAGGAGAACCGCAAGAAACAGCGAGCACACTATAATGGCCAGATTAAGATCAATATCGAGCAGCAGCCCCAGGGCTACGCCCAGCAGTGCCGAATGAGAGAGGGTATCGCCAAAGTAGGCCATCTTTCTCCAGACGACAAAACAACCCAGAGGTCCTGCCACTATGGCAACCCCTGATCCTGCGAGCAGTGCAGTAAGGAGCAGTTCAGGCATGAGTGCTCCCAGTGTTTTTCTTGTGGATGATTTGACCATCAACAGTATGTTCATGGTCATGGTGGTGTGCGTAAACAGCCAGTTCTTCGGACTCGCCACCAAAAAGTTTCAGATAGGCAGGGTGTTGACGAACCTGATGAGGGTGGCCAGAGCAACAGAGGTGCTGGTTCAGGCAAATGACCCGATCTGTTGAAGCCATCACAAGATGAAGGTCATGGGAGACCATTAAAACAGAGCAGCCGTCTTTCAGCTCAGGGTTGTTGCCATTTCTGAGTTCGGTAATCAGGTGATAAAGCTCTTTCTGACCATTGACGTCTACTCCCTGAACCGGCTCATCGAGCACCAGAAGATGAGGCTTGTTGAGCAGCGCCCTGGCTAACAATGTTCTCTGAAGCTCTCCACCTGAAAGCGAATGAACCGGTGAGCTGATGACGTGGGCTACTCCGGTTCTTGCCAGTGCCGAGCGAATCTGTTTTCCTGACTGTCCGGTCAGAGAAAGAAAGCGTTTAACGCTCAGGGGCATGCTTTCGTCAACATGCAATTTTTGTGGCATATAGCCGATACGCAGGCCTTCTTTTATAGTCCGGCCACCGGAATCAGGCGTCTGCAGGCCCAGAACTACTCTGACCAGTGTCGTTTTACCGGCTCCGTTCGGCCCTATCAGGGTCACGATTTCACCCGCTTTTACGTCCAATGAAATATCGGAAACGACTTCTCGTTCGCGAAACGCAACATGGATGTTGTTCAATCTGATTAACGTCTCTTCAGACATAGGTGTATTCAGATCCCTTGTGGTTACTGTTTTATGGCCAGAAGTTTTTTTACAGGCAGAGGCTTGGTCTGAGCTCATAATGACTCTTGGAATCCCTGGCAGTTTGAGCACAAACCGGTGAGTTCAATCGCAGTGTCAACGATCTTGAATCCCTGATCAGAGGCACAGGAGGTAATCGACTGGTTAATGGCCTGATGATCGATTTCCTGTGTCACGCGGCAGTTCTCGCAGATAAGAAAACAGCTGTTATGTTTTATGCCGGGATGCGGGCATCCAATGAAAGCGTTAAGAGAGGAAAGACGGTGAACCAGGCCCTGCTCCAACAAGAAGTCCAGGGCGCGATAAACGGTGGGAGGTTGAGCTGCCCGCTCTTCCTGCTTCGCCAGTTGAGCAAGAATGTCATAGGCTCCAACGGGCTGATGACTCTGCCAGACCAGTTCCAGTACCTTCTCACGGAGACGGGTCAGCCTGACTCCCCTCTGTTGACAGAGTATACGAGCCTCCTGCAAGGCTTCTGATATACACACATGATGGTCGTGATGCTGGTGGACACTGGTCATGACAAGAAAATGGTAGCAAGTGAACGATGTTACATTATAACCGAAATTCTGCCTGTAATCGAAAAAGAACTCACGTCAAACCGGGCAGGAGTCTATTTCTTTCGTCAGTCCGCCGGGGGGATTTATATTCCTTGATCGAAATACTGGCGCAATTCCGCTTCTTCAGGGGCGGGTCTGTTAAGAAAGGAACCACAACGGCTCTGGTAGATGCTCAGTCTTTTAAGTTGGCTCCTTCAGGGGCGAATAGTTCACCTTCAATTCTCTGGCGTTTCGGTTTTGGCTCGCTGTTATGCATCCTGGTAAAGTGCCCGTTACGCTCGAATTTGGAAAAGAACCGGCGATTACACTTTGGATCGGCACAGATATAGTTTTTTTCCCCGTCATGCTTCCTTCGAACATGGGTATCACGATCGGAACTGACGGCGAACCGGCGATCACACTCTGAATCGGTGCAGGCATGAGGCTTTTCCCCGGTATGATGCCTGCGAACGTGAACATTACGGTTGGAAATGGAAGGAAACCGGAGGTCACATTTCGGATCGGTGCAGGCATAGGGCCTTTCCCCGGTATGCTCTCTGCGAATGTGGCTATCACGGTCAGAAGTAGTAGCGAACCGGCGAATACAGTCCTGAGCTTTGCAGGCATGGGGCTTATCCCCATTATGCTTCCTGCTAACGTGGGCATCACGGTCGGAATTGGCGGCGAACCGGCGATCGCACTTTGAATCGGTGCAGGCGTAGGGCCTTTCCCTGGTATGCTTCCTGCGAACGTGAATATTTCGGTTGGAAGTGGAAGTGAACCGGAGATTACATTTTGGATCGGTGCAGGCATAGCGCTTTGCTTTTTTCGAGGCGGCTTTGGGGGCATCCTTTTTTATGGGGATATCAAAGTAGAATTCGGCGTGCTCACAAAACGATCCACCACAGGTTGAGCAAGCCTCTATAGTCTCATGCTGGTTTTCTTCATCCATGTTTTCTGATGTCTCTTCGCTGGCGTCTTCATTCCCATTTTCCTGATTTCTGGTATTTTCGGTAGTTGACTGGCCTTCACCGCCTGTGGCTCCTTCTCCATCAGGGCAGGCTTTGCTTATTCGGCTTTCATTATGGAAGTGACGGAGTATGCAGTAACGGGTATCAGGCTTTAAGGGAGTCCCCTCGTGGAGCGACTCTTCATATTGAATTTTTGCTTCATTGGAGTCATCAGGTTCGTTCTCGTTTTCTTCTAAGACATACCACTCGATGACTTCATCCTCCTCCTGTTTATCGTCACTTATCAATCCATCCTTATCTTCCCCCGGGTAGCGAAATAAGCATAGTTGACTGCTCTGTTTGGCGGCTTCGGTGATTTCATCATGTCGATTAACACCTTTCTTTATTTCTGTGGCGACAGCTCCACTTCCCGAGTCAAACTCAGGGAGTAGAGGCGGCCCGGTTGGAGTTAAAGGAGTCTGCGGCGGGAGTGATGCATTGTATCTTAGTTGTGAAATACTCTGGGGAGATAGTCCGAGCTTCATGTTTTTGCCGGGCTGGAGCCCGACCCTGGCAGGAGTCCTGTTCCCGAAACAGACCTGTTCCCCTTCGATTTCCGTGTACATGCATTGTGTGTCAGGGAATGGTAGGGCACGACCTTCTGTGAGGTATATAGCCTGTGTGGATGTGACCTCAACAGGAAGTTGTTGGGTGGTCATAAGTGTTTTGCCGTGCGCCATAAAAAAAGCAAGACATTCGTCCATGCTGTAACAATTTGAGCTGAATTTGCTGAAGGTTGCGATCCAAATCAGCAAGAATTTTTTTACAGCTTGCAATGTTCGAGTTTTCCTTTGAATGCAGGTTGAAAACTCAGGTTAGACAATGCTGCTGATAGTGGGGAGTTTTAAGCAGAAATCATTGCGAAATCGTGAGCAGTTAGGAGCTTGGCGAGAATCCCGCACCCATTGAGAGAACAGGCTCAGCCATCTACTTCCATTGAAAAATAGTCCAGGATGGAATCAGCATCTCGGGTTTGGTGGGATCTACAAAGTTACCCATATGATCCGCTGCGACCAGATAATAAGGTTCGCCAAACTCGGGGGTGACATGGATCCCGTAAAGAAAGCCATTAATTCGGTATTCCTTGATGATTCCCTGGCTGCCGGGACGAATGACTACGGTAGTGTCATCCCTTTGCTCAAGATCTTCCGGACGCAGGTTTTTAGGGATTTTTTCAAAATCTTCTTTGCTGATCGTTGTCGATTCAGGTTGAATGACTTTGGGAGGCTTTTCCAGAGCGGCTTCTGTTGGGTTGGATGACGGTGGAAAGTTGGCACAGCCGACAAGAAATAAAGACATGATTGCAGCAAAAGCCATTGAACCTGTTACTGATTTCATAGCGTGCCCCAAGGAATAACCATGTGTCCGGTTGGAAAAAGAGATTAGAATAGCAGTCTACTCCAATATTTGGGAGGCTGTAGCCGCCAGTGTTCAGTTATATAAATGTCTGAATGCTCATTTTGCGACAGTCTCTTTAACCAGAGATCAATTCAGCAATGTCAGACCAAGCCAATCCGCCCCTTGTGCTCGTAGATGGGTCTTCTTACCTCTATCGGGCTTTTCATGCTTCAGAACGAGCGAACCTGAGAACATCAGACGGTCGTCCAACAGGCGCTATCCGTGTGATGACGAACATGCTGAAGAGTCTGCTTAAGGAATATCCGGGCAGTCCTGTAGCGGTTGTCTTTGATGCCAAGGGGAAAAACTTCCGGCATGATCTGTACGAAGACTACAAGGCAACCCGCAAGCCTATGCCGGACGATCTGCGCTCACAGGTCCAACCGATTCACGAAACGGTTCGAGCCCTGGGTATGCCGTTGTTGATGATTGAGGGTGTGGAAGCAGACGATGTCATTGGCACTCTGGCAAGAGAAGCCACTGAGAAAAAAATTGCTACCGTCATCTCAACCGGTGACAAGGACATCGCCCAATTGGTTTCTGAGCATGTCACTTTGATCGACACCATGAACAATACCCATACTGATCTGGATGGCGTTGTGGACAAGTTTGGTATTCCTGCGCACCTGATTATTGATTATCTCGCCCTGATGGGTGACTCCAGTGACAATATTCCGGGCATGCCTGGGGTTGGGCAGAAAACCGCTCTGGCTCTGTTACAGGGGATTGGCAGTATTGACGAGATTGCCAAACGTCTGGATGAAGTCCCTGCCCTGGGCTTCAGGGGCAGCAAGAATTTCGCTGCCAAGTTTGAAGAGCACAAGGATATTGTGCGGCTTTCCCGGGATCTGGCCACTATCAAAACCGATGTCCAGCTGCCTGTTGCGATTGAGGATCTGAAAGCGGAACCGGCAGATAAAGATGCTTTGCTGACTCTTTATAAAGAGTATGAATTCCGTTCCATGATCGCTGAACTGGAAAAAGGCATGGACGGGGGCACAGAAACTGAGTCGGCCAAGCCAGCTATACACGCTGAATATGAGACGGTTCTCGATAAAGAGACTTTTGGCCGCTGGCAGAAAATATTGAATGACTCGGAACTGTTTTCTTTTGATACCGAAACCACCAGTCTGGATTATATGGAAGCGGAACTGGTTGGACTCTCCTTTGCTGTAGAAGCGGGTAAGGCCGCCTACGTTCCGGTAGCACATGACTATGTTGGCGCACCCGCTCAGCTGGATAGAAACTGGGTGCTGGAGCAGATGAAACCGCTACTGGAGAATCCTGAAAAGAAAAAAGTAGGCCAGAACCTGAAATACGATAAAAGTGTGCTGGCTAACTATGATATCAGTCTGGAAGGTATCCATTGGGATACCATGCTTGAGTCCTATGTGCTGAACTCGACCGCTACCCGCCATGATATGGATAGCCTGGCTCAGAAGTACCTCGACCATCAATGCATCTCTTTTGAAGAGATTGCAGGCAAGGGTAAAAAGCAGCTCACTTTCAACCAGATTGATCTTGAAACAGCGGCGCCCTACGCGGCTGAAGATGCCGATATTACCCTGAGACTGCATGAAACGATTGCCCCCCAACTGGAGCATGAGCCATCTCTGTACTCTGTATTTCGTGATATAGAAATGCCCCTGGTAGCTGTTATGTCGCGGATGGAAAGGCAGGGAGCCCGAGTTAATGGCCACCTGCTGGCGCAGCAGAGTATGGAGATTGGCAAGCGTCTCCATGAGCTTGAAAAGCAGGCTCATGATGAAGCGGGAGAGCCTTTCAACCTGGCGTCTCCCAAACAATTGCAGGCGATTCTGTTTGAGAAGCTGGGTCTGCCGGTCATCAAGAAAACACCGAAGGGGCAAGCTTCCACCGCTGAAGAAGTGCTTCAGGAGCTGGCACTGGATTATCCCCTGCCAAAACTTCTGATTGAACATCGTGGCCTTAGCAAGTTGAAGTCGACTTACACCGATAAGCTGCCCCAGATGATCAATCCGGCCACTGGGCGCATTCACACGTCTTACCATCAGGCGGTGACAGCAACGGGTCGTTTATCCTCCTCTGATCCTAACCTTCAGAACATTCCTATTCGAACGGAGGAAGGACGCAAGGTTCGCCAGGCCTTTGTTGCCCCTGAAGGGTATCAATTGATTGCCGCTGACTACTCACAGATAGAGCTGAGAATCATGGCTCATCTTTCTGATGACGCCGGTTTGTTGGAAGCCTTTGCGCAGGGTCTGGATATTCACAAAGCCACGGCTGCGGAAGTCTTCGGTGTTGAATTGGCAGGGGTCACTTCTGAACAGCGCAGAAGTGCCAAGGCGATTAATTTTGGTCTAATTTACGGGATGTCTTCTTTCGGACTGGCTAAACAGTTGGGTATTTCCAGAAAGTCAGCACAAGAGTACATCAACCTTTATTTCGATCGTTACCCCGGTGTGCTTCATTACATGGACGGAACCAGAGAGTCTGCCAAAGAAAAAGGGTATGTTGAGACCTTGTTTGGACGCAGGCTCTACCTTCCCGAAATCAATGCTCGCAATGGTATGCGTCGTCAGGCAGCGGAGCGAACTGCGATCAACGCCCCCATGCAGGGAACGGCGGCAGATATCATAAAAAGAGCGATGGCTCATGTGGATCAGTGGCTTTCAGAGAGCGAACTGGATGCCAGAATGATTATGCAAGTCCACGATGAGCTGGTGCTGGAAGTAGCAGAGGATCAGCTGGAGATCGTAAAAGCCGGTGTTGTGGAAAAAATGTCCCAGGCTGCAGACCTGAAGGTCCCCCTGCTGGTAGAAGCGGGTTCAGGATACAACTGGGATGAAGCTCATTGATGCATCAATGAGGGTAGTGTTTCCCTGAAAAATTTGAAGATGTGAAAAAAATATTATTTTTTTCACATCTTCGGGAACTTTTTTCAATTTTGATTGTCTCAGTATATGTAGGGAGGCGAAAAGTCTTTCTGCAAACTCCTTGTGTGTTTAGTGTTGGCAATATGAGCAACGCTGTGTTCCCCGACACAGTCTGCGAGGAACCGGTTACCTCCCCCCTTGGTAGCCGGTTTTTTTTGCCTGAAGATCTGCCAGAAAAAAAATCAAAAATATTTTCATCTATCGGGAACTTTCTAAAGATTCAGTTGTCTAATGTTGTGTAGTGAGGTGAAAAGCCTTTCTGCAAACTCCTTGTGTGTTTAGTGTTGGCAATAAAAGCAGTGCTGTGTTCCCCGACGAAGCCTGCAATAAACCAGTTACCACCCCCCCCTTTGGTAACTGGTTTTTTTTTGCCACGAAGAGCGTCAGCCATTGGACGAGTGTCTTATGGAAGCTGGAGTCTGTCCTGTGAGTTTTTCTGTTCGGGTCGATAGTCCGATGTGAGCGAACTGTTTTCAGGTATCTGGTCAGGTTATTGTGGATGTGATGGAACTTACCGGAGCATTGACAGTCTGAAGTTATGTGAGAGAAATTCCTCTCCCTTTTCTCTCACTGCAATCTGTGTGTATTTAATTTCTCCTTGTCAAGGAGCTTAGCGCTTCAGCCATCTTCCCCCGTTGGCTGGAGCTTTTTTTTATTCCAATTCTTCTTCATCTGACAGCAACCAGGTATCCAGACGCTGTGCCAGTTGATCAACACCGGTTTTCTTCAGGGCAGAAAAAAGTTGTATCGAAATTTGCGGATATTCCGAGAGTTCTCTTTTCAGGTTGTTCAGGGACTGTTTTGCGACACCGGACTTAAATTTGTCACTCTTGGTTAAAAGAATGTGCAGTGGCATTTTGGACTCAATGCTCCACTGGACCATCATTCGGTCAAATTCCTTCAGAGGGTGGCGGATATCAACCAGCAGAACGAGACCCACCAGAGATTTCCGGTTGGTTAAATAATCATCAAGATGTTTTTGCCATTCGATTTTCATAGCTTCCGGTACTTTGGCATAGCCATAACCGGGAAGGTCAACCAGATGGATGCTCTCTTCAATATTGAAGTAGTTGATCAGTTGGGTGCGTCCGGGAGTTTTACTGGTACGGGCAATTTTTGAGCCTGTCAGGGTATTCAGCGCACTGGACTTACCTGCATTGGAGCGACCCGCAAAGGCAACTTCCCTGCCATTATCGGGCGGGCACAGTTTCAGCTTGGGGGCGCTGGTCAGAAATTTGGCCTTGCGATAATTTAAACCGGTTCTGGTTTCACTCATGTGTCAGACCTGTCAGGAAGCTCCCTGGTCAGGGAGTTTCGCTATAGAAATGAAAAGTGGGCGCAATTTTGCTTGACTTGCAGGGCAAATGGAATAGCTGCGAACTATTTGCCGACAATTGGCAACCGCTGGTCGCAGGCCAAATGCCCGAGAAAAAAACAGTTTCTCTGAACACTGGCGAATTTACTGGGCTCAACGACCTATCGGAAAATAGCATTAAGGTATATAATGGCCGTCGTTTTGAGGCATATGCAGCCATTTTAATCCACCTTTTTCAGAAAAAAGGCCGAGCACAGGTCGAAAAAGCAGCTGAATAAAGAGGACGTTTGTAAAGACAGAGGGGTCTCCGCCTTTACAATCAGACGCTGAACAGCTGACTGGAAGGGTTGGGATAATAACAGTCACTCATGGCAAGTGCCGTAGCTGGGTCAGGTTAATGAAAAAAGTTATTTTCGGTCTGGTAGTGTCCTTGGGGGTATCAGGTGTGGCATTTGCGAAGGGGGATGCAAATGCTGGAAAAGCCAAAGTGGCAACCTGTACCGCCTGCCATGGAGCAACAGGTGTAAGCCTGGCGCCCAATTTCCCAAATCTGGCAGGACAGGGCGAACGCTATCTGGTTAAACAGATTTCAGACATTAAAGCCGGTAACCGCAATGTTCCGGAAATGGCGCCTTTTGTAGGGCAGCTTACAGAACAGGATATCGAAGATATTGCTGCTTTCTATGCGAGCCAGCCTGCGCCACAGGGGATGGCCGATCCTGAACGGGTGGAGCTGGGTGAACAGCTCTATCGCTTTGGTGATCAGAAGAAAGGCATTCCTGCTTGCGCAGCCTGTCATTCTCCGACTGGTCAGGGTAATCCCCTGGCTGGCTTCCCGAAAATCAGTGGTCAGCACGCTCAGTACACAGCCAAGCAGTTGCGTGATTTCCGAGAAGGTGATCGTGTCAATGATGGCGATACCAAAGTGATGAGAAGCATCGCTGAAAAACTGAGTAACAAAGAAGTAGACGCTCTGTCGAGTTACATCAGTGGCCTGCGGCAACAGTAGCGGCTGGTTGAGCAGAAATGATGTCTGGCGATTCAGCCATAAGCACAAAAAACGGTTTGCAATGATAAGTTGCAAACCGTTTTTTTATGATTGAAAGAAAGGTAGAAAAGTTTTTCTTCGTATGGGCTTTTTTAACGTAAAAGTTTTTTATCAAGAGCCTGACATTCAACAGGAATTTGCCTTGAAAATACCTTATCTTTCCTGATCGATACGATAGGATAACAGAGAGGATTACCTCCGCTTGGACTCACTGCCCAGACTTCTGTTAACTTGTCATTCTGATAGATCATTATAAAAGCCTTGGAGTGTTTTTAGATGCCGAAACAACTGAAATTTTTATGGTTGGCTCTGGTTTTGCCATTAATGGCGCAGGCTGCTGTGCAGGATAAATACAAGGAAGGTCAGGACTATCGGGTGCTGCCTAACCCGGTTCAGACTTCAGTGAAGAAAGGCCAGATCGAAGTGGCTGAAGTCTTCTGGTATGGCTGCCCACACTGCTACACTCTGGAACCCATGGTTGAGCGTTGGAAGCCTTCTCTGGAAAAAGACACCCGCGTTCTTCGTACGCCTGGTTTCTTTGGTCCAAACATCTGGAAAAGCCACGCCCAGCTTTACTACACCTTGGAAACCATGATACTGGACGAGAAAAAACTGAACGAGATACACAAAAGTATTTTTGTTGAAATCCAGAATAGAAATAACCGTCTTGGCGACGTAAAAACTATGGGTGATTTTCTTCAGGAGCGCTACGGCATTGATTCCAAGCAGTTTGCCAGCTTCTATAATTCCTTCGGAGTTCTGAACCTGATGAATCAGGGTGGGTCAAAAATCAAAGGTTATCAACTGAACGGTGTTCCAGCTTTGGTAGTCGATGGCCGATATGTTATTGAGCCCAGAGTTGGGTTGGAAAACATGCCAGTTATTGCTGACTTCCTGATCAAGAAAGTGCGTGATGAGCGTGCAGCCCAAGTAAAGCCTAAGGTTAAGGAAGAGTCAAAGGCAAAAAGCTGAACATTTTGACCCCTTCGACAAAATGGATGCCGGGCTGACCAGCATCCAGAATTCAGGTTTAACTGATGCCGATTAGAGCTTTGAAGGGGGCCTTGTCTTCTCGCTTGAAGAGGGACAGAGCTCCGGGATCCGTTCACTGCAGTGAGCTGGTCTATAACCCCCGATCACAAAAGCCCGGACACATTCGTCTACTGAGTTTTAATATCCAGGTAGGCATCAACACCCAGCAATATCGTCACTATCTGACTCGCAGCTGGCAACATCTGTTGCCTCATTCAAGACGCGCAAGAACACTGGATCAGATTGCTGCCGCCCTCCCTGATTTTGATCTGGTAGCTCTTCAGGAAGCCGATGGTGGCAGCCTCAGAAGTGGCTTTATCAATCAAACCGAATACCTCGCCCTGAAATGTCAGTTTCCCTATTGGTATCACCAGTTGAATCGGAATCTCGGAAAACTGGCACAGCACAGTAACGGACTGCTGAGCCGATTCAAGCCCACCATTCTTGAGGATCATAAACTGCCCGGATTGATCCCCGGACGGGGAGCTATCGTTGCCCAGTTTGGTGACCCCGGGGATCCTTTAGTTGTGGCGATGATGCATCTGGCTCTCAGCCAGAGGGCCAGAAATACTCAGCTTTCCTATATCAGGGATCTGGTCAGAACTTACAATCATGTGATCCTGATGGGCGATATGAATACCCACGCTGAACAACTGCTAAACAACTCACCCCTGAAAGATACTGACTTGCAGGCTGTTCACTCTGAGCTGAACACTTTTCCCAGCTGGCGTCCCAGTCGTTCACTGGATCATATTCTGGTCAGTCCCTCCTTGATAGTGCATCAGGTCGGTGTACTGAATCTGCCCATTTCAGATCATCTGCCCATCGCAGTAGAAGTGGAAGTGCCAAAGAGTGTCATTTTGGAAACAACATTATGACCGCCAGAAAAATAGGAATTTTGGGTTCTGCTTTTAACCCGCCAACATTGGGGCATCTGGATGTATTGGAACAGGCCCGACAAGCATTTGACCTGATATTGCTGGTGCCCAATGCTGCCCACGCTTTTTCCAAGTCGATGTTACCGTTTCATCATCGGGTGGCCATGTGCCAGCAACTGGTGAACTCGGTACAACTGCCTCAATGCCAGATAGAAGTCTCAGACATTGAGCTGAAAATGCTGGCAGATAATCCCGAAAAGCCGGTGTATACCTTTGATTTGCTGGAACTCCTGGAGCAGAAATACCCCGGGGACCAGCTGGGTTTTATCAGAGGGCCCGATAATGCCGACCCCCGGATCTGGAAACGCTTCTATCGGTCTGAAGACATTGAACAACGCTGGCAGGTCTTTACTGCCCGGGAACGTCAGAATATTCGGAGCACTCAGGTAAGAGAGCTGTTAGTTTCAGGGAGTTCTGACGATAACAACAAGGAAGCCGTGGCTGCTTTGCTGTTGCCTTCGGTTCATGATTACATTCTTCAGCATCATTTATATCAATAAGGTGTGCCATGAAATTATCTGGTCTGGGAGTCGAAGACGCTCATGTTGAAAGTGAAGAGCGAGTCTGGTCTGGATTTCTGAAGCTATGCCGATATAAAGTCAGGCATGCCCTTTTTCAGGGGGGGTGGAGTAAGACTCTGGTTCGGGAAGCGGTTTTGCGAGTACCTTCTGTGGGTGTACTTCTCTATGACCCTGTTCTGGAAAAAGTCGTACTGGTCGAACAGTTTCGCATAGGCCCTCTGATGAGCGATGATGACCCCTGGTTGCTGGAAATTGTTGCGGGTATATCCGAGCCGGGTGAATCTCTGGAATCGGTTGCCATTCGTGAAGTGAAAGAAGAAGCCGATTGTGAAGTGAAGCATCTTTTGCCGGTATCCAATTTTTACGTCAGCCCCGGCGCAACCAATGAACGTTTCATGCTCTATTGTGGCATTGTTGATGCCTCATCGGCAGGTGGGGTTTACGGGCTGGCAGAAGAAGGTGAAGATATCAGAGTGCATGTGTTGGCAGTAGAAGAAGCCTGGCAGATGGTTGAAG
This sequence comes from Endozoicomonas sp. 8E, assembly GCF_032883915.1. Taxonomy (NCBI): domain Bacteria; kingdom Pseudomonadati; phylum Pseudomonadota; class Gammaproteobacteria; order Oceanospirillales; family Endozoicomonadaceae; genus Endozoicomonas; species Endozoicomonas sp. 8E. Next base: position 7,299,812 of record NZ_CP120717.1, on the reverse strand, counting down.
ATGGTCGTATTTCCAACGCTCCGGCTATCGTTGCCCTGCAATGGTTAAGGTTGAACCATGGAGAACTTAAAGATTATGTTCAATGAAGCCAGGTCCGGATTTTTAATACTGATTCTAACGGCGGTGCTGGCTCTGACAGGATGTCAGTACACAGGTTTTAATGACTCGGGTGGCCTGGGTGGTACGGCCGCTTCTTCAGGTCTGTATCGTGAAGGTCTGCCGGGTACCGCTAACTGGGCTGTCCTGCCTTTTATCAATCACAGTGAAGCGACCAGTATCACCACTCAGGTAGAAAGAATACTGATGGTTAATTTGCCTTCACGGGGTATTGAAGAGGCTCGCTTGTATCCTGAGTCAGAAGTGACGACCGCCTCAAAATCGCTGGAAGCGGCTCATCGCTATCAGAATGGCAAGCAGTGGGCTATGCAAAATGATATCAGCTTTGCAATTGCCGGTGAGATTTTCGAGTGGTACTACGATGACAGTGGCAGGCCGAATGTTTCTATGGGACTGACGGTTATTGATATCCGCAGTGGTGAGGTGATCTGGGATATAAACGGTGCCAGTGAAGGCCTGGAGGGTGACGATCTGTTTGATATCAGCCGGGGTCTGATATCCGATTTGCTACAGTCTTTACCTATCAACCGGCGTATTTAGAGGCAGCAGGATGCTATACGCACTCAAAGATGAGAAAGGTGAAATTCAGGCGGTTGCTGACCGGCAGCTGACTGACGACTGGGAAGTCGTTAATCTGGAAGATGAAGCCGTCCATACCTTCCTGCAACGAAACCCGACCATCGGTAGCAAGGTCATGCAGGCGGCGGATGCCGACTTTATCAGGGTACTTGAAGATTTGATCGACCTGCTCATTGATAAGCAGATCATTCAGTTTACCGAGCTGCCAAATCCGGTTCAGAAGAAGTTATTGAACCGTCGCCGGTATCGTGAAGAGTTACGTGATCAGGATGATACGACCCATCTGATTGATGGAGGCGATGAGATTTTCTAGCTTCATTAGCGCTCATTAGAAATCTGGCCGCGGGTTGTCTTGTGAGCATTCTCTGTTGGCCAGCCTTCTGCCCATTCTTCCTGATGCTCAATTGACTGATTGGGAATTATCAGACTTTTATCTTCCACTCTCGTAGGGAAAAGCTTCCCGTTAAGGTGATCCAGTTCATGTTGCATTATCCGGGCGGTAAAGCCTGACAGGTTTCTTTCCTGCCGCTCTCCCCGTTCGTTATATCCAACCACTGTGATGCTTTCAGGACGCTCAATCCATGCTCTCATGCCCGGAACTGAAAGGCAGCCTTCCCAAGTCCAGCAGGTATTTTCACTGAAATCGGTGATTTGCGGATTGATCCAGAATGCAAAAGGGATGTCCGGTGCCTGTGGATATCTGAACCGGTTGAGTTCTGAAATACCAACACTGAGAACACGGGCGGGCCAACCTATCTGGGGAGCGGCAAGACCCACTCCAAGGGTACTTAATTGCTTTTGCTTGAGAATCTCAAGGTTGTGCTGAAAGTCATCTGAGGACATTTCTCCGACGGCGACCTGGGGCTGTTCCTGAAACAGCAGAGGGTGGCCCATAAGTAATACATCTGGATCTTGATTCAGTCTCATCACAATAGTTTCCGGAATAAAAAAACGCTCTCTGCTTTATAGCCTAATTTTGTTGCAGCAGAATAGACCGAGGAGCTGTGTATCTGTGACAGGAACTTATGGGGCTTTACGACATCTTCTGCATGGGCATGATGAACGGCGTATTCAGAGCAACCACATCTCTATTGCCTAGCAGCCTGTCGGACTTAAGCGCCCGTAGCGAGGATTGCGAGAAATTGAGGATAAAAATTTCTGCTTCTGAGGAGAATAGCGGGGCTATTTGACGAAGAGGCAGGAATTTTTAGACCAATTTATCGCAACCGCAGTAGGGCAGACTTAAGTCCGACAGGCTGCTAGGTGCCGCAAGAAAATCTGAAAGACGTGGTTCTGGCATTTGCCGCACAAGCCCTGACTCAAAACATGCGTGTTCATTTAGCTGGCGATATTGCTATTTGAAACCCTGGCAGAGATGTGAAAGTAGGGCCAGCCACAGAATAAGATAATCCTTGAATAAACGTTCTATCTGTGGATAACCTGTTAAAAGATGTGGAAAAAGCTGTCATTGGTGTGTGTATAAATGCAAGGAGGCGTTATGAAACTGGACAAGTGTCCCTGTTGTCTGGGTGAAGCAGAGTTGGCAAGCATGATGGTTGGGGACACTGAAATGTGGCAGGTGACCTGTTCAAGCTGCGGGTTATCCACAGAGCTGGATGATGACCAGGCCTTTTCGGAAGAACGATGGAATCTGCGTTTGGAACGCTCAAAGCTGAAAATGTGGGTAACCCTGCTGGCTTCCCTTCTGCCTTTTCTGGCAGTAGCCGCATTTCTTGGTGGCAGTTTTATGGGGCTCAGGATTCAGTAAATACCCCGGTCACCTGCTATTTTCAGGCTCGCGGGGCTTCGCTCTTAACTCATGATTAACGCTTCAGGCAGCTGATGATGTTATTGGTCAAACTGTCCATGAACTCAATATAACCCTCAGGGCCGACAGCGACATCTGTGGCCAGAGGATCGAGCACAGCAACATTGGCGTTGGTGCCTTCAATGATCCTGTCAATATAAGCAGGCTGGAACTGTGGTTCACGGAAAACGCAGCTATTACCGGCTTTTTTAAGCTTCTCTTGCAGTTGAGTCAGATGTTTCGCACCCGGTTGCTGTTCTGGGTTAGCAGTGAAATGATCGACAATATTCAGCTCGTAATGCTTCTCCAGGTAACCATAAGCATCATGAAAAACGAACATGGGCTGATTATGGTAGTCAGTCAGTTTGCTGATGTTGCGCTTGTCTGCTGCCTGTACCGCTTTTTTGAATGCGTTGTAATTATCTGTGTATTGCTTTTTATGCGCAGGGTCCAGATCGCTCAGCTTCTCTGACAGGGTTTTGGCTATCGCTATGGCGTTATCCGGGCTTAGCCAGATGTGAACGTCGTACTCGCCATGATGATGATGGCTTTCTCCGGCATGATCATCATGATCTTCTCCGTCATGATCATCGTGGCTTTCTCCGTCATGATCATCGTGGTTTTCTCCGTCATGATCATCATGGTTTTCTTCAGCATGATTATCATGGACTGCTTCTTCGCCTTCATTAATTTTCAGAAGCTTTAACTCACTTTCCTGCATTAAAGGCACGGAGGTCGCTTTTATTGAACCTGACAGGGTTTTATCCAGGAAGACTTCCATATCGGGTCCGACCCAGAAAACAAAATCGGCTTCATAAAGCTTTCTGGCGTCTGAAGGCTTCAGGCTGTAACTGTGGGGAGAAGCACCAGCAGGTAGCAGCACGTCAGCAGAAGTAACACCTTCGGTGATGGAAGCAGCAATCAGCTGTAAAGGCTTAATAGAAGTCAGTACTTTGGGGGGTTCTTTGCCCCAGGCCGACAAGGTCAGAGGGAGTAAAAGGCCTGCCAGCCAGAACATTATCTTTGGTTTTCTTGAGAAAATCATAGGAAGACAACTGTATCGGTATCAAAAATAAACGTTATATTATAACGATTCTGAGAGTGAATGCCCGTATTTTTGTAACAAATTGGTTTGTTGTCTGACTTGTCGCCCGCAATAGGATTGCTAACAGCTGCTGAATACACGGCGGTTAGGGAGTCGGATGATATCAGGATTGTATGAGGGAAAGCGGTGGGAAAGTGAACTCTACAATGGCCAGGAAAATCTCAGCCCCTGAAAAAGGGGCTGAAAAATGGATGGTCAAACATCACCCCAGTAGCTGTCGCCGAAGAACGAGCTGAGTTTTTTGGTTTCTTTTCTGTCTTCCAGAGCTCTTCGAATCTGCAGTGCGCGCTTTGAACCTTTATTAGGTAAATCGTCTCGAACAATTTCTTCTTCCTGAAGATAATCTTTCTTAAGCTGTATATCTTTGTTAGCCATGACGGCACCTCTTTGTTTTTTTTGTTTTTTTATTGTTTTTATGATGCTTTCTGACAGTTACGAAATTATGAAAAATGTTTGAGAAGAACAAGAGAAAAATACGACAAAGTGTGTGAGATATGTCTCACGGCAGTGATTTTTAGCAGAATTGTCTTAAAACTTCGTGCAAACGAGAGTTTACGACGATGTTGCTAAAACCTTGTACAATTCCTTAACGGCTCTGGTTGCGGATTGAGCAGCCGGACTGCATGGTTTTTATCTAGCTGGAAAGAATGCTGTCTATGGACGTAACCCCTATCATTGACTCCCTGAACGATGCCCAGCGACAGGCGGTCACAAGCCCTCCGGGTTCACTGCTGGTTCTGGCAGGTGCTGGCAGTGGTAAAACCCGGGTACTGGTGCATCGTATTGCCTGGCTGATTCAGGCTGAAGGCATGTCGCCCTACTCCATTATGGCAGTGACCTTTACCAACAAGGCAGCGGCAGAGATGCGAAGCCGTATCGAAGAACTGCTCGGGATTCCACCCCGTGGCATGTGGGTTGGAACTTTCCATGGGCTGGCTCACCGGTTGTTGAGGACTCACTTTAAGGATGCAGGCTTGCCTGAGAACTTTCAGATTCTCGACAGCGATGATCAGCTCAGGGTGATAAAACGGCTAATGAAGGCCATGAATCTGGATGAACAGAAGTGGCCTCCCCGGCAGGCCCAGTGGTACATCAACAGCAAGAAAGATGAAGGGCTCAGACCTGACTATATCGATCCGGGCTATGATCCTTTTGAAAGAACCATGCTGGATGTTTACCGGGCTTACCATGACTATTGTCACCAGACAGGTGTTGTTGATTTTGGTGAGCTGCTGCTTCGTTCACATGAACTCTGGCTGAAAAGACCGGATATTCTTCAGCACTATCAAGAGCGATTTCGTTACCTGCTGGTGGATGAATTTCAGGATACTAATGCCATTCAGTATGCCTGGTTAAGGATCTTGACCGGTGAGCAGGATAAAATGATGATCGTCGGTGATGACGATCAGTCGATCTATGGCTGGCGTGGTGCCCGTATTGAAAACATACGACAATTCTCAAAAGACTTTCCGAAAGCCGAAACTATTCGTCTTGAGCAAAATTACCGCTCTACCAGTAACATCCTGCGCGCAGCCAATGCAGTGATTGCCAATAACCCGGACAGGCTGGGTAAAGAGCTCTGGACCAGCGGTAATGAGGGAGAGCCCATCCAGCTTTATGCCGGTTTTAACGAAATGGATGAAGCCCGATTTATCACCGATCGCATTCGTGAGGCGTCTGAACAGGGTATGGCTCGCAGTGGTATAGCGATACTTTATCGTTCCAATGCCCAGTCCCGCATTCTCGAAGAAGCCATGCTCAGGGCTTCTATTCCCTATCGAATTTATGGTGGTCAGCGGTTCTTTGAACGGGCGGAAATCAAGAATGCTCTGGCCTATCTGAGACTGGTCAGCTCCCCTGATGACGACACCTCCCTGGAGAGGGTCGTCAATATCCCTACTCGTGGCATCGGTGAAAAAACCGTTGAAAAGCTCCGTGAAACAGCCCGTTCACAAGGCTTGAGTTTATGGGGTGCTGTCAAGAGTGTTGTTGCCAGCAGCGCCATTGGTGGCAAAGCCGGTCGTTCTCTGGGTGAATTTGTTGATTTGATAGAAAGCCTCAGTGCTTCAGGTGATGAGCTGAATCTGGGGGAGTTGGCCGACCATGTAATATCCGTCTCTGGTCTGATCGATCATCATCAGAAAGAGAAAGGGGAAAAAGGTCGTGCCAGGGTAGAAAACCTCGAGGAACTGGTCACCGCTTGTAGCGAGTTTGATATTGAAGACTTCGATCAGGATGAAGAGACAGAGCCCATGTCTCCACTGGCTGCATTTCTGGCTCATGCGGCTCTGGAAGCCGGGGAAAATCAGGCTGACCCGTTTACAGACAGCGTTCAGATGATGACCCTTCATTCAGCTAAGGGTCTGGAGTTTCCGCTGGTTTTTCTTGCCGGTCTGGAAGAAGGTCTGTTCCCTCATAAGATGTCTCTGGAAGAAGGCAATCTGGAAGAAGAAAGACGACTCTGTTATGTCGGTATTACCCGGGCTATGGAAAAGCTCTATCTTACCTATGCAGAGAATCGCAGACTCTATGGGAATGACACCATGAATCGCCCTTCCCGTTTTATTCGGGAAATTCCCGGCGAGCTGCTGCAGGAAGTGCGTCTGGGTGGATCAATCACGCGTCCGGTTTCTGTTCAAACATCTGACCATGAATTGGCTTTAGGCCAGCGTGTTCATCACGATGTCTTTGGTGAAGGAGTGGTCCTGAATTATGAGGGTGAAGGCGGCCAAGCCCGGGTTCAGGTCAACTTTGATTCGGAAGGCTCAAAATGGTTGATGATGGCTTACGCTAACCTGAGTCCGTTGTAGGTATAGGCATCTGGTCAGCTACCAAGATCTTCCCCCGTCTAAAGAGGGTGTCGCAAAACCCTGGTTCACGCGCTTTCAGCCTCTTTGGGTTCCAGCGTGGAAACGAGAGCTTTGTGACAGTCTCAACACAGGCGAGGAGTGCCGCAATTGATTTTGTAGTGTGATTCACAATGCGTCGTAGTAATCACCCCGTTTTTGTCTGAAAAACACGTTACAGTACTGTAACTCTAATTCTAATGGCGATTCCTTGATGATATTGATATAGGGGTTGAGCTCCAGTGTGACTAATACCGACTTTCCAGACTGTAGCTTTTCATACAGTGCTCGTTTTCGCCCTTCATTTTCTGAGGCTGGCATTCGTATAATGATATTTTTTTTGCAGTTTGGTGCAGGTATAGGAAAGTATTTTTTGGGCACTAATACTTCAAATTGACCACCTTGGTTAAAACCATAGTGCTCGTTAACCCTGTACTCGCCAGACTTTAGTTCATATTGCATATGATAATAGTCAGAGTATTTGCCCGGGTTTACTTTTATCCATTCTGCATAGGTTATTGGAGTGAATAGCAGCATGAATAGGGTTAAAATTCTGTTCATAGGCCCTTCTTTAACATTACGAATGAAGTCGACTCCTCCTGTCCTTCAACATTAGGTCATAATGACGAACAACAATAAATAATTAACTGAATTAGGTGCTTTACTGTCGTTTACTATCACCAGCTATGTTTTGTCTGATCAGGCATGCAGTACTAAATTGTGTGAGTGCATGACTACAATAATTCACTGGCCCCACCATTTTCTGCATAGCTGCCGTCTTGAAAATCTATGCCTGATTCTCCGGGATTGTCACAAAAGTATCGGGTTGAATGTTGAATCTGCTTTATATCGACCGAAGAGAGCCCTATTTTTTCAGAGACTTCTTGTACGTAGCTTTCGAGCTTATCGCTTTCAATAAGGACGTGAGTGTGTCTTTCAAGTGGATCCACTTTTTTGTGGATGTACGGATGGTGATGAACGTCATGATACTGAATATATGAGGTCCCATAAGACTCTGTAATATTACTCCAATCTTTAAACCAGACACCCAAAGGTTTAACGCCAAAATAAAAAGTCACTGCGGCTTTGTTATCCGAAAATTTGGTGATATTGACGCATTCCAGGTTGCACGAGCCGTTTTGCTTTGGGATATAGGAAAAATTTACTCCTTGCCGGGTTACAGAACGACCGGAAAAGCTGCCGGATGCTCCTGAAGAGTCATTCTCTATATCCTGTGTATAGTCTAACGATTGTGTCGTTTGCGGAATGTTGTTATTCGAGATCATAATTTCATCTTCTGTATTAATGAACAGATATTTTTTGAGTACTTATTCAGATTTAGATTGATACATTAGCAATTGCTTGCGTATACATAGTAACCAGTCGGTTAGTGATTCTAACCTGGATTGGTTACATGGGCGTTCTCAGGGTATAGGTACTGTTAATTTTTCACAAAAAAAAACTGTACAAGCGTGTATAGCAGGTGTGGATTTCTCCATTCTGCTATACTGCAAGGTCTTTAAAAACAGAGGCAGTCAAGAGAACTTTCAACTGCGTAACTTGATTCATTAATAGCTGAAGAGACTTTTACAAGTCTTAATGATCATTTAGTGTCAAGCATAATTACATCATAATTAGCAATAAACTCACCCTCAATAAGATGATGGTTATGGTTTTTTCGCCAATTGCGAACAAAATAGAAAATACCAGCAACTATAGCACTTGCAACCATCCCTATGGGGATTCCAACGGCGATTCCTGTCTCTATTCCCTTATTGTAATCTCGTGATAATTTTTCCCAGTCGGGGTTGGGATAAAGACACTCCTGTTGAGGCGGTTCTTGAGGCATTGGCTGATGTGTGGCAATGGGTGAGTTGAGTCTATTGGCAAAACCTGCTTTTCGGGTTTTGGTATCTCCGGGATAGAAAGTGTGCGTTTGTGAAAATGGGCTTTGGGTGGATGCTTCTATCACCTCAGGGTCGGAGAGATTTGCTTTGACAACCAGGTCTGTGGTTAGCGTGTGGAAAGTTTTTAGAGAGCGTGTCACTTCAATATCACAAAGATAACGACCAGTATCAGTTACATTGACTCCGTGCATAGTCACAGTGAAGGTATAGTTTCCAAGATTGGAAAGATCCAGTGAAATATTTCTCAGATTGGAAAAACTCAGCGATGTGTTTCCCGGACTGGAAAAATTCATCGGTATTTGTCTTTCGTCATTTTGATAGGGGTTACTTTCTTTCTTGTCTTTCTGCCAATAAAGGTAGGTTTCGATACTGCCATTTTTTTGTTGGGGGCCAAAGCGAACCGAATCCAGTGATGGTATTTCATTATCAACAGTGGGGTTGAACCTATATTGGAATCGTGCTTCATTGCCCTCAAGAGCAGCAATGTTTGGATTCACTGGCCCATGATGAATGTGTCTTAGTACAAGAGGGCAGCTGAACCTGAATGATGGGAAGGTGTCATACCGGAATTCTACGCCATAAAATCCGGCCTCTTTTGGCTGTACATCCTTAAAAAAGATTTCCAAATTAGCGCCCGCCACATCTTCTTTGTAAGAATAAGAAAACCGTCCTTCGTAACCTCTTTCTGTATCCAATGTATGATTTTCTACCTTCATCATAGAAAAATCGACCCAATTATATTGACGATTCCAGAGCCCAAACCAAATCTCTTTTTTTTCATCAAACATCCGTTGTAAACAAGGGGCTTGAATAACCCTGACAAAAAGAGCAACAGTGCTGCCTTCAAAATATTCATGCAACTGTGGCTCAAACTGACATCTTGGATTACAACTCTTAAGATTGCTAGCGTCAGCCAGGCCGCTATTTTGATTATCAGGACGGTTAATAGTGGAGTGGAGAACAAACATGGTTGCCAGAGATTTTAGCCAGGAATTCGAGCTTGAATGTGAATAAGAACGGGCAGAATTTGAAAGAACTGACAGCATGATGAGTATGAACACCAGACTGTAATTTGAATATCTCAATTTTTGAATAAACATAACATTGCCTTTCAGTTATCAAATGGATTGAAAACTGCTGATTGATTTTTGACAGATAATGAAATCATGGCATTGAGCGTAGACGAGAATCCGGATCACAGCAGGCTTGAGAGCTGAAAGGTTATAAGTACCTAACCAGTTGGTTTCGCATATTCTGGACGGCGGCTTTTTCCATCCTTCTGCGTTCCAACTCTGGTTGCGTAGCTATGGCTACGCGCCCGTCGTTGCGCCTTGAAGGATGAAAAAATCCTCTCGCCAGAATACGAAACCAACTGGCCAGGTACATAGAGACTTCAATAGCGCCTTTCTTCAGGGAACTTTGATTGTCAGCCTGACGGGGCATTCCCGGTCAGGCAGTTATCCAGACAGGTTATTTCCGAAAAATTCATGGCTTCCAGAGCGGGTAGCAATGACCTGACCGATTTGTCTGAGCCTGTATAAAGGAAGCGATGTTCAACAGGCCCTTCATGATGGGAATAGTGTTCCTCCAGCAAAGAGGCCACTCTGCGGGCAATGGCTTCTCCCGAATCAATCCAGGTCACGGGGGCGGGTACCACAGAATCCAGAAGTTCCTGAACCAGTGGAAAATGGGTGCAACCCAAAACAACGCAGTCTGGCCAGTTATTGCCACTGAACAGCGGTTCAATAATCTTTTTCAGATCTTCAGGGTTTATTGTTTGACCGCGCAGATGTTGTTCAGCAAGGTGTACCAGTTCACTGCTGCCTACCTGGATCACCTCACAGTCTCCCGCAAACTCATGGATCAGCCGATTGGTATAATCTCTTGCAATTGTGCCCGGCGTAGCTAAAAGACCAATGCAGCGTTTTTGTGATGTCTGACTGGCAGGCTTGATGGCTGGCACAACGCCAACAATAGGAATGTCGAGCAGCTGGCGGGCTCTGGGTAGCGAAATAGTGCTGGCTGTATTGCAGGCTATGATGGCGAGGGCTGGTTGAAAATTGGCGACCAGTCGTGTCAGGCAATAAAGGGTTCGGTCTACCACATCATTTTCTGGTTTTGGGCCATAGGGAAAACCTTCACTGTCAGAGCAGTAAATCACGGATAGAAACGGCAGCTTCTCCCTGACTTTCTGGTAAATGCTGAGACCTCCGACTCCGGAGTCAAAAATGACGATAGGCTTCTGTTGCATAGGATGACAGAGGTACCGGTTCAATGAAAATAAACAACATAGACTAGAGCCTTTGTTTCTCTTTGAAAATAGTTGCTTAAACTTAGTTGCCCGGCACATGCCTCATTGGGGCATTTGGTGAAGATTATGAGGTTACTTACTGGGTGCAGGGAATCCAGATTGAATCTTGCGATCATATTAAATCTTTCTGCATCCCCATCATTTGTTTCCGATACTGACGGTTCTCCCTGGCATCAATGGCCGAACTGACCAGCCCAAAACCACGTGCAAAGCCCCCGGCAAAGGTATCTGTGCTTTGGTCATTCATTTTGATTCCCTTCTGTTATTTGCCTACAGTGGTAGGGCAATGGAGGTGTTTTATGGAAAACTTGTATGACACTGATTTTTACACATGGTGTCACCAACAAGCTGAGCTTATCAGGCAAGGCCGTTTCAATGAACTTGATATGGACAACCTGAACGAGGAAGTTGAGGACATGGGCAGAGCCCGTTACCGTGCCCTGGAGAGTTGTCTTGAACAGCTTTTTTTACATGCACTCAAATCGCAGACGCAATGGAAAAAAGATGACCTGCATGAGATGGATCAATGGTTCCGAAGCTGGTCGATCAGCATTGGTAAAAAACGGGTTGCTATTTTAAAGGAATTAAAAAAAAATCCTGGCTTGCACAACAAACTCGACGAGATTTTTTTGACGCTTACGAATATTCCCGAAAACTGGCCGCCAACGAGATGCAGTGCAAACCCGACGCTTTCCCGACTGAATGCCCATGGACCTACGAACAAGTCATGACAGAAGACTGGCTGCCGGAGACAGACAATGACTGATTTATACAGAACTGACTACCACAAGTGGCTGGGACAGCAACGGGATTTGCTAGCCCAGCGACAATTTGACCAGCTTGACATCGACAATTTGTTGGAGGCTATGGAGCTACGAATGGGGGATTATGCCGATAATCTGGAATCTCATCTTGTTACTCTGGTATTGCACTTACTCAAGTATCAGTACCAAACCTTTGTTATTAACCCTAACCTGTATGAACCCAAGACTTTTAGAAGCTGGTTTATAAGTATTTCCAATGCACGTAACGACATTAGTGATTTAATTAAAAAACACCCACACCTACAACCCCAGCAGGACGAGTGTTTATCAAACAGTTACCCTAAAGCTAAAAAAAGAGCTATCGAGCAGATGAACCTGTTCATAACCAACAAGCGTTATCTTGTGAACAACAACAGCTTTCCAGACCAATGCCCATGGACGTTTGACCAGATTATGACAGTAGACTGGCTCCCCGACGACTAAAACAGCGCAGCAGCCCCAATCCCCGCCACCTTCCCAATGGTGCCAAAGAACCCGCCCTGGCTCTGGGCACGGTTCATAGGCAGCAGGTGTTCAACGTTCGCCCCTTTGGGCAGCTGAGGTACTCTGGGCAGCACGTAACGCAGCCAGGCGTATGGCTCAAGACCGTTGCCTTTGGTGGTTTCGATAAGGCTATAAAGTGTAGCGCTGGCATTTGCATCATTGACACTTTTGACATCTTGTGGTTAGCGCTCGGGCACGTCCCAGAATAATTGGAAACATGAGTGTTCAGGATTTTTCAGTGGGGCAGTAGATGTTGTTCCCCTGACGCTTACATCATATAGACCTTTCTGCATCCCCATCATTTGTTTTCGATACTGACGGTTCTCCCTGGCATCAATGGCCGAATTGACCAGCCCAAAACCACGGGCAAAGCCCCCGGCAAAGGCATCTGTGCTTTGGTCATTCATTTTGATTCCCTTCTGTTATTTGCCTACAGTGGTAGGGCAATGGAGGTATTTTATGGAAAACCTATACAAAACCGATTACACCCAATGGCTCAGCAAGCAACGGGAGTTACTGGCTCAGCGACAGTTTGACCAGCTCGACATAGACAATCTTCTGGAGGCGATGGAGTACGAGATGGGCAACAGTATCAGGGCTTTTGACTCTCATTTAACTATCTTGTTGCTGCATCTACTCAAGTACGATTATCAGAAACGAGTGTTAAAAGACCCTTGGGTGGAAAGTATGGTAGCCCATTTATGGATCACTAGTATTGGGCAATCAAGAGTTCAGATCAATCGCCATTTAAAGGGCGACCACTGTCTGGAATCCAAGGCTGACGAGCTGATAACCGACGTTTATCGAGATGCCAAAAAGCTTGCAGTTAAGGAGATGAATCAACACGCCCGTAGTGAAAGCCATAAGCTTGATAGAAGCAGCTTCCCAGACCAATGCCCATGGACATTTGAACAGATCATGACAGAAGACTGGCTGCCGGAGGCTGACCATGAGTAACCTATACAAAACCGACTACACCCAATGGCTGAGCCAACAGCGTGAACTGCTGGCCCAGAGACAATTCGACCAGCTTGACATCGACAATTTGTTGGAGGCGATGGATTCAGAAATGGGCGACAATACCCGCGAATTAGGTTCCCATTTTAAAATACTGCTCATACATTTACTGAAATACGATCATCAGAAACGGGTATTGCAGGATCACTGGGTAGAAGACAAAGTCCTGCATACCTGGGTTCCCAGTATTAACAACGCAAGAGTCGAAATCGAGGACATTCTAACGCAAAACCCCTGTCTGCAATCAAGTACGGAGGCGATCATGGACGACGTTTACCCAAAGGCAAAAAAAAGCGCCATTGAAGAACTCAACCGCTACATCAAGATCAAAAGCAAACGCCTGAACAAAAACAGTTTCCCCAAGGAATGCCCATGGTCTTTTGAGCAAGCCACCAAAAAAAACTGGCTCCCCGGCGATTAAAACAGCGGCGCAGCAGCCCCAATCCCCGCCACCGTACCAATGGTGCCAAAGAACCCGCCCTGGTTCCGGGCACTCTGCTGAACCGCCGCCTGATTGCGCGGGCTTTCCAATGCGGCTGCTGAGTTAATCCCCTGCAAACCCTGACCCTGTGCGCTTCTGCCAAGATTCATCAAGCCTGTCCTCAGACTGTCCTGACGTTGTGCTGTCCCTTCTTGCACGGTATTGGCGGCGACAATCCGGGCACCGTTCCGGCTCAGTGACCTCATGCGCTCCCGGGCTTGTTTCTATGCCCCTGTCAGCCCGACACCATACCCGGTCAGTTGACGATCCACCTGACCACTGCCCGAATCAAACACCTTGACCGCGGTCACCTTGGCTTCATTAATGCTGATCAACTACGTCCAATTCTGTGTCTGGACTATCTTTCTGGAGCGTTCCTCTGTTTGCAGAGTTTGGATCGACGACGGACTGTTCATGATCGTTCGTCAGCAAGGAGGACGTCTCAAAATCTGCGACTGTTGTCTCTGTTTCAGACATGTCGCTCTGGTAAACTGGCATCCATAACGCCATCATGTTCATTAAGGTGCTGGATCAGGTTGACAACCAGTTGCAGGACTTCCGACATTAATAAGACAGTCGGGATCAGGAACGACTGATAGGGTTCAGGCACCTCAGAATCAGTGAAATCGGAAATAATGAACGTTTTTCCATAACATGAAAATCTCAGGCTGTTGTTCTGAGAGTCAAAAAATAGCCTTATCTTGTTCAGTCTGAGTGCATCCAGATGATTCAGATAGACCTGCTCTAATGCAGATGTTGTTTTGGAAGTTCTTTCTGCGGTTTTAAATGCAGTGACGAAAACACCTTCATCAGCTTCAGAAATCTCAACAGAAGAAGAACTGGAAGTCGCAACATTTAATTGAAGAAATGTTTTTGTTTTACTCAGAGGGGAGGCTTTGGGTTGATAAAACAAAGTATCAGTCCATTGTGCTTCAGGAAGTTCCAATAGTTGTATAGGTGGTAGATATAAGTCCGTTGTCTTGGGTTGGTAGTTATAAGAAGTTGAATGATGGGCGAGGTCAGGCCATTGTCCTGCTTCACTGTAGAATGAAACAAGGAGAGGGGCTATCGGAAGCAAGCGATGCTGCATTTGTATACTCCACTTAATCAACACTGTTTATGGCAAAAACATTTCTAGCAGTAGTTGATCGATATGCAAGAAAATTGTTTTTTATTTATCTTCCAGCCATTTGGCAGAACTGTTTTTAAGGTTTGTGAAGAATTAGTTAATTACTCTTGGAGGTAAAAGATCTTTCAGGATACACTCATTCAATAGGTCAGCAAGGAAGCGCAACTGATGAAGATCAATCCGTCTTCTACTTCGACTGCCCTGGACTATGGTGAAAACCCAAACAAAAGCTCAGGCGATCAGGGTGAAGGTTCTCAACAGGGTGGCGATGAGTATCAGCCTAAAGTCCCTCAAAAGGAGCGGGGGCTCAACTCTGCCCGAAATCTGCGATCCCGAAAAGCTTCAAAAAAACGCAATAAAAAGCGTGGGGCCCGAAAACTTTCTGAGCGTCGGGCCCGGCAAAAAGACAAGGATCGTGGTGAAGATGAGTCAGAAGTTTAGTTACCTTCGGTATTGATCAATAAGTCCCCTTATGAGCCTGAACGATCTTCCGGAAGCTCTCCAGTGTTTGAAGGATCTGGATCGACGACAGGTTTTTCCTCCGATAGCAAGGGGGCCGTGTCAAAATCGGTGACGGTTGTCCCTGTTTCAGAAGATCCCTGAGCAGAAGTAACAGGTGCTTCTGGGGAAGCTTTCCCTGAGCCATCAGAAATGCTGGTGTGGGAATCATCTGGCTGCATCTTTACGTCTTCAAAAATAACACCGACGCCGTACAGCGTGCCATAAGATTTCAGGAACATCCAGTGACGGTAGCCACCAGCTGCACTACTTGTAGCCCTGTCAGGAGTGGTGACGGTTGTTTCTGTTTCAGAAGATCCCTGAGCAGAAGCGACAGGTGCTTCTGGCGAAGCTTCTCCTGAATCATCAGATTTGCCAATGAGCTTTTCCAGCTTCTGTATAAGATGTCTTATGCCTATAACTTTAAATTTATCACCAATAGCATTCTGGGCGAGCATTAAAGCGTATCGTAGCTTCTCAAGTTCTTCCTGTGGCATATCTTTCGGAATCTCTGCTCCAGAATCTGCACTAAAAGAATATGCACTAAATGTTACGCCTTCAGGTGCATAAATTACTGTAGCCTTTTCCCTGTCAGAGAAGGTCCAGCCTTGTCGCTCGTAGACTTCACTAACCTTGGCTAAAAGCAAAGAGATGTCATACATGAAAGAGATAAAAACATAATCAGACTCGTGTATGTCTTCTGGAGGAGTTCGGGAATAATCGGTTGCTCTTTCCGGTGGATCATTGTCTTCACCGCCTGAGCCAGCCCCAATACCTCCAACACTGCCGATATTACCTGCCCGAAAGTCAGTGGACCCGGCAGGAGGAGGTGTATCGGCAGGCTTTTTCACTTCACCTCCCTCAGCTTGTTTTCCATTATCTGCGTCCATAGGCTCATCGGAGGAATAAGGATCGCTGATAATGGCTGCTTTACCATGCCCTGAATAGACCAGCCAGGCATATTGGCTCAGCGGAACACAGTGACTGCTGCCCCTGCAGAAGCTGGTGTTGGGATAAGTGGGAAAAAGAGTCATGTCGGGAAAAATAAAATACTCATTTACTTCAGCCTGTTTCAGCACTCCCCCAGGGAAAGCTTCTTTTCCTTCTAAGCCGTCAGGATGTTCATTCAGGTGCTGGATCAGGTTGACAACCAGTTGAAGAACTTCCGGCATTAATAAGATAGCCGGGACCAGGAATGAGTGATAGGGTTCGGAAATCTCAGGATTGCTGAACTCAGAAATAATGAACGTTTTTCCATGAAAAGAAAATCTCATGGTGTTGAACTGAGAATCAAACACCAGCTTTATCTTGTTCAGTCTGAGAATATCGAGATGATTAAGATAGACCTGATCTAATGCAGATGTTGTTTTGGAAGTTCTTTCTGCGGTTTTAAATTCAGTGACGAAAACACCTTCGTCGGCTTCAGAAATCTCAATAGAGGAGGAACCGGCAGTAGCAACATTTAACTGAAGAAATGTTTTTGTTTTACTCAGAGGGGACGCTTCGGGTTGATAAAAAAAAGTATCAGTCCATTGTGCTTCAGGAAGTTCCAATACTTCTATAGGTGGTAGATATGAGTCCGATGTTTTGGGTTGGTAGTTATAAGAAGTTGAGTGATGGGCCAGATCAGGCCATTGTCCTGCTTCACTGTAAAATGACACGAGGAGAGGGACTATCGGAAGCAACCGATACTGCATTAGGATACCCCACTTAATTAATACTTTTAATGGAAAGAATATTTCTAGCAGTAATTGATCGATATGCAAGAAAATTGTTTTTTTATTTATCTTCCAACCATTTGGCAGAACTGATTTTTAAGGTTTGTGACGATTTAGCTAATTACTCTTGGAGGTAAAAGATTTTTCAGGATACATTCATTCTGCAGGTCAGCAAGGAAGCGCAACCAATGAAGATCAATCCATCTTCTACTTCTACTGCTCTCGAAACTCAAACGGAGTCCTTAGGGACTCCCGCCTTATATCTCCCCACTAAAAGTAGGGAGGCTTAAGGCGAAAATGCTAAATATCATCAATGCTGATGTGTGATCTCCTTTCTCTGGATGACATACCCTTGCGCAGCTCTCTGCGTTTTGAAGGCCCTGGACTGACGACGGGCTCCTCTTCATCCTTTGCTAGCAATGGGGCCGTGTCAGGAGCCACGACTGTTGTCTCTGTTTCAGCAGGTTCCTGATCAGAAGTTGCAGGTGTTTCAGGGGGGGGTGTGGACGGTTTTTGCGACGCTTCCTTTGAGTCACTGGATTCAAAGCTTTGGTCATCCTTCAGCTGATGCCAATTTCCTTTGCCTCGATTTACACGATAAAAACGGCCTCTGAAGTTTGCGAATTTTTCTATCTGGACAGTATCGATGCCTCTGCCCGGAACTGCATTTCGTTTCAGTATGGCAAATAGAGACCTTTCGAGGTCAGACCTTCTCTGAGCATCTTGCTCGTCAGCTTCATCATCCTCAGGCAGCAGGAAAGAGGTTTCATTATCTTCAAAATCGTTCCTGTCTTCTGGAGGTGTTCTGGAATAATCCGTTGCCCTTTCAGGTGGATCATTGTCTTCACCACCCGAGCCAAGTCCGATGTATCCATTTCGGATACTACCAACCCGGAAGTTAGTAAACCCGGCGGGTGCTGGTCTGTAGACCGTTTTTTTCCCTCCACCACCATTGCCACTCTTCCCTTTTTTTCCATCCATGGGCTCATCGGAGGAATAAGGATCACTGATAATGGCTGCTTTCCCATGCCCTGAATAGACCAGCCAGGCGTATTGACTCAGGGGAACACAGTGACTGCTTCCCCTGCAGAAGCTTGTGTTGGGATAAGTGGGAAAAAGAGTCATGTCGGGAGAAATGAAATACTCATTTACTTCAGCCTGTTCCAGCATCCCCCCAGGAAAAGCTTCTTCTCCTTCTATACCGTCAGGATGCTCATTCAGGTGCTGGATCAGGTTGACAACCAGTTGAAGGACTTCCGGCATTAATAAGATAGCCGGGACCAGGAATGAGTGATAGGGTTCAGAAATTTCAGAATCGCTGAATTCAGAAATAATGAACGCTTTTCCATGAAAAGAAAATCTCACGGTGTTGAACTGAGAATCAAACACCAGTCTTATCTTGTTCAGTCTGAGAATATCCAGATGATTCAGGTAGACCTGCTCCGATGCAGATGTTGTTTTGGAAGTTCCCTCTGCGTCTTTAAATGCACTGACGAAAACTCCGTCATCGGCTTCAGAAATCTCGATACAGGAAGCACCAGCAGTAGCAATATTCAATTGAAAAAGTTTTTTTGTTTCACTCAGGGGTGTTTCGGGATGATAAGATAATTCATCAGTCCATTGTACTTTGGGAATTTCCGACAATCGCAGTAAAGGTGGATGATACCGGTCCATTATTGTGGGTTGGTTGTAATAATAAGAAGTTGAATACCGAGCTAAGTTAGGCCATTGTCCTGCTTCACTGTAAAATGACACAAGGAGAGGGACTATCGGAAGAAACCGATACTGCATTTGAATACTCACTTAATAAGTTTTATTTATGATGACAATGTATTTAGCAGTAGTTGATTGATATGCAAGAAAATTGGTTTTTTATTTATAAGATGCTGCGGCAGCCTCCCTCATCGGGGTAGTTGAGCATTAAGGGGCCCTGTGGTCATATGGGCCGGTTATCTGCATAGATCGGGTTAATGGGAAGTGAGGCTATGGTGAAATCAGAAAACTACGATGTACTGGTGGTTGGCGCGGGTATGGTGGGTGCCGCAATTGCCTGTGCTCTGGGTCTCAAAGGTATCCGGGTTGCGGTTTTTGACCGGGCCTTGCCATTAGCATTCAAACCCGATCAGTTGCCGGATCTGAGAGTGTCGGCACTGAGTTATGCATCGGAGCAGATTCTGAAAAACCTGGGAGTCTGGCCATACATGCAAGCCATGAGAATGTGCCCATACCGACGCATGGCTGTATGGGAGAAATTGCACTTTCCGCCCGGCAGTGAACTGGATAAGCGTCCTAATCAAACCGTATTCAACGCAGCAGATATCAGGCACGACCAGCTGGGTTTTGTCGTCGAGAATCGCATCACTCAGCTGGGTCTTTTAAAAAGGCTCAAAGAGGTAGAGTCGGTATCCTTGTTCGCCCCGGCAACTATTGAAAGTATGAATCTAAAGGCTGAAAAGCCTGAAATCATGCTGCAGGATGGAAGTGTATTCAAAGCGGATCTGCTTATTGGGGCTGACGGTGCCCAGTCCAAGGTCAGGGAGCAGGCTAATATTCGTCTTGACACGCGTGAATATGAGCAACAGTGTCTGGTGGCTACTGTAGAGATTGAAGGGGGCTTGCAGGACATTACCTGGCAGGCTTTCACGCCTACCGGACCGGAAGCCTTTCTGCCACTGTCTGATATCGACAGCAAAAGTTATGGTTCCATTGTCTGGTATAACCTGCCTGAGAATGTCCAGAAACTCATGAAACTTTCGGACAGTGACTTTCTGGAAGAACTGTCATCAACTTTTCCCAAAGAGTTACCACCGTTGGTTAAGCTGCACGAAAGAGGCTCTTTCCCGCTGGCCCGTCGTCATGCCATGAACTATTTCACTAATGGAGTAGTGCTCGCAGGCGATGCCGCACACACCATCAACCCTCTTGCGGGTCAGGGGGTCAATCTGGGCTTTCAGGATGTTGCCTGGCTGGCAGAGGTACTGACTGATGCCTTTCAAACAGGTGAGTCACTGGGTAGCCAGAAAGTGCTGTCGCGTTACGAAAAAGCTCGTCGCAGAGACAATCAACTGATGATGAGTACTATGGATGCTTTCTACCTTGCTTTCAGCAACAACAGTGCGCCCCTGAAGGTTTTGAGAAACGTTGCATTGAGTCTTGCCGCTAAATCAAAGCCTGCCGTAAAGGAAGTCATGAAATACGCCATGGGTATTTCCGGGCGACAAGCCGAATTAGCAAAATCGTCGTAAACTTTTGACAGGGCGGGGAGTGTCAGAAAAAAGGCCTGAAAAAACAGGCCTTCATTTATTAGTGCACTTCAGTCCATTATGTCACTGCTTCAGACGACGTCTTTTGGACAGCTCTGCCACCGGACTGGAGGCCAGTGTAGCCACCAGATCTTTGGCAAAGTACTCTCTGACCTCACCAGTGTCCATCAGTACCTTGATCCGACCATTTCGCAGGCATTGATATAATCGCCCCTGCTCGCAGGTGATTCGATCTTTCACTATCAGATTTCCGGCCATCTTCCTAACCTTGTTACTCAACCATCTGAACGAAGTTCCCTGTTATGAAACTTGCCGTCACAGCCCTTTGAATGTTTCTCATCTCTGTCATCTTTATCCGCGAGGCTATTCCATACCGCTGATCAGGCAGTAGAACCTCGGGAACCCATATTATCGGGCCCTAGTCCTGACTCTTTAGTGACAGTTTTGCTACAGATAAATTAATTGAAAAGTCCGAACCAACGCGCCGATAAGGACGGTAATGAAGTCAGCGTTCGGAATGTTTATGAGCTTTCAATCAGGCATGTTAAGTCGGCTTTTCTTGCCTTCTATCATCGTAATGCTGATCTATGGTTTCTGGGTCAGCCCCGAGTTTCGCGAGATAGCGGCTGGTGTTGCTATTTTTTTGTTTGGCATGGTTTATCTGGAGCAGGGCTTCAAGGTCTATACCGGAGGGCTTCTTGAAGCCCTGCTCAAGAAAACCACCGATAAGGTCTGGAAAAGCCTGTCCTTTGGTGTGATTTCCACCGCTTTTCTGCAATCCAGCTCTCTGGTTTCGGTTATCGTCATTTCCTTTCTCAGTGCCGGACTGATAGGCCTGACGGCAGGAATCGGGATTATTTTTGGTGCTAATCTTGGCAGTACAGCCGGTGCCTGGCTGGTGGCTCTTTTTGGCTTGAAGGTTAAATTGTCAACCTATGCCATGCCCCTGTTAGTGATAGGAGTGCTCCTGAAATCCAACAAGCACAAGAATATTAATGGATTAGGCTACATCCTTCTTGGCATAGGCTTTCTGTTCCTCGGTATCCACTACATGAAGGTGGGCTTTGATGCCTTCAAAAGCTCCATTGACCTGGCTGAATTTGCCATGCAGGGTTTTCCGGGGGTGCTGGTGTATACCGGGTTAGGCATGATGGCCACCATCATTATGCAGTCAACCAACGCAACAATGGTTTTGACATTCTCGGCCCTTGCTGCGGGTCAGCTCAGTTATGAGAATGCCCTGGCCCTGGCCATCGGCTCAAATATTGGCACCACCATTACAGCCATCCTTGGAGCCATCAGTGCCAACGCAGAAGGTAAGAGGCTGGCTGTTGCCCACCTTGCTTTTAATGTCGTCACGGCTGTCATTGCTATTGTTGCTCTCAAACCTCTGATGGGGGCAGTAGACTATCTGGCTTCTGCTTATGGTATTGCAGCGAATAATTACACCCTGAAGCTGGCCATCTTTCATAGCCTGTTCAACATCATTGGTATCATAGCCCTTTTACCCTTCCTCAATAAAATGGTGCATTGGCTACAGAAGCTCTTTACCGAGAGCACACCGCAGGCTCCGTTAAATCTTGCAGGGGATGAATCTTTGAAGGTTGAAAGAGCTATTTACCTGAACCCGGTCACTCTCAGTTATCCCGATACCGCATTGAGAGCCATTACCAAGGAGTGTGGTCATCTCTATCGCAATACTCTCGAGTTGATCTGTTATGGCATTTATCTCAGCGGTGAAAAGCTTCGTGAGTCTGACGACCTCGAAGAGTTGGTTCAGAGCTGGCGCAGGGACGACCAGCCCTGGACGATCAAGGAACTTTATATTCGCCATATAAAGGGCATCTATGCCGATATTGTCCAGTATTCTGGTGCCCTGGAAGGTAAACTCCCCAGACAGCAAGCTCAGGAGCTGTTTGCCCTGAAGGTGGCCTGTCGTGATTTTGTTCAGGCCATCAAGCACGTCAAGCATATCTACAAGAACATGGGCAAATACACCCAGTCGGAAAATGAGCAGATTCGGGAACAGTACAATCAATTGAGGCTCTGTCTGGCTTCCGTTCTCAAGCTGGTTGACATTTTGGGCGTTCGTCGCAGTTACAGTCGTATCCGTGAACATGCAGAACAACTGAAGCAAGAACTCAGGGAAAGAGACGGGCAAACCAACGAGACTCTGAACGAATTGATTCGCTCCGGACAGGTCGACCCATTTATTGCAAGCTCGCTATTGAACGACAGCGCTCACGTTCACGATGCCTGCACAAACCTGATTGATGGTGCCGTCATCATGCTCACAAGGGACAGGGAAGAATACCAGGAATTTGATATGTCTTCCGAACAGCCCCCCGATCCATCAGTTCACAGTTAACTTGAAGCCGACTTTATTCAGATACATTTTTTCTCGTTCAAAGTCGACTGCTGTCAGGGGATGATCTCTTAACCAACCTGATTCAAAGCCAACATTCAGAGTACGGTGGCCCGCTTTTAAATCGTAATCGGAGAACGCCCCGTTCCGTATATGATTGAGCACAATCCCCAGACGCAGGAGCACAGTCAGCTTCAACAGCAGGTTGCTGTCTGAATGTTCAAGCA
Organism: Endozoicomonas sp. 8E; assembly: GCF_032883915.1. Classification (NCBI taxonomy): domain Bacteria; kingdom Pseudomonadati; phylum Pseudomonadota; class Gammaproteobacteria; order Oceanospirillales; family Endozoicomonadaceae; genus Endozoicomonas; species Endozoicomonas sp. 8E. The sequence goes on along the minus strand of NZ_CP120717.1, from coordinate 7,277,135 downwards.
AGCCTTTCGGTATGGCCCTGCGATGCCCATGCACCAGCAGAGCCAGTTTTCTCTGCTGCTCTTTATTAAACCCCATCAGATCCGAGTGCTGGATCAGATAAGCGCCATGTCGGTTGTATTGTGAATGTGAAATATCCAGACCCACCTCGCACACCAGTGAAGCCCAGTTCAATAACTCCCGATCAGAATCCTCCAGCCCCCAGCTCTTTCTGATCTGATCAAAACAGGCCAGTGAGTAACGGTTAATGCCTTCTGCATTGGTAAGGTCAACATGATAGCGTTTCATCAATGCCGACAAGGTTCGGCCCCTGACATCCTCATGACGGTCCCGGCCCAGCATGTCGTATAGAACGCCCTCCCGAAGAGCACCTTCTGAGTATTGCATCCTTTCTATCTCTAAAGCGTCAAAACAGGCCATCAAAATGGCCAGCCCGGCGGGGAAGATAGCCTGACGATCCGGTTTCAGGCTTGGGAAACGGACTCTGCCAGTGTGAGTGAATTCCAGAACCTGACTTTTGAGCATGTCCATTTTTTTACGGGTAATGATTTCACCATGGCCCATGGCTGAGAGAATCGAACTCACTGCCCGAATAGAGCCAGAGGAGCCCACCGCATCTACCCAACCAAGATTTTTATAGGCTTGTTCAATATTCAGGAGTTCCAGCCGCGCCGCATAATAAGCCGACTGAAAGCGCTCTGGGGACAGCTCTGCGCCGGGAAAAAACCGGTCGGTATAGGCAACACAACCCATATGAAGACTCTCAAGCAGTCTGGGTTCGAAACGCTCACCTATAATCAGCTCGGTGCTGCCACCACCAATATCGACCACAACTCGACGATCATTGTCGTCTGATTGGGTCTGGGCTACGCCCAGATAGATCAGACGGGCCTCTTCCCGGCCGGCAATAATTTCAATTGGATGATTGAGGATTTTTTCAGCTTTTTCGACAAATTCGCTGCTGTTCTTGGCTTTTCTAAGGGCATTGGTGCCCACCACCCTAAGTGCCTGGAAGTGCCTTCCGGACATATACTGGGCAAACTGTGCCAGGCAATTCAGTCCCCTTTTCATGGCCTGCTCAGAAAGACAATCATCCTTACTCAGACCGGCAGCCAACTGTACTTTTTCTCCAAGCCGTTCAATGGGCCTGATTTCCCCCTGTTCCACTCTGGCGACAATCATGTGAAAGCTGTTGGAACCCAGATCAATAGCTGCCACGAGAGGCTGGCTGTTGGACTCAATACGACCCTGGTCTGTCATAATGTTCTTCTTCGACACTCCCGTAGCAATCAGTCCGGTTTTTTTCACCCGGGACCCGCTGAGCTGACGGTTGGTTGAATGATCAGGCCATGACCAGACAATCAGTTTTTGTCATGCAAATCATGGTGCTGGCTAACATAAACCAGCAATATAACAGAAGGCTCTGGTTACAGCACATTTACTGTCAGCCGCAGAGTGCTGTAAACCGGACCGCTTCTGCTTAAAGCTTCTGTTTACAGGTTTTGGCAGAGATTTCGTGAAAGGAAAAAAGCCACGCTCCCAAGCTTCTGGTGATGAAAAATAAACGTCCCATGAGTCATAAACTACAGGCAGCAAATCTGATTCATGCTGACAGCCGTATACAAATAATCATAACTCTGTAAACTACCACCCACAATAAAATCAGAGTGATCGAATTTGTTTCCGGGATCATCCCTTTGCTATGATTCGGGCTCTGACATTAAGCAAAATGGCTAGGAGATCCATTCCATGAGCGAAATTGTCAATGTGACAGACGCTACCTTCGAAGAGGACGTGCTGAAGGCAGAATGTCCTGTACTGGTCGACTATTGGGCTGAATGGTGTGGTCCCTGCAAAATGATCGCGCCCGTACTGGACGAAATTGCACTGGACTACGACGGCAAGCTGAAAATCTGTAAACTGAACATTGATGACAACGAAGCCACACCTCCAAAGTATGGCGTTCGAGGCATTCCAACACTGATGCTGTTCAAGGGTGGCAATGTTGAAGCGACCAAGGTTGGAGCCCTGTCAAAGTCTCAGCTGACAGCATTTCTTGACAGCAACCTGTAACAGAATCAATCATACAGCTTTAGAGATTTCAGAAACTTTCTGATACTCTCGGCCAAAAGATTTCTGGAAAAAACCAGCCGGATGAAATCGAATCATCCAGCTGGTTAGATAACACTGGGTGATACCATACAAAAAATCAGTCAGCATAGTCCGGTCTCTATCCGTCATCGTCAGAATGAGGCTGGTGAAATTCAAAAACACAGATATGAAATAGCTGTTTTCATGCTTTCTCCGAAGGGAAATATTTCTCAGCAAAAAGTTTCTGAAAAGTTGACGTAGCAGGAGTTCTTGATTATTTTCCAGAAAAGGATATAGACTGTGAATTCGGGAGTTATTAGATCCACTTGTTTCAGGAAAACTTGTTGAGTGCTTTTCTGGAGTCTTGGCGGTCCTTCTGATCAGCAGTAGAGAATACTCCGGCCATGTTTGTTTCGAGCTTGCCTTTAGATGTGCAGGCTACACTTGAAAGCCGTTTTTAATGAGCTTAGGCAGGCATCGATATTAAACGATGCTGAAAATAATAATCTCAATAATATCTGATCTTCCTGCAACTACGACGGCCATTACCTTTCAATTTAACGTTCGCGAACTCTTATGCATCTTACCGAACTGAAAAAAAAATCTGTTCCTGAACTTCTGGCGATCGCTAATGAAATGGGCCTTGAAAATCTGGCCCGTTCCCGGAAGCAGGACGTAATCTTCTCAATCCTGAAGCGCCACGCCCGCAGCGGGGAAGACATCTATGGCGATGGTGTTCTTGAGATCCTGCAGGATGGCTTCGGCTTCCTGCGTTCTTCCGACAGTTCTTATCTGGCGGGTCCTGATGATATTTATGTTTCACCCAGTCAGATTCGTCGATTCAATCTGAGAACCGGTGATAGCATTGCGGGTAAAATTCGACCACCTAAAGAGGGTGAACGCTATTTCGCACTGCTAAAAGTTAATGAAATTAACTTTGACCAGCCGGAAAACGCCCGTAATAAAATTCTATTTGAAAACCTGACCCCGTTGTTTCCACAGGATCGCCTGGTCATGGAGATGGGTAACGGCTCCACCGAGGACTTAACGGGTCGAATTATCGACCTGGTGGCTCCAATCGGTAAAGGTCAGCGTGGTCTGATCGTGTCCCCCCCTAAGGCTGGTAAGACCCTGATGCTGCAGAATATTGCAGCCAATATCACCCGTAACAACCCCGAATGCCACCTGATCGTTCTGTTGATTGATGAGCGTCCAGAGGAAGTGACCGAAATGGCCCGTTCCGTGCGTGGTGAAGTGGTGGCCTCGACCTTTGACGAGCCCCCGTCACGACACGTGCAAGTGGCTGAAATGGTTTTGGAAAAAGCCAAGCGTCTGGTTGAGCACAAGAAAGACGTGGTGATACTCCTGGACTCCATTACCCGTCTGGCTCGTGCCTACAACACAGTTATTCCTTCTTCCGGTAAAGTTCTGACCGGTGGTGTTGATGCCCACGCTCTGGAGCGTCCGAAACGCTTCTTTGGTGCTGCCCGTAACATCGAAGAAGGTGGCAGCCTGACCATCATGGCTACCGCCCTGGTGGACACTGGCTCCAAAATGGACGAAGTGATCTTCGAGGAATTCAAAGGTACTGGTAACATGGAACTGAACCTCGACCGGCGCATCGCTGAAAAGCGTGTTTTCCCTGCCATTAACTTCAACAAGTCCGGTACTCGTCGTGAAGACTACCTGACCACAGAAGAAGAATTGCAGCGCATGTGGATTCTGCGCAAGATCCTGCACCCAATGGACGAAATTGGCGCCATTGAATTCCTGCTGGACCGCATGAAGCACACCAAGACCAATGAAGAATTCTTCCAGTCTATGAAGCGGAAGTAATCCATCATTATCCGGGGACAGTCTTAAGTCCGATAGGCTTCTGGCCTGTCCCCATTCTCTCTCAGCCTCAGCTTTAACTTCCAATGAAATACAGGGACCTACGGGACTTCATCAAGCTGCTGGAAAAGCAGGGTGAACTCGTCAGAATCAAGACCGAAGTTGATCCGTATCTGGAAATGACTGAAATCAGCGACCGCACCCTTCGCAAGAAAGGGCCGGCATTGCTGTTCGAAAATCCAAAGGGTTATGACATGCCGGTACTGGCCAATCTGTTTGGCACAGAGCGGCGGGTGGCTCTGGGTATGGGGCAGGATAATGTCAGCGCGCTGAAGGAGGTAGGTCAGCTCCTGGCGTATCTTAAGGAACCCGATCCACCCAAGGGTTTCCGTGATGCTCTGACAAAGCTGCCTGTCTTCAGACAAGTGTTGAACATGGGGCCCAAAGTGGTCAGTAAAGCGGTCTGTCAGGAAGTCGTGCTCAAAGGTGATGAGATAGATCTGAACCGGATCCCTGTTCAAACTTGCTGGCCCGGCGATGCAGGCCCTCTGGTCACCTGGCCTCTGGTCATCACCAAGGGTCCTGAAAAGGATCGACAGAACCTCGGAATCTATCGCCAACAGCTGATTGGTAAAAACAAACTGATCATGCGCTGGCTCTCTCATCGGGGCGGTGCTCTGGACTTCAGGGATTGGCAACAGCAATACCCTGATAAACCCTTCCCCGTAACGGTGGCTCTGGGTGCTGATCCAGCTACTATCCTGGGGGCAGTGACCCCTGTGCCTGACAGTCTTTCAGAGTATGCCTTTGCAGGCCTGTTAAGAGGCAGTAAAACCGAACTGGTTAAAAGCATCACCAACGATCTTCAGGTACCTGCCAGTGCCGAGATTGTTCTTGAGGGGCATATCTATCCGGGAGAGATGGCGGACGAAGGCCCGTTCGGTGATCACACCGGTTACTACAACGAAGTGGAACGTTTCCCGGTCTTTACCGTAGAGTGTATAACTCATAGAAGAGATCCCATCTATCACAGCACCTACACAGGCAGGCCTCCCGATGAGCCCGCTATTCTGGGAGTGGCCCTGAACGAGGTATTTGTCCCCATTCTGAAAAAGCAGTTTCCGGAAATCGTGGACTTTTATCTGCCTCCGGAAGGCTGTTCTTACCGAATGGCGGTGGTGACTCTGCGCAAGGAATATCCGGGTCATGCCAAGCGAGTCATGCTCGGTGTATGGTCATTCCTCAGACAATTTATGTATACCAAGTTCGTTATTGTCACTGATGATGACGTCAATGCCAGAGACTGGAACGATGTAATCTGGGCCATGACGACTCGTATGGATCCCAAGCGGGACTGTGTCTTTGTTGAAAACACTCCCATTGATTATCTGGATTTCGCTTCGCCAGTTGCAGGTCTTGGTTCCAAGGTGGGCTTTGATGCTACAAATAAATGGCCCGGAGAAACTGATCGGGAATGGGGTCAAACCATAACTATGACAAAGGATGTCAAAGAACGGGTTGATGCACTCTGGGGTGATTTAGGTATAGACTGAAACAGTTACAGCTCTTGATTATCACTCGGTTTCCCGAGATACAGAGTTCTTCTTAATACGGTCATCAGGGATACCTCGGGCACTCCTGCTGGCTGTGGCATTCCGGAGGGAGGTATTGTGCAGATAAGCGAGTCTTCCGGGCTGCGATGCTCAGTTGCCGATACTCAGCTTCTCAGTTCCGACATTTACCGGATCAAACTGACTGCAGAGTCGGACTGCTTTCCTGGCTATTATCCGGGTCAGTATCTTGTTGTTCACCTTCAGAATAATGAAAACAATTGTTTTTCTATTGCTTCAGCGCCGCAAAAAAACCAGCAGCATCTGGAGCTGCATATTCAACAGCTGAAAGGCAGTCCTAACTCTCAACAGCTCTTTCGGGAAATAAAAGAAGGTGTGCTGAACGTCAGTTTGCCTGCAGGGAATTGCCATCTCCCTGACTCAATCGACAAACAGCAGCCTCTGCTTTTCATTGCCGCCGGCACCGGCTTCTCCCAAATGAAAAGCATGATCGAGTATTGCCTGCGTCACCGTCATCATGGTGAGATGCATCTTTACTGGGGAGCCAGAACACCTGCAGACTTCTATCTGCCCAACCTCCCTGTGCAATGGTCTGGCCAGGGCGTTCATTATCATCCAGTAGTCAGTGAAACCTATCATGAAGATGACTGGTGTGGGCGTCATGGGTTGCTATATGAAGCGATACTGGTCGATCGCGAAAAGCTGCTCGATTGTCAGACCTATATCAGTGGCTCACCACAAATGGTTTATGCGACATATGACGCAATGATTGGAGACGGATTCCCGGAAAAAAACCTGCACTCTGACGTTTTTGACTACGCACCAAGAAAATAATATCGCCACAACTCTCGCTACCCTTCTGAATTGCAAATATAAACCCTGACTCATTGGTACAGTAAAAAAAACACTGTCGTTATTTATGTGCAGCGAATGGTAATTGCGCAACTCTTGTCTATATTCATAGTCGATCGTCATAACACCTCATCAATATACGGAGATTTTATGCAATCTTCCGCTGCCAAAATTCAGCAGACGGCTGTGAGAAGCAGCCGTGTGCGCCAGAAAAATATTAAGGTCATATTGCAAGCTGCAGAGGACGAATTCGTTCTTAGTGGCTTCAAAGGAGCCTCAATCAGGGATATTGCAACCAGAGCCGGGTTGCCAAAGGCCAATATTCATTATTATTTCAATAGCAAGGTCGATCTATATGGCGCTGTTCTCGGTCATATTATGGAACTCTGGGAAGCGGTTTTTTCCGGCTTGAACATAGAGGATGATCCGGCTTCAGCCTTTCGTCAGTACATACAGGCAAAAATGCAATACTGTCTGGCTCACGCCAACGCTTCCCGTATATTCAGCAGTGAGATCATTCATGGCGGGCAACATCTCAAAGAACATTTTGAGTACTTCAAGTCATGGATCAAAGAGAAATCACGAGTTATTGAATCCTGGGTAGAGCAAGGCAAAATGGACCCTGTCGACCCTCTGCACCTGTTATTTACCATCTGGGCCACCACCCAATATTATGTGGATTACAGTCCACAGGTAGCCTGTGTCATTGGTAAGGAGGCCCTGTCCGATGAGGATTTAGAGGCTGCGACGGAGCATCTCTGCAATCTCATCATCAAGGGGTGTGGGATCAGGAATCGTTGATTGCAGTCACCGGGGTCAACAAGCCGTCATGGGTTTTTAACGGTCGTCAGCGGCGACTGTAAAAACCCTGTGACCAGATGACTCAAGCTTCGAGCTTAACTATCCTCCTTCCTGTTCGCCCGAATAACCTCAACACTATCCACTTTCTGGAAGCCTCGGGGCAGTTTATTACCTCTGCGACCTCTCTCTCCGTGGTAATGCTCAATATCTGCCGGTCTCAGAGTCACATGCCGTTTGCCAGCGTAGAGAACCAGAGCATCGCTCGAGTTCATCACCGCCAGATGAACCATCAATTCGATTCGATCCGATGCCCGTGCCGCAGGAATATTAATGATCTTGTTACCTTTGCCTCTTGCCAGCTTGGGTAATTCAGACAGCGGGAAGATCAGCATACGTCCCTCGTTGGTAATGGCTGCCAGTACCTGGTCTTGGCCTGTTACCGGTATAGGTGACATGACTTGGGAATACTTGGGCAAAGTCAGCAGAGCCTTACCGGCTTTGTTCTTGCTGACCATATCAGAATGCTGAACGACAAAGCCATAACCGGCATCGCTGGCCAGTAAATAACAGTCATCATTGTCACCGACACACAACCCTTCAAAGGTTGCCCCGGAAGGTGGATTGACACGTCCGGACAGCGGCTCACCCTGACCTCGCGCAGAGGGAAGAGTATGAGTTTGAATGGAATAAGCACGACCGGTGGAGTCTATAAAAACCGAAGACTGGTTACTCTTGCCCTTGGCAGACAGTCGATATCTATCCCCTGCCTTGTAGTTGAGACTGCCAGGGTCAACCTCATGCCCTTTGGCACATCGCACCCAGCCTTTTTCAGACAGCACGACAGTCACTGGATCAGATGTCATCAGGTCAGTTTCCGAGAGAGCCTGGGCTTCCTGTCGAAGCATCAAGGGTGAACGACGATCATCACCAAATTCTTCGGTATCGGCCTTGATCTCTTTTTTGACCAGGGTTTTCAGTCGACGCTCGGAGCTGAGGGTCAGCTCAAGATTTTTGCGTTCGTTTTCCAGCTCTTCCTGTTCAGCACGAATCTTGATCTCTTCCAATTTGGCTAACTGGCGCAGCTTGATTTCCAAAATGGCATCCGCCTGAAGCTCGGAGAGGCCAAATCGAGTCATTATGACTTCCCTGGGCTTGTCCTCATTGCGGATAATTTCGATGACTTCATCAATATTCAGGAAGGCTGCCAGTAAGCCTTCAAGAATATGAAGTCTGGCCAGTACTTTATCCAGACGGTGTTGCAGACGACGTCTGACGGTATCGGTTCTCCAGACCAGCCACTCCTTCAGCAGGGTATCCAGAGCCTTGACCTGGGGCTTGCCATCGACACCAATCATGTTCATATTGACCCGGTAGGTCTTTTCAAGATCGGTTGTGGCAAACAGATGGTTCATCAAACCATCGACATCAATACGGTTGGAGCGGGGAACAATCACCAGTCGGGTAGGATTCTCATGGTCTGATTCGTCCCTCAGGTCTGCGACCATGGGCAACTTCTTGGCCTGCATCTGGGCGGCTACCTGCTCCAGAATTTTGGCTCCGGAAGCCTGATAGGGCAGCGCCGTGACAATGATTTCTCCCCCTTCCTGCTGATAGACGGCTCTCATTCTCAGAGAACCGCGTCCCTGCTCGTAAATCTTCAGAATTTCTTCGCGGGGTGTGATGATTTCAGCTTCGGTGGGGAAGTCCGGCCCCTGAACATGCTCAACAAGCTCGGCAGTGGTTGCCCCCGGATGATCCAGCAGATGAATACAGGCGTTTGCGACTTCTCTCAGGTTGTGAGGAGGGATGTCGGTCGCCATACCCACTGCGATACCGGTGGTACCGTTCAACAGCAGATTGGGCAACCTGGCAGGCAAGATGGATGGCTCTTCCAGTGTTCCGTCAAAGTTAGGCACCCAGTCTACCGTGCCCTGCCCCAGTTCACTGAGCAGTACGTCAGAATAACGAGTCAGTCTGGACTCGGTATAGCGCATGGCAGCAAAAGACTTGGGGTCATCCGGCGACCCCCAGTTACCCTGACCATCGACCAGCGGATAACGGTATGAGAAGGGCTGCGCCATCAATACCATGGCTTCGTAACAGGCAGAGTCGCCATGGGGATGAAATTTACCCAGAACATCACCCACCGTACGGGCTGACTTTTTAAACTTGGCGGTATTTTTCAGCCCCAGCTCACTCATCGCATAAACAATACGGCGTTGTACCGGCTTCAGGCCGTCGCCAATGTGGGGCAGAGCGCGATCCAGAATGACATACATGGAGTAGTTCAGGTATGCGCTTTCTGTATAGGCCCTCAGTGACTGACGTTCTATTCCATCATCACCTATGAAGGTCTGTTCCATTCTCAATAAACCTTGGGAGCTTTAAAAGTGAGCTAATCCGAATATCATAATACCCCGATCGCCGATAGGACAGTGGAATGAACTCATTCATCCCTTTGGATGCCTTGAAACGTATGGATTCTCCCAGCCCTGAACCTCGGTAATACGAGCATTACGCTCAATTTCCCAGTCGGTTGCCGGATAGAGGCGATCCCAGGACTCGTAGAGCTTTCTCTGACTTTTACTGATTCTGAAAGCGTAACGGCTTGCCATATACAGATAGATACGGGCAATCTTGCCTCGTTTTGTTATCGGTGGTTGTGCTTTTCGCTCCTTGAAATTGACTTTAAAGTCACACTGGCCATACATGCTGGGCGTATCTTGCAGAAAGCCGAAGCGGTAGTTGGATCGATCGCCATTCACCTCTCCTACTGCGGGCACCAGATTGTGGAGATCCGATTCCATTTTGCGAAAATCGGGATTCTTTCTACAGCGCTTGCGGCCCCCTTCCTGCCAGCACTGGAGCTGATGACCAAATTCCCAGGCCGGTACAACATGTTCCCACTCAATCCTTGATGCACGGTTTGGTTGTTTTCGTACCTTGTAGCCGCAGGATTCCAGGTCAGGCACCAGTTTCTTGCCGCGGACTGTTATATCGCAACCGCAATAAAAACTGGTGAGGTGATCGGAATAGATTTTCACCGCTTCCCGCTTGGCCTGAGAAAAACTGGCGGGTGCAGACCAGACAGAAAAAGGAAGTGAAGTAATGCAAAATAAAACCAATAAGCGAGGAACAATGGACACGAATCAGACCCGGATATAAAAGACGCGGGTCTTATTTTATTAAAAATTTGCTCTATGATTCCACATATGTTTCAGAATATCGCTGACGTCTACTATCTATTGAGGCATCATAAAGACTGGCTGACACGGAAGAGTAGAGACCGATGAAAATTGTCATTGCCCCCGATTCTTTTAAAGAGTGTCTCACGGCTGCCCAGGTAGCCTCTGCGATCGAAACCGGCTTTAAGGAAATTCTTCCTGATGCACAGTACATCAAAGTGCCCGTTGCTGACGGTGGCGAAGGAACACTTCAGTCTCTGGTTGATGCCACTGGTGGACATCTTATAGAAGTGCCCGTCACAGGTCCTCTGGGTCACCAGATTCAGGCTGAGTTTGGCATACTGGGTGACGGCACAACCGCTGTCATTGAAATGGCCAGAGCGTCCGGACTGGAGTTGGTAAGCCCTGATCAGCGTGATCCGATGATCGCGACCACACTGGGTACCGGTGAACTGATCCTCAGTGCACTGGACAGGGGCGTCGAGAAAATAATTGTCGGGATAGGTGGCAGTGCAACCAATGATGGTGGTGCCGGTATGATGCAAGCTCTGGGGGTTCGTTTATTGAACGACCAGGGCAAGGAGTTGCAATACGGTGGGGTGCTGTTATCAAGCCTGAGCAAGATCGATACCTCTAACCTGGATCAGCGCCTGCAAGCAGTTGAGATTATTGCTGCCTGTGATGTTGATAATCCGCTGACCGGTGACAATGGAGCTTCTGCTATTTTTGGTCCGCAAAAGGGAGCAACACCCGAAATGGTAGAAGTTCTGGATCAGTCCCTTGGCCATTATGGCCTGATTATGGAACGCGACCTGGGTGTCTCTGTCTGCGACAGAGCGGGTGCCGGAGCAGCGGGTGGCATGGGGGCGGCATTACTGGGTTTTCTCAATGCCCGGCTGGAGTCGGGTATTGAAATCGTCATGGCTGCTGTTGAGCTGGCTGAAAAGGTCAAAGGGGCCAATCTGGTTATTACGGGTGAAGGCCGCATTGATGGTCAGACTGCTCAGGGTAAAACCCCAGTAGGTGTGGCCCGTATTGCCAAATCATTGGATCTTCCGGTGGTAGCATTAGCCGGTTCAGTTGGGCAAGGGGCAGAGGCCGTTTATGCTCAGGGGATTGATGCCTTGTTTCCTGTAGTTCATGGAGCAGTGACTTTGGAACAGGCACTGATGAAAGGAGAAGAAAACCTGATCAGGACTGCCAGAAATCTGGCTGTGGCTTTGACGATGAAGCTGTAGAACGTTCAGGAGCTAAAGGCTTTTAAGTGTCAACGCTTTTCAGGGGCGATACCGTGCAGGATTTGCTTGCACTTATACGGCCCCCAAATGACCTCTTTGAGGAACGATTACTCTTTGGCTGTTATCAGCAGCTCCGACAGATGACTGCTGAGCATACCAGCAACGAAAACAGCCAAGGCAATGCCCGCACCCGACTGTGCAGACGCCCAGAGAGAGTCCTCCTGCAACACATAGTAATACGCTGTACCAATAAACAGCCAAAGCCACCAGAAACCCAGTGAAGCAATAGCGGCGACTTTCAGCAGCACCGACAATGCAATCCTCATCTTGGTCTTTTCCTCGTTATTGAAGCTGTTGCAAAACTCTGTTTCCCTCGGGGCCTGATTGCGTGGGAGCGAATTGTTAGAGTTTTTTGACAGCCTCGTAGTGTGATGTATTAAAACTGTGATTTCTAAGACTAGCGCCGGGAGTTGCAATCAGGCATCAGGGTTTAACGCAGTCTTTGATTTTTTAATCCTTCAGTCCCTGGCAATGACGGGAGAAAGACCTGAAATTTTGGAAATCGCATTCACAAATAAATAATTTGCTCTATTTTTATCCATTACCTTGGGTAAGTCGTAACCCAATCCATTTCCCAGACGCTCGGGAAATCCGGCAGCTTAATCAGAATCAGGCCGGTAAAGAACAATAAGAGTTATTGGAAAATACTCTGCAACGAGCTGCTGATTGCTGAACACTTTTAAGAATGAAGTCTAAAAATATCAGTAAGGTAGCAGCCTGTCTGCTGCTCACCTTATTTTTGAGTCCGACACTCCGGGCATTGACGCCTTCAGTTGTGATCGTAGGTGGCGGGCCTGCAGCCATGACGGCCGCCCAGACGATTGCCAGATACAACCCAATGGTCAGGATACGGGTGATAAAAAGTCATAAGAGTCAGGGGCAGCTTGAGGGGGCGGGCACCATTGAGAACTGGCCTGGTAGCCTGACAATCTCGGGGAGAGGCCTGCAACAGTTGATGGAAGACAAGGCAAGGAGCAGTCCTAATGTCGAAATCATCGAAGATCATATCGTTGCCACTCAACTGAAGGGAAAAATGAAGATTTTACAGGGGGAGCGCTCCGTCTATTATGCCCCCCTTGTTATATTGGCATCGGGGGCAAAACCTAACCTGCCGACGATTCTGGAGCCCTACAAAGGCAACGGAGTATTTACCTGTACCGATTGTGACGGCCCCAGGTTTGCAGAAAAAGATGTTCTCGTGGTGGGTGGAGGAGCCTCAGCCATTGAACAGGCCATCAGTCTGCTTAGCCTCAATGCCAATAAGGTGCATCTGGCTGTTCAAGGCAGTAGCTTCAAGGCAGAAAGCATCTTGATTGATCTTCTCTACCATGCACTGGAGAGAAGGAAGAAGGCTCTTTTTCTCTATTTTGAACATAATCTGGAGTCTGTTTACATCAATCAGGATGGCTTGCTAAATGCCACTACATTGAGTTTTGAGGGTGGCAGGCGCAAGCTGAGTCTTCCCATTTCTGGCGTGTTCTCAGCCATCGGACAGAAACCTCAATCCAGTATGTACCCTGATATTTGTCTGAATAACAGGGACTATATCCAACGCTATGATCTCAACCAAACCCCATGGTCCCAGCCCTTGATGAAGAGCAACATACTGACACTGGGTTCTGTTGATAGCCCCTTCATTACTCTCCTGATGGCTGCAGCCAGGGGAACCACCACTGCCCAGTGGCTGCATAAAACGGTGACAGAAAGTATTTGGCCGAAAAGGAAGGTCGCTGTTCTTGGCGCAGGGATTGGCGGAAAAACCGCTGCTTTATACGCCAGTCGATCGGGATTTGATGTTGTTCTCATTGATACCCGAAACAGAAAGCCATTGAAAAGCTTCTGGCCAGTCTCTGACAATGAACCCAGCCTGCTCACAAGTCTGGATGAGCAGCTTCTCAAGTTATCCGTTTCTGCAACAACGGCAGATACTATTACCTTGACGCCTTTAGAAAATCTCTACCATGTTCAGGCTGACAATCGTTCCATCGTGGTGGATGGCATCATTGCCAATACACTGGAATACGCGCCAGAGAGCCTGGGAATTGGCTCAATAGCGCTCGAGAGTCTGGATAACGAATACCGTTGGAGCCATACCTGTCAGAGCGGCGTTTTGACTGCAGGGGATGTTGCCGTCCAGCACGACCTGCCCAGACAAGCGATAACGGCCTCTTATTCTGGCTACCTTGCCGGCTTGCGGGCACTTGAGGAAATCCTGATGATGGAAGCGCAAGAAGCACTTCTTGATAGACCCTGAGCAACGACCATCAAGTCTGTTCATTATTTGTTGCGGAGAAAGGCAAAGAAAACGTATGGGCTGGCGGTATTTTTGTTAGTTGTTCTTACCAAGATGTTATGAACTTTCATCCTTAAACCGACTCCACATTACCGCATTAATTTTGAATTTTCTTTCTCATCAAGAACAAATACTCACTTCGAAGATTCCGAACATGAATAGACTGGAAAATAACGGCACCGTCGGCGGTTCACCTCCACCAGAACCCTATCAGACTATATCGACGCAAGCTCCAACGGGTGTCAGTCAGGGAAGAGATGTCACTGTATCTGACGAGAGTAAACCTTCACTGCTCAATCTGTCCGTCGACACACATTTGAAAATTATTGGCTGTTTGGGGCTTAGAGATATTGCCCGTTTAAAACAGGTATCTACCTACTTTCGAGAAGTGATTCAAGAAGATAATTCGCTGGCAAAGGCGTGGTATCCCCGTTTTCCTTCACCACACCAGTTACTGCTTAAGACAATCGTCACTTCAAAAGATGATGATCAGCTCCGTTGTTGGATGGAGCGGTTTATAAATGATAAGGAGTTAATCGATTCACTTATAGAACGCCGAAGCAGTCCTCATTTACCTGCTGTGCTTCATTTCACTAATACCGAACGAAAGTCTAAATTTTGGAGATTTAACTTAGCAACAAAAGCCACTATTTCACATGATAAGCCTGTCAACTCAGCCAGTTTCAGCACTGATGGCAGCCACGTGGTGACTGCCGGTCGAGACGGCGCGGCGAGAGTCTTTGGCCTGGAGGCCGATGGATCGTGGATACCAAAGGTCCTGACTCTTCAACGCTTTTCACGTTCTGCCAGTTTCAGCGCTAATGGCCGCCATGTGGTAATCGTCAGTTGCAACGGCGCAGCGCGAATATACGGACAAGAGGCCGATGGTTCATGGGAACGAAAAGCCGTTATTGTTCGTGAGAACGCTGTCTATTCAGCCACCTTCAGTCCCGATGGTTGTTATTTGGTAATATGCTCTTGGGGTGGCAGTGCGAGAATCTATGGTCTGGAGGCCGATGGTACATGGAAAATAAAAGCCAGTATTTCCGACAGGCAAGGCCTACCGACCTTTAGCTCCGACGGTCGCTATCTGGCGATCGTCGGTAACAATCAGACAGCGCGAATCTTCGGCCTGGAAGACGATGGATCGTGGCAACCAAAAGCCATCATTCGGCACAATAGTCCAGTCATCTCAGCTTGCTTCAGCCCCAATGGCCGCCTTGTGGTAACTGTCAGTGGCGATCGCAATGTGAAAGTCCATGGCCGGGAGATGGATGGATCATGGCAAGAACAAGTCACCTTAAACCATCATCTCTCGATTGCATCAGCCCGCTTCAGCCCCGATAGTCGGTACGTGGTGACTCGTGACCATAGGGTTGCGAATATCTATTGTCAAAGGGACGATGGATTATGGGAGGAAAAAGGCAAGATTTTCCATAATGGTTCGATTCAATCACTTACCTTCAGTTCTGATAGCCGTCATATGGTGACTACCTGTGCTGATAAAACGGCGAAAATCTATGGACTGAAAACCGATGGATCATGGAAAAAAAAAGAGACCGTTTTCCATGGAGATTGGGTTAGATTGGCGACCTTTAGCCCTGATGGCTGCCATGTGGTGACCGCCAGTTGTGATGGTAAGACGAAGATCTACGGCTTGAAGGACGATGGGTCATGGGTGGAGAAAGTGACTATTTCTCATAGTAGCTGGGTCAATTCAGCGACCTTCAGCACGGATGGCCGACATGTGGTGACTGCCAGTAAAGACGGCACGGCGAAAATCTGTGGTCAGATGCTTGATGGAACCTGGTTCGTAAAAGCGACCATTTCCCATGCTGGTCGCGTCAGATCAGCCACCTTCAGCGCCGATGGAGAGTATGTGATGACCGTCGCTGACAATGATTGGGACAATAGTGATTGGGACAATAATGGTAGTCAAACCGTGAAAATCACCGAACTTTCGGTGGAAGATGACATCCTTGAGGATATATGTCGTCTCCTTTGATCTATGACTCTGCGGTTCCCGCGCTGTGCACGGCTATCCATACCTCTGTTCAGGGTAATTGTCTTCAGTAAGTACCTGGCCAGTTGGTTTCGCATATTCTGGCGAGAGGATTTTTTCATCCTTCAAGGCGCAACGACGGTCGCGTAGCCGTAGCTACGCAACCAGAGTTGGAACGCAGAAGGATGGAAAAAGCCGCCGTCCAGAATATGCGAAACCAACTGGTTAGGTACTTATGTATCATCCAGTCTGTTAATCATTTGTTGCGGAGAAAGGCGAAGAAAATGCGTGGGCTGGCGGTATTTTTGTTAGTTGCCCTTAACAACATGTTATGAACTTTCATCCTTAAACCGACTCTACATTACCGCATTAATTTTGAATTTTCTTTCTCATCAAGAACAAATACTCACTTCGAAGATTCCGAACATGAATAGACTGGAAAATAACGGCACCGTCGGCGATTCACCTCCACCAGAACTCTATCAGACTAGATTGGCGCAAGCTCCAACGGGTGTCAGTGAGGGCAGAAATATCACTGTATCTGACGAGAGTAAACCTTCACTGCTCAATTTATCCGTCGACACACATTTGCAAATTATTGGCTGTCTGAGGCTTAGAGATATTGCCCGTTTAAAACAGGTATCTACCTACTTTCGGGAAGTGATTCAAGAAGATAATGCGCTGGCAAAGGCGTGGTATCGCCGTTTTCCTTCATCACACCAGCTTCTGCTTAAGACAATCATCACTTCAAAAGATGATGATCAGCTCCGTTGTTGGATGGAGCGGTTTATAAACGATAAAGATTTAATCGAATCACTCATACAACGCCGAAGCAGTCCTCATTTACCTGCTCTGCTTCATTTCACTAATGCTAAACGAAAGTCTCAATTTAGAACCTTTAAGTTAGCGACAAAAACCACTATTTCAGATGATGGCCTTGTCAACTCGGCCTGTTTCAGCGCTGATGTTCGCCATATGGTGACTGCCAGTTATAACGGCACGGCGAGAATCTTTGGCCTGGAGTCCGATGGATCATGGAAACCAAAAGTCCTCATTCTTAACTGCCATTCATCATGTTCAGCCAACTTCAGCGCCCATGGCCGCCATGTAGTAGTCTCCAGTGACAACTGCACAGCACGTATCTATAGTCAAGAGGTCGATGGTTCATGGGAACGAAAAGCCGTTATTGTTCATGAGGACGCTGTCTATTCAGCCACCTTCAGTCCCGATGGATGCTATTTGGTAACCATCAGTGCAGATGGCGAGGCGAGAATCTACGGTTTGGAAGCTGATGGTGCATGGGTAAAAAAAACCGTCATTTTTCATCAGGATTACTTTGTATCAGCGACCTTTAGCGCCGATGGTCGCTATGTGACGACCGTCGGTAGAGATCACACAGCGCAAATCTTCGGCCTGGAGGACGATGAATCATGGCAACCAAAAGCCATCATTCGGCATAATACTTCAGTCAGGTCAGCCAGCTTCAGCGCCGATAGCCGTCTTGTGGTGACTGTCAGTCGCGATCGCAATGCCAAAGTCCATGGTCGGGAGATAGACGGATTATGGCAAGAACAAGCCACTTTACCCAATGATCTCTCGGTCGCATCAGCTCGCTTCAGCCCCGATAGCCGCCACGTGGTGACTGTCGGTGACGATAACTTTGCGAAAATATATAGTCAGAAGGACGGTGGCTTGTGGGAAGAAAAAGGCATCATTTCCCATAATGGTTCGATTAAATCACTTACCTTCAGTGCTGATAGCTGCCATGTGGTGACTGCCAGTGCTGATGAAACGGCGAAAATCTATGGCCTGAAAGCCGATGGGTCATGGGAAGAGAAAGAGACCGTTTTCCATAAAGATTGGGTAAGATTGGCGACCTTCAGCCCTGATAGCAGCCATCTGGTGACTGCCAGTGACGATGGTATGGCGAAGATCTTCGGCCTGAAGGACGATGGGTCATGGGAGGAGAAAGCGACCATTCCTCATAGTGGGTGGGTCTATTCAGCGGCCTTCAGTACTGATGGCCGACATGTGGTAACTGCCGGTGACGACGGCGCGGCAAAAATCTGTGGTCAGATGCTCGATGGAACCTGGTTAGTGAAAGCGACCATTTCCCATGATGGTTATGTCCGATCAGCCACCTTCAGCGCCGATGGCGACTATGTAGTGACCGTCGCTGACAATAATTGGGACCATGATGGTCGTCGAACCGTGAAAATCACCGAACTTTGGGTGGAAGATGAACCCCTGTGTGAGGATATATGTCGCCTCTTATGATTCATGACACTCCTTTATAGACCCTGAGCAACATCCATCCGTTCTGTTTATCATTGGTTGCGGAGAAAAACACTGAAAATGCATGGCAGCATTTTTGTTAGTTGTTCTTACCAACATGTTATGAACTTTCATCCTTAAACCGACTCTACATTACCGCATTAATTCTGAATTTTCTTTCTAATCGAGAACAAATACTCACTTCGAAGATTCCGAGCATGAATAGAGTAAATAATAACGGCACCCTTGGCAGTCCAGTTCCCCTGATACCTCATGAATCTATATCGGCGCGAGCACCAAAGGGAGTCAGTGAGGGCAGAAATATCAATGTATCTGACGAGAGTAAACCTTCACTGCTCAATTTGTCCGTCGACACACATTTGAAAATTATTGGCTGTTTGAGGCTTAGAGATATTGCCCGTTTAAAACAGGTATCTACCTACTTTCGGGAAGTGATTCAAGAAGATAATGCGCTGGCAAAGGCATGGTATCGACGTTTTCCTTCACCACACCAGTTTCTGCTTAAGACAATCATCACTTCAAAAGATGATGATCAGCTCCGTTGTTGGATGAAGCGGTTTATAAACGATGAAGATTTAATCGAAACACTCATACAACGCCGAAGCAGTCCTCATTTACCTGCTCTGCTTCATTTCACTAATACCGAACGAAAGTCTAAATTTTGGAGATTTAACTTAGCAACAAAAGCCACTATTTCACATGATGAGCCTGTCAAGTCAGCCAGTTTCAGCGCTGATGTCAGCCATGTGGTGACTGCCGGTCGAGACGGCGCGGCGAGAGTCTTTGGCCAGGAGGCCGATGGATCGTGGATACCAAAAGTCCTCACTCATCAAAGCAATTTAGGATGTTCAGCCAGTTTCAGCGCCAATGGCCGCCATCTGGCAATCTTCGGCATCGACGGCACTGCGCATATCTACGGTCAAGAGGCCGATGGTTCATGGGAACGAAAAGTCATTATCGTTCATGAGAGCATTGTCTTTTCAGCCACCTTCAGTCCCGATGGTTGTTATTTGGTAACCAGCGATCGTGATGGAACGGCGATAATCTCCGGTCTGGAGAGTGATGGTTCATGGGTAAAAAAAGTCATTATTCACGGTCAGGATCCCATTGGTTCAGTGATTTTCAGTGCTGATGGTCGCTATTTGGTGACTATCGGTGACGATCATACAGCGCAAATCTTCGGTCTGGAGGACGATGGATCATGGCAACGGGAAGCCATTATTCGCCACAATAGTACAGTCAAGTCAGCCTGCTTTAGCGCCGATTGCCGTCATGTCGTGACTGTCAGTAGAGAGCACAATGCGAAAGTCCATGGTCAGGAGATGGGCGGGCTATGGCAAGAAGAAGCCACTCTACCCCACGTTCCCCCAGTCAAATCAGCCCACTTCAGCCCCGATAGCCGTCACGTGGTGACTGTCGGTGACGATAACTTTGCGAAAATATATAGGCTGAAGGAGGGTGGATTATGGGAAGAAAAAGGCATCATTTCCCACAATGATTCGATTCCATCACTTACCTTCAGCGCTCATAGCCGCCATGTGGTGACTGTCAGTTTTGATAAAACGGCGAAAATCTATGGTCTGAAGGGCGATGGGTCATGGGAGGAGGAAGTGACCATTTCTCATAGGAATTGTGTCATTTCAGCGATTTTCAGCCCCGATGGCTGCCATGTGGTGACTGCCAGTGTTGATGGTATGGCGAAGATCTATGGCCTGAATGCCGAAGGGTCATGGGAGGAGAAAGTGAGCATTTCTCATAATAGCTGGGTCAATTCAGCGACCTTCAGCACTGATGGTCGACATGTGGTGACTGCCAGTCGTGACGGCACGGCGAAAATTTGTGGTCAGATGCTCGACGGAACCTGGTTAGTAAAAGCGACCATTTACCATGCTGGTCGCGTCGCATCAGCCACTTTCAGCGCCGATGGCGACTATGTGATGACCGTCGCTGACAATGATTGGGACGACGATGCTCGTCGTCAAACCGTGAAAATCACCGAACTTTGGGGGGAAGATGACATCCTTGAGGATATATGTCGCCTCTTTTGATCCATAACTCTCTGGTTCCCGCGCTGTGCAAGGTATCCGTACCTCTTTTAAGGATAATTGAACAAAAAATGTCTTCAGGTATGTATCATCCAGTCTGTTAATCATTTGTTGCGGAAAAAGGCAAAGAAAATACAAAGGCTTGCAGCATTTTTGTTAGTTGTTCTTAACAACATGTTATGAACTTTCATCCTAAAACCGACTCTACATTACCGCATTAATTCTGAATTTTCTTTCTAATCGAGAACAAATACTCACTTCGAAGATTCCGGCCATGAATAGACTGGAAAATAACGGCACCGTCGGTGGTTCACCTTCAGCAGAACCCTATAAGCCTATTTTGACGCAAGCTCCAACGGGAGTCAGTGAGGGCAGAAATATCACTGTATCTGACGAGAGTAAACCTTCACTGCTCAATTTGTCCGTTGATACACATTTGAAAATTATTGGCTGTTTGAGGCTTAGAGATATTACCCGTTTAAAACAGGTATCTACCTACTTTCGAGAAGTGATTCAAGAGGATAATGCGCTGGCAAAGGCCTGGTATCGCCGTTTTCCTTCATCACATCAGCTTCTACTTAACACAATCGTCACTTCAAAAGATGATAATCAGCTCCGTTGTTGGATGAAGCGGTTTATAAACGATAAAGATTTAATCGAATCACTCATACAACGCCGAAGCAGTCCTCATTTACCTGCTCTGCTTCATTTCACTAATACCGAACGAAAGTCAAAATTTAGAATATTTAACTTACCTGCAAAAGCCACTATTTCACATGATAAGCCTGTCAACTCAGCAAGTTTCAGCGCTGATGCCAGCCACGTGCTGACTGCCGGTCGAGACGGCGCGGCGAGAGTCTTTGGCCAGAAGGCTGATGGATCGTGGATACCAAAAGTCCTCACTCATCAAAGCGATTTTGGCTGTTCAGCCAGTTTCAGCGCCAATGGCCGCCATGTGGTAATCTTCGGCTGCGACGGCAAAGCGCGTATCTATGGTCAAGAGGCCGATGGCTCATGGGAACGAAAACTCATTATCGTTCATGGGAGCACTGTCTCTTCAGCCACCTTCAGTCCCGACGGTTGTTATTTGGTAACCAGCAGTTGGGATGGAAGGGCGATAATCTCCGGTCTGGAGAGTAATGGTTCATGGGTAAAAAAACTCATTATTCTCGGTCACAATTCCGATGCTTTGGTGAATTTCAGTGCCGATGGTCGCTATTTGGTGATCGTCGGTGAAGATCACACAGCGCACATCTTAGGTCTGGAGGACGATGGATTATGGCAACGGGTAGGCATTATTCGCCACAATAATACAGTCAGGTCAGCCTGCTTTAGCGCCGATTGCCGTCATGTCGTGACTGTCAGTAGAGAGCAAAATGCGACAGTCCATGGCAAGGAGATAGGCGGGCTGTGGCAAGAAGAAGCTACTCTACCCCATGTTCCCCCGGTCAAATCAGCCCACTTCAGCCCCGATAGCCGCCACGTGGTGACAGTCGGTGACGATAATTTTGCGAAAATATGTAGTCTGGAAGAGGATGGATTATGGGAAGAAAAAGGCATCATTTCCCACAATGATTCGATTCAATCACTTACCTTCAGCGCTGATAGCCGCCATGTGGTGACTGCCAGTATTGATAAAACGGCGAAAATCTATGGCCTGAAGGACGATGGGGCATGGGAGGAGGAAGTGACCATTTCTCATAGGAATTGTGTCGATTCAGCGATTTTCAGCCCCGATGGCTGCCATGTGGTGACTGCCAGTGATGATGGTATGGCGAAGATCTATGGCCTGAATGCCGAAGGGTCATGGGAGGAGAAAGTGAGCATTTCTCATAGTAGCTGGGGCAATTCAGCGACCTTCAGCACTGATGGTCGACATGTGGTGACTGCCAGTCGTGACGGCACGGCGAAAATTTGTGGTCAGATGCTCGACGGAACCTGGTTAGTAAAAGCGACCATTTACCATGCTGGTCGCGTCACATCAGCCACTTTCAGCGCCGATGGCGACTATGTGATGACCGTCGCTGACAATGATTGGGACGACGATGCTCGTCGTCAAACCGTGAAAATCACCGAACTTTGGGGGGAAGATGACATCCTTGAGGATATATGTCGCCTCTTTTGATCCATAATTTTCTGGTTCCCGCGCTGTGCATGGTTATCCATACCTCTTTTAAGGATAATTGAACAAAAAATGTCTTCAGGTATGTATCATCCGGTCTGTTAATCATTTGTTGCGGAAAAAGGCAAAGAAAATACAAAGGCTGGCAGCATTTTTGTTAGTTGTTCTTAACAAAATGTTATGAACTTTCATCCTAAAACCGACTCTACATTACCGCATTAATTCTGAATTTTCTTTCTAATCGAGAACAAATACTCACTTCGAAGATTCCGACCATGAATAGACTGGAAAATAACGGCACCGTCGGTGGTTCACCTTCATCAGAACCCTATAAGCCTATTTTGACGCAAGCTCCAACGGGAGTCAGTGAGGGCAGAATTATCACTGTATCTGACGAGAGTAAACCTTCACTACTCAATTTGTCCGTCGACACACATTTGAAAATTATTGGCTGTTTGAGGCTTAGAGATATTGCCCGTTTAAAACAGGTATCTAGCTACTTTCGGGAAGTGATTCAAGAAGATAATGCGCTGGCAAAGGCATGGTATCGACGTTTTCCTTCACCACACCAGTTTCTGCTTAACACAATCGTCACTTCAAAAGATGATGATCAGCTCCGTTGTTGGATGGAGCGGTTCATAAATGATAAGGATTCAATCGATTCACTTATAGAGCGCCGAAGCAGTCCTTATTTACCTGCTTTGCTTTATTTCACTAATACCGAACGAAAGTCTCAATTTAGAACATTTAAATTAGCTACAAAAGCCACTATTTCACATGATGGCTCTGTCAACTCGGCCAGTTTCAGCGCTGATGCTCGCCATATAGTGACTGCTGGTCAGGATGGTAGGGCGAGAATCTTTGGTCTGGAGGCCGATGGATCATGGAAACCAAAAGTCGTCATTCACCAGAGGTACATAGCATATTCAGCCAGCTTCAGCGCCGATGGTCGCCGTGCAGTGATTTTCGGTTACGACGGCACAGCGAGTGTCTATGGTCAAGAGGCCGATGGTTCATGGGAACGAAAAGTCATTATTGTTCATGAGAAATCTGTCTATTCAGCCACCTTCAGTCCCGTTGGTGGCTATTTGGTGACCTTCAGTGGAGATGGCACGGCAACAATCAGCGGTCTGTACGATGGTATATGGATAAAAAAAGCCATCATTTGCAATCAGAGTTGCTTTGGTCCAGCGACCTTTAGCGGCGATGGTCGCTATATGGTGACCATCGGTGGCGATCAGGCAGCGCATATCTTCGGTCTGGAGGACGATGGATCATGGCAACCAAAAGCCATCATTCACCACGATACTTCAGTCAGGTCGGCCAGCTTTAGCGCCGATGGTCGCCTTGCAGTGACTGTCAGTGGCGATCGCATTGTGGACGTTCATGGTCTGGAGATTGACGGATCGTGGCAACCAAAAGCCAGCATTCGCCACAATAGGCCAGTCAATTTAGCCAGCTTCAGCCCCGATAGCCGCCACCTGGTCACTGCTGACGATTTGTCTGCGAAAATCTCTAGTCAGAATGACGATGGATTTTGGGAAGAAAAAGGCATCATTACCCATGGTCCGATTCTATCACTCATCATCAGCACTGATAGCCGCCATGTGTTGACTGCCGGTCTTGATATGGCGAGGATCTATGGCCTGAGGGACGATGGATCATGGCATGAGAAAGTGACCATTCCTCACAAGTGCAGGGTCTATTCAGCGACCTTCAGCACTGATGGACGACATGTGGCGACTGCCAGCGCTGACGGCACAGCGCAAATCTATGGCCTGAAGGACGATGGATCATGGCTGAAGAAAGTGACCATTTCTCATAAGAGCAGGGTCTATTCAGCGAACTTCAGTACTGATGGCCGACATGTGGTGACTGCCAGTGATGACGGCACAGCGGAAATCTGTGGTCAGATGCTCGATGGATCCTGGTTAGCAAAAGCGACCATTTCCCATGGCGGTCCCGTCAGATCAGCCACTTTCAGCGCCGATGGCGACTATGTGATGACCGTCGCTGACAATGATCGTAGTAATAATTGTGGTCAAACCGTGAAAATCACCGAACTTTGGGTGGAAGATGAACCCCTGCGTGAGGATATATGTCGCCTCCTTTGATCCATGACACCCTGGCTCCCACGCCGTGCACGGTGGTCCTTCGACCCTGAGCAACATCCATCCGCTCTTTTTATCATTTGTTGTGGAGAAAACACTGAAAATGCATGGCGGCATTTTTGTTAGTTGTTCTTAACAACATGTTATGAACTTTCATCCTTAACCCGACTCTACATTACCTCATTAATTTAGAATTTTCTTTCTAATCGAAAACAAATACTGACTTTGAGGATTCCGAACATGAATGGACTAGAAAATAACAGCACCACCGGTGGTTCAACTCCACCAGAACTCTACCAGTCTACATTGGCGCAAGCTCCGACGGGTGTCAGTGAGGGCAGAAATATCAGTGTATCTGACGAGAGTAAACCTTCACTACTCGATTTGTCCGTAGACAAGCATTTGAAAATTATTGGCTGTTTGAGGCTTAGAGATATTGCCCGTTTAAAACAGGTATCTACCCACTTTCGAGAAGTGATTCAAGAAGATAGTGCGCTGGCAAAGGCGTGGTATCGTCGTTTTCCTTCATCACACCAGCTTCTACTTAACACAATCATCACTTCAAAAGATGACGATCAGCTCCGTTGTTGGATGGAGCGGTTTATAAACGATAAAGATTTAATCGAATCACTGATACAACACCGAAGCGATCCTCATTTCCCTGCTCTGCTTCATTTCACTAATACCGAACGAAAGTCTCAATCTGGAGCCTTTAAATTAGTTACAAAAGCCACTATTTCACATGATAGCCGTGTCAACTCGGCCAGTTTCACCGCTGATGCCAGCCATGTGGTGACTGCCAGTCAGGATGGCACGGCGAGAATCTTTGGCCTGGAGGCCGATGGTTCATGGAAACCAAAAGTCGTCATTAATCAGGAGGATACATCATATGATGCCAGCTTGAGCGCCGATGGCCGCCGTGCGGTTATTTTCGATTACGACGGCAGAGCACTAATCTATGGTCAAAAGGCCGATGGATCATGGGAACGAGAAGTCATTATTGATCATGAGGACGCTGTCCATTCAGCCGCCTTCAGTCCTGATGGTTGCTATTTGGTAACCAACAGTCAAGATGGTATGGCAATAGTCAGCGGTTTGGAAGCCGATGGTACATGGGTAAAAAAAACCATGATTCCCAATCAGAATTTCTTTCTTCCAGCGACCTTTAGCGCCCAGGGTCGCTATATGGTGACCATCGGTGGCGATCAGAATCAGACAGCGCAAATCTCCGGCCTGGAGGACGATGGCTCATGGCAACCAAAAGCCATCATTCGGCACAATTATTCAATCAGTTCGGCCAGCTTCAGCGCCGATAGCCGCCTTGTGGTGACTGTCAGTAACGATCAAAATGCCAAAGTCCATGGCCTGGAGATTGACGGGTCATGGCAACCACAAGCCAGCATCCGCCACAGGAGGTCAGTCAAGTTAGCCAGCTTCAGCCCCGATGGCCGCCACCTGGTCACTGCTGACGATTTATTAGCGAAAATCTCTAGTCAGAATGACGATGGATTATGGGAAGAAAAAGGCATCATTTCCTATCAAGGGATTCTATCACTCATCATCAGCACTGATAGCCGCCATGTGTTGACTGCCAGTCATGATGGTATGGTGAAGATCTATGGCCTGAAGGACGATGGATCATGGCAGGAGAAAGTGACCATTTCTCACAAGAGCAGGGTCTATTCAGCGACCTTCAGCACTGATGGCCGGCATGTGGCGACTGCCAGTGATGACGGCACGGTGAAAATCTATGGCCTAAAGGACGATGGAACATGGCAGGAGAAAATGACCGTTTCTCATAAGAGCAGGGTCTATTCAGCGACCTTCAGTACTGATGGCCGACATGTGGTGACTGCCAGTGATGACGGCACGGCGAAAATCTGTGGTCAGATGCTCGATGGATCCTGGTTAGTGAAAGCGATCATTTCCCATCTCGGTCCAGTCTTGTCAGCCAGCTTCAGCGCCGATGGCGACTATGTGATAACCGTCTCTGAAAATGATCAGGATGGTGTTCTAGATGTGAAAATCACCGAACTTAGGGTGGAGGATGAACCCCAGCGTGAGGGTATATGCCGCCTCTTTTGATCCGTGGTTCTGGCCCCCACGCTGTGAGGCTGTCGCAAAACTCTCTCCAGCGTGGGAACGAGTTGACTCCCGTCATTCCCGGCGTCATTCTCGTCATTCCCGCCTTCATTCTCGTCATTCCCGCGAAGGCGGGAATCCACACTGACTCACCACCAGAACCCTACTGCCCGGTGCCCCCCTGGCCTTGTCATCCCCGAGAAGACAGAGATCCACCGTTGGCGCTGGATTCCCGCCTTCGCGGGAATGACGACCTCAGAGCATGGGAACGAGTTGTTGGGCTTTTGCGACAGCCTTGCTGTGCATGGGTATCCATTCTCCTGTTCAGGCCATTTGAATAAAAATGTCTTTTATTGGACTCCTCAACAAGGCCTGGTAAAGGTCTTCGATCGATGATTGGCCTTGAATCAATAAATGACAAACCTGTTGGTAATGCCTGAACTCCCGAAAGGCACTCTGATGGAAATAGATGATGATGGTCATTATTTCACTGGGCGACAGTTTTGATATATCACTTTTGCGCTATTGGCATCGCAGACAAGTTGCTTATGCTGCTCGGTTGCAAAACTCAGGCAGAAATCATCGACATCAGAGAATACACTGGTCATAGACACGAAGCCTTCGGTAGCTGTCTATGGTTTGGTATTTTGACGGTAGCTAAGATGTCTGGAGCTTTTCTGCGTTGAACTCACCTTAACTCATGGATATAAGAAAAAAGCATTTCTCAATTGATGCGTTTGCTATTTAACTGATGATTACAACTGGATTCAGGTATCCGTATTATGAATTCACCCTACTCTGCAGATAACTATCAAAGGCCTGTCCTGAAGTCTCCCAACGGCTCAAGGAGAATTTTACTGCATTCTTGTTGTGCACCTTGTGCCTGCGAAATCATTAGTGCCATTAAAGCCTCTGGTTTTGAGCAGACGGTATATTTTTATAATCCTAATATTCATCCTCTGGAAGAATATGAGTTAAGGAAAAAAGAGAACAAGCGTTACTGTGAAAAAAATGACATCAAATTTATTGATGCCGACTATGATACTGAAAACTGGTTTGATCGTGTTAAGGGTTACGAGGACGAGCCGGAGCGTGGAGAAAGATGTTCAATATGCTTTTCGATGCGTTTTGAGAGAACAGCGTTGTATGCTTTTGAACATGGGTTTAATCTCATCTCTAGTACATTGGGTATTTCTCGCTGGAAGAACCTTGAGCAAATCAATCGCTGCGGCGTTGAAGCTGCTGGTCGGTACCCGGACCTGACGTACTGGACTATTAATTGGCGCAAACAGGGTGGCGCTTCAAGAATGGTTGAAATTTCCAAAGATCAGCATTTCTATCAACAGGAGTATTGTGGCTGTGTGTATAGCCTGAGAGATACTAATCGATGGCGAATGAGTCGGGGTCGCCCTAGAATTAAACGACTTATCAAGTTTTATGGTGAACGCTGAAGGGTGCCTTCACAAGCTGACGGCATTTGTTTGATACACTGAGGTCTGATGATGAATATATTTGATGAACTTCTGCATCGTCTGGGTAGTAAAACCAGAATCCGTTCTCTCTTCAAGGATGTGGGTATGGATGAGATGGAGCGCATCATTAACCGGTTGAATGAGGTGCTGGAAGAAAAAAATCAGGAAAAAGAAGCCGCTGATATAAAAAGAAAACAAAAGCTTCAGAGCGTAGAAGAGATCAAGAAAGTCATGGAGGCCAAAGGCCTCTCGATGTCTGACCTGAATCTTTTACAAGAGGTAGGCAAGGAAGGCAAGCGTAAGAGAAACGTCTCCAAACATAACTTTGAGTTTCAGACAAACTCCGGAGACACGGTGCGCTGGTTCGGCTCAACAACAGGACGCCTGCCCAAAGATTTTCAGGACTATCTGGATCGTACCGGTAAAAAGCGGATTGAATGTGTTGTTGAAAGCGAGTAGTTGTTGATGATGATGGTAATAGTGTCTGCCAGTGGATTTTATCAGGCTTGCAGATGAGTTATCAGGGAACGCATCCATAAAGACAGATCACTGATGTCGTCCAGAATCAGAAACAGCAGGGCGACATCCACAGGATCTATTTCGCTTTCCGTCAGGCAGGTTTGTTCACGAATTTCGTGACAGGCCTTTCTGAGTTCATCGACATCACAGGCCAGACTTTTCCTGTAGCAACCTCGAGATTTGTTGTGCTGCTTCCTGAATCCGCCCTGGCTGAGTTCATTTAATTCGATAGCGGCCAGCTTTAATTGATACGCCGTTTTACCAAAGTGTCGGGTCAGGTTATTCAGCGGAACAATCATTTCGGCTGGCAATCGAAGGGGGCGGTAGCTTAGTCGTTCTGAAAGTCGAGAGATCTGATGGGCGAGCTGGCTCTGCGCCTGCAGTATATCGACGATTACTTCCCTGGGTTGAGCCGTCAGTGATGGTTTTTGCAGCCGGGACAGCACCTCTTGCTCCATGGCTTCAAGCTGATGTGGAAGTTCTTTGATCCAGGGCTTGCTGGAAGGGGTCGGCGTGTTTTCATACACAAAACCTTGAAGTTGTCGGTTGAGGTGCAAAAGTGCATTCAATACGGCATTACGATGACGTAACAGGGGTTTGAACGGTGAGCCTGAGAAGAGGCTGGTAAAGGTTTCAAGATCCATAAGGCCGTTATCGGCCAGGAGTCTGACGGACTGAAGTGTCCTTGTTGCGGGCGCTATTCTCGGTCAGGGTTCTGGATAACGATTGCCGTATTGCATTGAGTTGAAATAAGGGTTAGCACCGCCGTCGGGGCAGTGCTTTCTGACATCAGGGCAGGTTACGAACCAGCAAAGACATTTCGTCAGGCTTAACACCTGCTGGAAGAGGAATCTTGACGATATGGCCTGAGCCCGGAGCAACAGAGACAGATTCGCCTTTTTTGTTTTCGATGTTATCAAGAGTAAAAGCTACATTGCCTTTGGGAGTCATCAATTCCATTGTGTCGCCTGTCTCAAAACGGTTTTTCACCTCAACAGTGATTTGCTGACCATTGTTGTCCAAAATCTCACCGACAAACTGCTGTTTGGAACCTCTCGAATTGCCATACTCGTAGTTTTGATATTCATCATGAACATGACGACGGTAGAAGCCTTCTGTGTAGCCCCGGTTGGCAAGGTTCTCCAGCGTGTCCATGGCACTCATGTCAAAAGGAATGCCAGCAGCAGCGTCGTCAATTGTTTTGCGATAAACCTGTGCCGTTCTGGCAACGTAATAAAAAGACTTGGTTCGTCCTTCGATTTTCAGGGAGTGAATGCCCATGGACGTCAGACGATGGACATGTTGCACAGCCCTGAGGTCTTTTGAGTTCATGATGTAAGTGCCATGCTCGTCTTCAAAAGCAGGCATATACTGGTCGGGTCTGCCCTCTTCCTGCAGCAGTATGATCTTATCCGATGGTTGACCGTCTCCTAATGTAGGTTGAACGGTTTGGGGTTCTGCGCTGACTGGTACTACGTCACCATTGTCGTTTTCTTTGGCTTCGTGTGCCTGATAGTTCCAGCGGCAGGCATTGGTGCAGGTTCCCTGGTTGGGGTCGCGTTTGTTGATATAGCCGGACAACAGGCAGCGGCCGGAGTAGGCGATGCACAGAGAGCCGTGAACAAAAACTTCCAGCTCCATTTCCGGACACTCGTCACGAATTTCCTGAACCTCTTCAAGGGAAAGTTCGCGGGACAGGATAATTCTCTCAACACCCTGCTTTGCCCAGAACTTAACGGTGGCGAAGTTCACGACGTTAGCCTGCACAGACAGGTGCAGCGGCATCTCAGGAAAAGCTTCCCGTACCATCATTATCAGACCAGGGTCTGACATAATCAGGGCGTCAGGCTTCATGGTAATGACCGGCTCCATATCTCTCAGATAGGTTTTTACCTTGGTGTTATGAGGCGCGATATTGCTGGCCAGATAAAACTTTTTTCCCAGTGCGTGGGCTTCATCAATGCCTTTTTGCAGGTTTTCATTTTTGAAATCGTTATTACGAACTCTGAGGCTGTATCGGGGTTGCCCTGCATACACTGCATCAGCGCCATAGGCGAATGCGTAGCGCATGTTTTTTATGGTTCCGGCAGGGGACAGGAGTTCCGGTTTCATGGGACTGCAGGCGCTCTGTTATCAATGCAAGGGTGAGCATTATATCAGTGTGAAAACGATAGAAAATAAGCAGTTTGTGAAGGTTAGCCAGGCAAAAGTTTGCACAATTTTCATCGGCCTTACTTTTATCAGCGTCTTCTTCTAGGTTTGGGAGCCGGGCTATGAGGTTGATAGCTTTTTAAGCCTTTGTCTCCAGTTAAGATTTCCACTGCTATGGCATTGGTGCTGGCATAATAATCGGCGACATCTTCTGAAACTTTTTGTTCTATGCGTTCAAAGTACCAACGATCACCTTCTGGGCCGCAAGTCTCTTTTCCTGGCACCTGCAACCAGCAACATAGTACAGATGTATCAAAGATAATGACTTTACTGCTCGTTACTGACCTATCCCTCCAGAGACTTGCTCCTCACGAAGCGCCTGTTCAAGCTTTCCCTGGCTTGAAAGAGTGCCAACAGGACCTATAGCAAGCAGTTTGGGGCGTTTCGATAAATCTTCCAGAAGAGTCAGACGACTGTGCCCTGTCTCACTATCACGATGACTTATCGTGATAAAAGGCGTCATTTCCGGTCCCAGGCTATCCAATAGTGCTGGATTGTGTGTGGTCACCAGGATATCGATATGACGTTGTTCTCCAATGGACCTCAAAACGCTCAAAAGGACATTGGATCTTGAAGGATGAAGACCATTATCAATTTCTTCTACTACCAGAAGGCTGTGCTCGGGGCGGGTGAGTAAGGCAACCAGTATGGCCAAAAACCTCAATGTACCATCTGACATACCTCTGGCATCAACGGAAACCTTCTTATCGCCCCACAACTCATCACAATATAACATGGCATCGGATTTGAAACGGCCAACAGTTTCAGAGTATATCCGACCAATGTCCTTTTCTGGCAATAAACTGACATGCTTTGTCAATGTCTCTTCAATGTGCTGTTTTTGTTGCACATCAAGAGCCGCAATGATTCCGGCCATGTTGGCTGCATCGCTATCCAGATCTTTTGACAAGGGGGCATAATTCCTCATGTGAGATGGGATAGGGTCAAGAATAAAAATACTTGTTAGTACCCCGATAACGGCTTCAACCCCCTCGGTAATATCTTTACTCAGATTTTGAGAGAATGCTTCCGGGTGTAGCTGACTCAAAATAGTGGATTGTCGTGCCGAGGGTCTGGGTTTACCTTGTTTTCTGTTGTAGAGACGGGCTGTAATAGCGGGTGCATCAAGTCCGCAATCATCAGTCAGAGACCTTTACTTCCAAGGCAAACTGTTTTGTACCCGAACGACATACCCAGTCTATGCTGCCACGCAATCCCGGGAAATTACTGTCTCCCTGAAGAATAACATTCAAAGGCACGCTTGATGCACTGAGGTTCAGAAATAGTAAGGCGTCCAGTACATTGGACTTACCACTGGCATTGGTGCCGATGAGAACTGTGAGAGGGTCTATGTAAAGGGTCGAGTTTTCGAAGCTTTTCCAGTCTTCTACTCGGATTTCTTTTATCATAAAGCTACCGTTTGCTTGATCTGCTGGGAGAAAGGCTTTCTTGTCTTTTTCTTTTGACACTACTCCAGATGGTAAGTGTTGGAACGTTTGGAATGAATGCTGGATTGAGGGTTGACCAAACTGGTCCAAAATAGACAACTCGGTTACAGAGCAGTTGCAGGTTATATTAAATCGTAATTTATTTGAACGTAAGAAGAAGATGAGGAGGAAAAGTGGGCCCGACAGAGTATCGGGCCGGAAAGAACTCAGGATCTTACTTGATCTTGTGTTCTTTGTATTCAACGTGTTTGCGTACAACCGGGTCGTACTTTTTGAACACCAGCTTGTCTGGAGTGTTACGCTTGTTTTTGGTCGTTGTGTAGTAGTGACCTGTGCCAGCCGATGAAACCAGCTTGATCTTTTCACGAATACCTTTAGCCATGACTTATTGCTCCCGCTATCTTAAACTTTTTGACCGTTAGCACGCATTTCGGACAGAACGGTGTCGATGCCTTTCTTGTCGATGATGCGCATGCCTTTAGCGGATACACGCAGGCGAACGAAACGCTTCTCGCTCTCTACCCAGAAACGCTTGTGGTGCAGGTTTGGCACGAAACGACGCTTGGTCTTGTTGTGCGCGTGGGAAACATTGTTCCCGGTAACCGGGCGCTTGCCGGTAACCTGACAAACTTTGGACATAGTAGTGGCCTCTCAAACCAAAAAAACCCAGCCATGAGGCCGGAGGATTCCGCTATTCGTTTTCGGGCAGGTCTGCCCAAAGTTAAGAGTCAGAACTCTCAGCAGCTACCCATATACAAAGACCGGGCTTTATATCAAAGTCAAGGCTTCGGTGCAAGTTGGGTGCTATTTTTGGTCAGGCTCCTGTATAACTGAAAGGATAAGTTCTACTAGAGCCGCAGACTGAATTATCCACTGATTTGAACAGAATCTGCAGTAGTAAAAAACGATATTTGCGATGCCAGGGCATCTGATTATCACGTATCAATGTAGTAGGAAGCCTTTTGGAATTGTTCAGTAACCTGGATTCAGGCGGATCACATAAAGCCTTGCTCGGCCAGGGAAACCGATACACCTTTGCCAATGATAATATGGTCCAGTAGTCTGATATCCAGCAATGCCAGTGCTTTCTTGAGGGCTTCAGTAATTCTTATATCAGCCTGGCTGGGCTGCGGGTCACCTGATGGGTGATTGTGGCTGGCTATAACCGCCGCCGCGTTGAGTTCAAGGGCTCTTTTTACCACCTCTCTGGGGTAGACAGGCGCTGCATCGAGTGTGCCCTGAAAGAGGGTTTCCAGAGCCAGAACCCGGTGACGGGTGTCTAGAAAAAGGCAGGCAAACTCTTCTCTCTGACAGCCCCTGAAATGGAGCTGTAGGTATTGACGGGTGGCGTCCGGGCAGTTGATCGTGCTTTGTTCAGACATTTTTTCAGAGAGTACTCTCTGGCAGATTTCGAGAATGGCGCTGAGTTCAGTCGCTTTCGCTTTCCCAAGTCCTTTCAAAGCTTGTAATTGCGCAGGTGTTGCACAAAGCAAACCATCTAACGACTGAAAGCGCTGAATCAGCTGGTTAGCAAGAGTCAGCACATGAGTGCCTTTATAACCAGTACGTAGCAGAATGGCCAGCAGCTCGGCATCACTCAGTACGGCAGGCCCCCGGGAGATCAACTTTTCCCTGGGGCGTTCCTCTACTGGAAGTGCTTTAATGGCTGTGTCCTGAGGTTGATGAGTCATAGGGTCTGAAGTATCGACTGTTAAGTTGGTGTTATTTCAGACACAATAAAACCTGAAAAATTCCCTGATTTATCGAATGTTCCGCTATGACTGGAAGTGCTGACGAACCATTTTGTTTCCGATCATATTGTTCAGGATGCTGTAGTTTTTATCCTCGTGACGGATACGTCCAGCAACAATAGCCGGGTTAATCTTTAGCTCTCTTGCTAACGATTTGCAATCACGTTCACTTTTACTTTGACGCACCTTGGCTTTAGACCAAATGCTCTTTTCAATTAAAGCCTCAGCTGCGGCGCTGTCTGCCTCATGTTCAAAATCGTCCTTTTCAGGTGAGTCGGTATCATCAAAAAATGCAGTTGTGTCAGAATTTAAATGCAGTGCGACGTGAGCAAGTTCGTGCATCAACGTAAACCAGAAGTTATCCAAACGATCATACCGCAGAGTCATTCCGATGACGGGATAATCTGATTTACTCATCATAGCTGCACCATCAAGATAAGTTTTACCAAAGTGAGGTTCTATAACTAACTTGACCCCCAGATGCGATAAGAATTCCTGAGCAAGTTTTGGCCCTTGAGCTGACCAACTCAGTCTTGCAAGCTCTTTCATTACTTCTGGTGTAATACTGCCAGGAATGTAAGGGCCGTCAGTTTTCGTTTTTTCTGCCTCTTGTAAAACTTTCACTTGCCAGGCAAGCAAGGCGAACTGATCAACCTCTTTGTCTGAAACATAGTGAGCAGACGTCCGGCAAAGAGCAGGTTCAACATACCTGGAGTCCACACTTCCTAAAAAACGGCGCAGGTGCTCTTCTGCATAGGTTTTTAATTCATTAATCGAGCCAGAAAAGCCCGGAAAGCAGCCTTTTTTCTTCATCTCTGCCAGTGGAAAATTTTCCCAAATGATGCCATTTGATTCGGGCAAAGAGGCACCTCGCTCCTTAATGAGAACATCCGCAGGTATGCCTAGCCCACTGTGCAGTTTGCGAATCATTGTAAGACTCAGATCCCGCTTTCCATTCAGTATCTCGGACACCTTACTGGCTGAACCAAAATAAAGCTTCATATCACTTCGGGTCAGACCCTCTTGTTCCATACGAAACTTAATGGCTTCAATGGGGTCTGGCAGGTCTGCAGGAAACTTTTCTGTTTCATATTTCTCAATAAGGAGAGCCAATACTTCCAGTTCGTTATCTTCTTTTGATCCTTCTTCCGGACAGCTATCCATGAGGAACATCAGGCGCTCCATGGCATCCGCATGATCTTTTTCTGTCTTAATGACTTTGATCGTAATTCGCATGAGTACCAACCCATTCGATTAAAACAATACCTTTGCGATAAGCTACCTTTACAATCAGGCGATAGTCATTGCCTTTGATATTGAAGATGAGCCGGTTATCAGAAATAAAGCCTGCACTTCGGTACCGCTTCTTTGATGTAGTACTTCTTACCTGTCGTTGTGTCATGGTAGATGCCTCCCGGATTAAAGCCTTTCTGGTTTCCGATCTTGGTGAGGTTTGACAACTCTGGTGCTTTTGTCTGAGGTTCCACGCTGGTGGGTGGTGAGTCGATTTTCTCGACTGGGTTTAAGGGTGAAGTTGTTACTGATTTCATAGAAATTGTAGATGTCGGTTGGTATATCTCAAAGGAATGAGACCAATGAAACTGCTTAATCGCAACTTTCTTGCTTTGTTGACTCTGATTTTTTCTTCTCTGACGTTCTCCATCACTTCTAATGCTTCAGAATCCATCCCTATGAAAAAGCATTAGTTTGAATTGCTTGGAGATGCCAATTCTGCACCTGCCCTTGGTCTGATGGCTCAGCCTTTCAATGCCTCCACTATTTCTGGAGCATGGGCTGACTCTGTGACTGGACCGACTATGTATCTCAGAGGGCGGTACTATATTTCCTGTTTGATGGGATCTATAACATCCATTCCAACCAATGCCACAGTGACTCTTGTTCAGTGGAGCTGGAACATTGCCAATAAACCGGCAGGGCTGATTGTATATCTCTGCGATACTATCGGTGGTTGTTTAAACGTTTCTGACTATCAATCTGCTGGTAGTGAGGCTTTCCGGGGACGCTCTGAAAACGCAGAGTACTAATTTGCTTTCGGTGTGCCTGGTAGCGGTAACATTTCGCCAGTACCTTTTGGTATGACAAATAACATTATCGTGAACTGGACAAGTAACAACTGATTCTGGATTTATTGCTAGAGCTAAAGGAATGAGTAGGCTGGCAAAAGAAACAACTGGAAACAGGACTTTACCTGATCATCACGCAGGATCTCTTCACACTTGAGTGGGGACAGCCGCTGCCCGTTACTTCTGCGGTTATGCATTCAGTGCCATAAAATAATTATTTTCCCAGCTTTAACGTTCCATCACCTAATAAAATTCTACCGTTGTAGTACGGAAGAGCATGGTTTGCCCAAGAATAATTTTCTAAGAAACTTTCACCAATGACCATATTCACTGAGTTCACATAATGTGCATGTACTCGACTAATCATGCTTGCAAGATCAGATCTTGCTGAAACAGCTAACACTCTACTAAATGGGGAAAAAAGGAATGCAGAGGCAACATTGTTCTTAGCTGGAAATCCGCCGTAACAAGAATAAAGATCAATAAAGCTGCTTTTTGAATGGGACTTGTAAAGAATTTCTTCAGCTTTAATATTCTGATGATTTACAGTAATTAAATCCTTATGACCATGAACGCCAATTTCAGTTATTGTTGCGTTAGATTCATTCACAGCTTCCCAAAAATCATCCGTACTATAAACAATATTGGGCAAATAACTTCCCAAGGAATATAAAGCATGTAGATAGTAATTATATGTATCACGGTAAGAGGTAATTGATGATATTGCATTGATATGGTTATTCCGATAATAGTTGCTTTTTCGATACTCATGGTTCCGCTTAAAGTAATTCTTAAGCAGCGGTACGTTATTTAGATTTGTTATCAAGCTAGGATCGATACGGCTCACCCAAAAATCTGGTTTTATCGAGAAAAAAAATGAATTAGCAAAAGTGCACTCACTACAACTAATTAAATGATCGTCTTCATATGGAAAATTGCCAATTAAGACTACACCTTTCATTTTTTGCATTGAATGTTGTAATTCTAATTCTTTATGAAATTCACTATATGAATAATATTTTTTATCTTTAAAAAGAAAACTAACATTCCAACCTTCTGATTCAAGGTCATTTTTGTATACCTCTAACTCTTTTTCAAGTGGAGATGCATAACTAGAATCAGTAATAACTAATACTATATTATCTTGGGCGAGTGCAGAGTTTGTCGCAATAAAAATGATGAACAAAAAAAACAAACTTTTCATAATGAAACTTTCCTTAGTAATTTCCATATAAATATTTAGAGCTTCTTATGTGGAATAAGTTTCATTGATTTGTTAGTAAAGAAAACAGTATAGAAAGAATGCATAACAAATAATTCCAGCGGATGTCTTCAGTGCCGCTGAATCGAGTCTGGTCAGTCTTCCCTGTAAATGAGCAAGGTTATTGAATTTCTGCCCCCAAAACGATCTGGGCTCATCCTTCATTCTGCACAATTTTATGTAAAAAAACGGGTTCCCTTTTGTCATGTTTATCTAAGAATTCCAGTAACACTCTGCCAGTTTACGTCTCTGAGCACATCGCTTTTACCTCAGTGCAAATGCAACATAATAACAGCACTGTCCGGTACTCGCTGACGCTCACCCGACACCGCCTTTGGTGGCTCGACTTAAGCATGCGGCATGCTCTAAATAAAGCCAGCTGTCATTGTGCTCCTGTCTCTGGCACATTTAGAAAGTCCGTGAGGTCTTCAAGGCCTTTTTCATATTTCGAATGATCGGCTTCGCTTAACTCTGATAAACGGTGAAAAAACAAAGTAGATAATTTTTCGTATAATTCTCTGCTAATATCGTCTCTTGCTGGGAAATGTTCTTGTGATTTTACGAATGGAGCTGCAAAAACTAAAAACTTTGGACTGGCCGGACCCTTTTGTAGTGCAGCAATCATTGCTGCCTGAAACTCTGGTCTGGTAAGTGCCTGTGACAGAGGTTCTTCCCCAAAACAAGTTCTATGATCTCCTGAATTTGCACCAAGGTGTATTGGGGTTCGCTGCCTACAAACCGGGCATGATAGATCACGATGATTTATTCGCAATGTCTTTATACAATCCTCATGAAAATCATGTCCGCAGCAAAGGCTGGTACTTTGCTGACCACTGTTAATTTCATGCAGACAAATTGGACATATGTCAGCGTATCCTGTGCTGATTGTTAAACTTAAGTTGAAAACTAAAAAAATAAACAAGCGCATAAACAGCTACACCGCTTTGATTTTAATCAAAAGAACAAGCATTAAAAAATTTCCTAAGGAATGCATCTACTTCGCAGTCCCTGAATTTGTAATTAAGTGCTGTTTTGAGATTTGTGCTTTATGTATAGAGGGCAGTGTTGTGTTCGTCCAGATCAGATTTCATCTTATTCCTTCAGTTTACAGACTTCATGACGAATGCTGAATCTCAGGCCACTTCAGTCAGGGTATCCCTCTAATGTTCTCATCACGTTCCAGAAAACCCAGAGCCTCCATGTTCTTTAAACTTCCCAATGGTGCAGTACCAGGCTTTGAAGTTCATGTCCCTTATCATGAGCGCAGAGTCCAGATCTGTGGTCTCTGTCAATTCATCAAATGTCATTAATAACCTCTGAAATCTTTGTTGCCACGCACACTGCCGTAACCTCTATCGGAATCAATTCTGTTGTCGCCGTGAGCTTCAGCTCCCACTCGTTTTTTACCACTGGCAGCAAAGTCAAAGCTGGCCTGGTTCTCATGGGCCCACCTGAGAAATTGGCTGGTGCTGTCCGCCTGCTGGCGACTCGGCTTGGCCACAAGAACACAAAAATGATCAACGAAGTTTACGCAAAGTGGATGCCTTCAAAGTCTGAAGATGAGTCCAGACGGATCTGGCAGACAATGACCGATCAAGGTCACCTATCTAATGCCTGCCTTATAAATTAAAATAGCCCCAAAGGTTTATAGGGATTGAGAAATACCCTTTATTTATCGAACATAGGCCTACTATGCAACGTTTAAGAAATAAACGGATTTTGCTCGGTGTAACAGGTGGCATTGCTGCCTATAAAAGTGCTGAGCTGATTCGCATGCTTCGCAAATGGGATGCGGATGTTCGGGTGGTCATGACCAAAGCTGCCTGTGAATTCATCACGCCTCTGACGCTTCAGGCCCTTTCCCTCAACCCGGTCCATCTGGATCTTCTGGATGCCAGGGCTGAAGCCGGAATGGGCCATATTGAACTGGCCCGCTGGGCTGACGTGGTGCTGGTGGCTCCGGCCACAGCCGACTTCATTGC
This sequence comes from Endozoicomonas sp. 8E, assembly GCF_032883915.1. Lineage (NCBI taxonomy): Bacteria > Pseudomonadati > Pseudomonadota > Gammaproteobacteria > Oceanospirillales > Endozoicomonadaceae > Endozoicomonas > Endozoicomonas sp. 8E. The sequence continues at coordinate 7,237,828 of NZ_CP120717.1, read as the reverse complement.
CCGACTGACAAGCGGTCAGGCCGATGACCTGCTGACCACATTGTGTCTGGCGACCAGCGCTCCTATCTGTCTGGCACCTGCCATGAATCAGGGCATGTGGCGTGACCAGAGCACACAGCAGAATATAGAACTGTTAATAGAGCGCAGCCTTCGCATCTTCGGGCCTGACGATGGCAGTCAGGCCTGTGGTGATATTGGTCCGGGCCGAATGCTGGACCCTGAACTGATTGCCCGGCATACCGCTGAAATGTTTGAACATGATGTATTGAGTGGCCTGAATGTTCTGATTACCGCCGGACCTACCCAGGAAGCTCTGGACCCGGTGCGGTTTATTTCCAATCACAGCTCTGGAAAAATGGCATACTCTCTGGCGGCCGCAGCCGTGGAAGCCGGTGCATCGGTCAAGCTGGTCAGTGGTCCGGTTGCTCTGGAAACACCCGACCGGGTTGAGCGCATTGATGTCATCAGTGCCAGAGATATGCATCAGGTTGTTCTGGGTAACATCGAAGGGGTTGATATCTTTATTGGCTGTGCAGCGGTCTGTGATTATCGTCCTGTTGAAGTCCAGGAAGACAAGATCAAGAAGAACCCTGACGATCCTTCTGAAACGCTGGAGATCAGGTTGGTCAAGAATCCGGATATCGTTGCCTCGGTGGCCGATCTGGAAGAACCTCCCTTCGTTATCGGGTTTGCGGCAGAAACCCGAAATGTTCTGGGTTATGCAATAGATAAACTGCGTCGCAAGAAACTGAACCTGATTGTTGCCAACGACGTGTCAGATGATGAAATAGGTTTCAGTAGTGACAATAATGAAGTGACCATTTTGGGTGAAGATTTTGAAGAGCCCATGCCAAGAGCTTCCAAGACCGTTCTGTCCAGAAAGATTCTGAAAATTGTCGCGCGTCGTTTTGGCAAATGGAAAAGAGAACACGAAAACACGTCAGGTGACCAATGAAAGCACTGAAAACCCGAATTCTTGATACACGACTGGGTTCTGAATTCCCTTTGCCTGCCTATGCAACGGATGGCTCTGCAGGGATCGATCTCAGAGCTATGCTGGAAAAGCCATTAACACTGGAGCCGGGTCAGACCGAGCTGCTGCCTACCGGTATGGCCATTCATATTGAAGACGCTGCCCTGGCTGCCATGATCCTGCCTCGCTCCGGGCTGGGACATAAGCACGGTATTGTCCTGGGTAATCTGGTGGGCTTGATTGACTCTGATTATCAGGGGCAGCTGATGGTTTCCTGTTGGAACCGGAGTCGTTCGACTTTCACCATTGAGCCCGGTGAGCGCATCGCCCAGCTGGTGCTGGTGCCGGTGGTTCAGGCCAAACTGGATATTGTTGACAGCTTTGATGAAACTGATCGCGGTGTCGGTGGTTTTGGTCATTCTGGAACTCGATAAATCAGTGTCGGCAATGCGAGCCTGTGCCTGAGCCGGAAGTGTCATAAAGAGTCGAACTTTTGCTCTGGTATTATTTCGGCTGATTGTGTTTTGTGAGGAGTATTGATGGATAAAGCAACCCAACTGCCATTGCATGATCGGGCCCGGGTGCTCACAGAGGCGCTGCCCTATTTACAGCGTTTTGCAGGTAAAACCATAGTCATCAAGTACGGTGGCAACGCTATGGAGAGTGAAGAGCTTAAAAATGCCTTCGCCCAGGGTGTCGTCATGCTGAAAGCTGTGGGCATCAATCCTGTTGTTGTTCATGGAGGTGGCCCTCAGATCGGGTCCATGCTGAAACGCCTGAATCTGGAAACCCGCTTCGTGCAGGGAATGAGGGTGACAGACTCCAGTACCATGGATGTTGTCCAGATGGTACTGGGTGGTTTGGTCAACAAGGAAATAGTCACGCTGATAAATAACAACGGTGGTCGTGCAGTGGGTGTCACAGGAAAGGATGGTCGCTTCATCCGGGCACGTCGTTTGAAAGTGACTCATAAGACACCTGAAATGTCTGCACCGGAAATCATAGATATTGGCCATGTGGGTGAGGTGGAGTCCATCGATACCGGTATTGTTGAGATGTTACAGAACTCGGACTTCATTCCTGTCGTTGCACCTATCGGTGGTGATGATTCGGGTCTGTCTTATAATATCAATGCTGACCTAGTGGCGGGTCATCTTGCAGAAGCTCTCAATGCAGAAAAGCTGTTACTGCTGACCAATACTCCGGGGCTGCTCAGTAAAGAAGGTGAATTGTTGACCGGGCTGGATTCCGTGCAAGTTGAGAAGCTGATTGCTGATGGCACGATTTATGGTGGTATGCTGCCAAAAATCCAGTGTGCCCTGAGTGCAGTCAGTAATGGGGTAAACCGGGCCCATATCATTGATGGAAGAGTCCCCCATGCCCTGCTACTGGAACTTCTGACCGATCAGGGTGTGGGTACCCTGATTACTGGCGGTCATGCGTGAACAGCCTTTGAAAAAAGAGACAGTGATCTTTACAGTCAGAGGTCAGCGGCATTTTCGGCTCAAGGCTGTTTGGAGGCTGAAAATTTTTTCACGGACATAGTAAGAGTGTGTCGAGAAGTAATGGATAAAACCAGAAAGTTTTCCCGCAAGGATCAAATTCTGCAGGCACTGGCTCATATGCTGGAAAATGCCCCCGGGGAGAGAATTACTACCTCATCTCTGGCCAGAGAAGTGGGGGTGTCTGAAGCAGCGCTTTACCGCCACTTTCCCAGCAAGGCCAAAATGTTTGAAGGACTGATAGAGTTCATAGAAGATACTCTGTTCTCAAGGGTTAATTTGATAATGGAAGAAGAGCAACAGGCTTTGCGGCGCTGCGGCATGATTCTGCAACTTCTGCTGGGTTTCTGTGAGAAAAACCCTGGCTTAACCCGTATTCTCACTGGCGATGCTCTGGCTGGAGAGCCTGATCGCCTGAGGCAGAGAGTCTTCAGACTGTTTGACCGTTTAGAAACCCAGATCAAGCAGGTCCTGAGAGGTGCTGAATTAAGTGAGGGGCTGAGACCTCAAGCTACTCCGGGTGCTATGGCTAATATGTTGCTCTCCATTGCTGAAGGACGTATTTGCCAGTACGTGCGCAGTGAGTTCAAACGAAAGCCTACCGAGCAGTGGCTCACACAATGGGAAGTGCTTGCAACCGTCGTTTTCAGATGAGCACGATGTGTTAGTGGTCAATTCAGTGATTGCCCTTGTTGCTTTGACAGCCGTCAGCGCTCAGACTGGCGCAAGAGACTGTCAAAGCAGCGAAACAGGCCGGCATGATCGAAAAGAGCTGCTTATTTCTGGTGCCAGAGATTGTTTTACGAGACTCCGTAACGTTCCCTGTATTCCCTGATGGCAGGGGCATGCATTTTGATGTCTTTATGCTCTTCGGCATACGACAACAGGTCATTCAGTGTGACAATGCTGACCACAGGGATGGAAAAATCCCTCTCAACTTCCTGGATGGCTGACAATTCGCCCTTGCCTTTTTCCTGACGGTCCAGGGCAATCATGACTCCCGCCGGACTGGCAGGGCTCTGATCAATAATTTCCATGACTTCACGAACAGCAGTACCTGCTGTGATCACGTCATCCACAATAATGACACGACCTTCAAGGGGTGCTCCGACAATGTTGCCTCCCTCGCCGTGTTCTTTAACTTCCTTGCGGTTGAAACACAGAGGCGTATTGAGGTTGTGATGCTCAGATAATGCCACCGCAGTGGTAGTGGCCAGAGGGATGCCCTTATAGGCTGGACCAAAAAGAATATCGTACTCAATACCAGAATTGACCAGGGCGTGAGCATAGAACTGCCCCATTTTACTGATGGCTTCGCCAGTGTTGAAAAGGCCGGCATTAAAGAAGTAGGGCGATTTTCTGCCTGATTTGAGGGTAAACTCACCGAAGCGAATCACCTGTTCTTGCAGGGCGAAGTCTAGAAACTCTCTCTGATAATCGAGCATGATCTATCAAGTGCTTATTCGAAAAAAGGTAGCTGTATTTTACCGCGAAAATTCTTCTTATGCAGGCTCTGAAGCGATTTACATGATTCCGGCCAGATAAAGTTTGAGTCACTGGCGCCGCTTGCAGCAAGACGAACCGTCAACCGGTAGGAGGTTTTCATAAAACTCATAAAATTGATCGGAAAATGCTGAACGCTATTCTTACGACAGTGAAATTATAATTATGTGTTAAGCACTGAGTGAGAAGGTCAGTAAACTGTATGGGAACCCTCAATTTTGAAAATACCTTTGCCAACTATCCATCGGTGCAGCTATTCTCGAAAGTGGTGTCTTTAAGTGAGAAAAAGCCAAAGTAATGTTTTGATGCCTGACGACAGTGCACCGCTCTGATATTTTGATAAGCTGGTGCAGCATTTATGCGGATAAACATATCGGCGACAACCCTGTATCATTCTTCAGTTAAAATTTCCTCTTTTCCTGTATTCTGTGTAGTTGAACTTTTACCGTGGAAATGCAGCTCTTTTAACTATTAAGTCATTTCCAGGGTTTAATCAGGGCTGTATAAAGCTGGTCCCGAATCCGGGAGGCAATGCTCTGGTTATGGAGAGAGACCTGTGACTATTCAGGTTATGAGTCGATTCCCAAGTCATTGGAGGCCGTCGCAAAGGTGCTGCGCTTCGCTGATACTGCGTTAAAAGGTGACTCAAAAATGCTCATTTACTCCCTGTAAACTGCGCTTTTTGCCACTTTTTGCCCTGTCTCAGCTTTGTCGCTACTTTTGCAGCACCCTCATTGGCGTGAGGCAGATACAGGATTAAGCCTGTTTTAATGACTGTTGACTCAGGTTGACAATTGAATCAGGTAGTTTGCTTTATGCCGGGCCAGGTCTGGTTCAGGCAAGGTGTAGTCAATAATGAGAGTTATCAGCTTTAATTGCGAAGGCATAAAAAACGCGCGTGAAAAAGGCCTGTTTGGCTGGTTGATGGACCAGGATGCCGATGTCATCTGTTTGCAGGACATTCGTGAGGATGAGTTTGCAATGGAAGAAGACCATTATCAGCTCAATGGATATTTCTGTTATGCATACGATGGTTATGACAGGAAAGATTGTGGCGGTGTAGCTATTTATACACGTCAGGCGCCCAAAGCTATTATCAGCGGGCTTGGTTTTCCCGAGGCGGATGAAACAGGGCGTTATATTCAGGCTGACTTTGACAAGATCAGTATTGCCAGCATGTATGTGCCTGAAGGTCATGATGCTGCCAGCCAGAACTTCAAGTATCGCTTCCTGGACAATTACTCCCACCACCTGAACAAGCAGCGTCGCAAGCGCCGTGAATTCATTATGGCGGGTACCTGGAATATTGCTCATCGCAAGATTGATGTGGCCAACTGGCGCGATTCTGAAGAAGTTTCCGGTTTTCAGCCTGCCGAACGTGGCTGGATGGAAGGCCTGCTGGGTGATATGGGCTTCTTTGATGCTTATCGTGAAGTGGATCGTGAGTCTGGCAAATACAGCTGGTGGCAAAATGAGTTTCTGCGTCACGATAATCTGGGCATGCGTATTGATTATCAGATCATCACGGCCGGGATGCGTCACAGTGTCTTGAATGGCGGTATCTACAAAAACCAGACTTTCTCCAGTCACGCGCCGGTCATCATCGACTTTGACTGGGAGCTGGAGAGCTGATCTGTACCTTCTTTATAGCTGTTTGTGTCGATAATATCAGACGGGTTGCCTGACAATGTTTGTCGGCCAAGCTTTATCAAAAAGTTCTGATTTGAAAAATCTGCATTCTGTTCAAGCTCGATAACAAAACGTCTTGTCAAAGGTTTAGACTGGCAGACGACAGACAACGACAGTAACAGCAGTGTCGTAAAGAGTGAGTGTTTAATAATTCTATCCTTGCCTCCATCTACAGAGAGGAAGGATAGATCAAGAAAATAGGTATGTTTTTTTGTCTTCCCCATCAAAGGGCGGGTATTAGTTCAAGGAGTGAGGTCATTGTCCTGGTTCGCATCAACAGGCTTGCGTTTTCGATGTATTCTTTTGTGATTCGAAAGTGCTTTAGCATTCTTGCAGACTATTCCGCACGGCCTTGACGGGCCATCCTCGCTGACTAGTGTTACGTCACAGGTTTTTTGCCCGGTGTGGTATGTGGTTTTGTGATACGACAGGGCTAGCGTATGCTTGTAGATCTTCCCGCACAGTCGCTGTCGGCCATCTTCCCCGGTAACGGTTGCATCACAGATTTGTTGCCTGGTATGGGCGTACCTTTTGTGATTCGACAGGACTTGTGCATTCTGGCAGACCATTCCGCATGGCCGAAGCTGGCCAACTTCCCCGAAGACTCTTACGCCACAGGTTTTCTGCCTGGTGTGATAATGGGTTTTGTGGTTCGACAGGGCTTGAGCATTCTTGCACACCTTCCCGCATGGGTAAATCTGGCCATCCTCTCCAAACACGGTGGCATAACAGGTTTTTTGCCCGGTGTGATATCGGTTTTTGTGGTTCGACAGGGCTCTGGCATTCTTGCAGACCATTCCGCATGGCTCAAGCTGACCATCCTCCCCGACTGAGGTTAAGTCGCAGGTTTTTTGCCCGGTGTGGTATTTGCTTTTGTGAGAAAGAAGTACTTTTTTATTCTTGAAGACCTTCCCGCATTGTCGCAGCTGGCCATCATCTATCATCAGGATCACGTTGCAGGTTGCTTGTCCGACAGGAGGAGTTGTATCGGCTGCCTCTGAAATCGAGCCTGAGGCGACCCCGTTTACGCTATCGGAAGGGTTGGGAGATTGTCGGAATCGACAAACATCGTCACAGGGATAGACAAAACAATTTAAACCCAAAGTATGGAGGGATTGTCCAGGGTCTTCATTACCGCCGCCAGTGTCAGAATGCAGGAGGCTGGTGTAATAGCCTGTAATATGAGTAGTGGCCTGTGAGGTATTCTGACCCGGTGATTGTGATGGTTGATATTGTGGTTGGTCCTGTTCAGTGCCAGGCATCATAGTGGTGATCGCAAACGGGGGATTTTGACTCGTCTCCTGCCCTTCAATTGGGTTAAACAGCGATGAGTCGGGGTTCCAATAGCTTTTTAAAAGCCAGCCGACAGTGACAACCGCTTCCAGAAGCAGCCATGAATAAGGGGTTGGGCACTGAGAGGTATTTTTGTTGGTCAGGATCAGTTCATAAGCAACCAGCAGATTCGTAGCGTATAGCCATTGCCACGAAATTGAATCAATGAGTGTTGGTTTTATCCAGTAACTGTCAGGTTCGTGTCGTTTTTTATCAGTCTGTGAATCGGGTTCTGTATAGCCGTTTGTGTCGGCAATGTCAGACGGGTTGCCTGACAATGTTCGTCGATCAAGCTTTATCAAAAAGTTCTGGTTTGAAAAATCTGCATTCCATTCAAGCTCGATAACAAAATGTTTTGTCGAGAGTTTAGCCTGGCAGATGACAGACAACGTCAGTAACAGCAGTGCCACAAAGAGTAAGTGTTTAATAATTCTATCCCTGCCTCCTGGTTTACAGAGAGGAAGAATAGATCAAGAAAATAAGTGTGTTTTTGTGTCTTCACTCATGAAAGGGCAGATGTCAGTAACAGGGCTTGGGAAATCATCCCGGTTCACATCAAAAGGTCTTGCGCTTTCGATGTGCTCTTTTGTGATTCGACAGGATTTTTGCATTCTCGCAGACTTTTTCGCATTTAACTGATAGCTGCTGCCAGACTATCGGTTATCCATATCCTTGCGTCCCATCGGGTTACGCCAGACCGGCAGGCGGTCTGGATCAAGCGGTTTATTCTGCCAGAGCTTCTTTCTGCAGTTTAACCAGGTCATCAATGCCCGCTTTGGCCAGAGCTAACATGGCTGTCATCTCGTTTTGACTGAAGGGTGCTGCTTCAGCGGTACCCTGAATCTCAATGAAGCCACCCTCTTCTGTCATGACAACGTTCATATCGGTTTCAGCGTTGGAGTCTTCAGGATAATCCAGATCCAGAACCGGGCTGCCTTTGTAAATACCAACAGAAACAGAAGCAATCAGCTGAAGGAATGGATCATTCTTAATGATCTTTTTCCTTTGCATATGGCGGATAGCATCAACCAGAGCCACGCAGGCACCGGTGATAGATGCTGTACGAGTACCACCGTCTGCCTGGATAACATCACAGTCGATGGTGATGGTGTTCTCACCCAGCTTTTTCAGGTCCACAGCAGCGCGCAGTGAGCGGCCAATGAGACGCTGAATTTCCAGAGTGCGGCCACCCTGCTTGCCTCTGGCGGCTTCGCGGCCCATACGGTCTGTTGTTGAACGGGGCAGCATACCATATTCGGCAGTCACCCAGCCTTGTCCGGAACCTTTCAGAAATCGGGGAACTGATCTGTCGACAGACGCTGTGCAGATCACTTTGGTGTTGCCAAACTCAACCAGCACTGATCCTTCAGCGTGCATGGTGTATTCACGAGTGATTTTAATGTTACGTAACTGATCTGCAGTTCTTCCACTGGGACGCCGCATTTTCTTACCTTCTACCGCCGGGAATATTAAAAGCGGAATTATAACCAAGGCCGGCTTTGGCCTCTATGTTTGCCATAAAATAACCGTTGATGACCGGAAGTTGATCGAGGCTTGATACTGCTTGCTGTTGATGTATCCTGCAACATCGGATCACAAACTTTCGCTTTGAAAAAGACCGTTTGGCTCCCGTTCCGTTCCCTGATCCGGGTTGATCAGGATTCCGACATCTTCACAGGCGGCACTCGGGGCGGTTGCTTTTCAGTGCAGTAATTTATGTTCAGCCGTTGTGGCTGACGGTTCTTTTAACAGGAACACTTATGACTTCCAGTATGACGGCATTTGCTCGCACTCAGCTCCAGGAGGGCTGGGGCAATCTGGTGTGGGAAATTCGTTCAGTCAATCATCGCTACCTGGAGCCTCATTTTCGTCTGCCAGAAGCTGTCAGGGAAGTAGAACCTGCATTGCGGGAAGTATTGAGAAAGCATCTGCATAGGGGCAAGGTAGAATGTTCATTAAAGCTGCAACTGGCAGAAGGTCAGCAGCAGATGAACGTCAATGAATCAGCCCTGGAAGCTCTGCAGTCATTGGTCAACAAAGTTGAAACCTACTTCATCAATGCTTCTGGCGTAAATCCTCTGGAGGTCTTGCAATGGCCCGGCATTATGGACAATGAAGAGACCAACATGGCTACGGTTCATGTTGCGGCTATCAAAGCCTTTGAAGAGGCTCTGATACAGCTGTCGGACTCCCGTCGCAGAGAAGGGGCCGAGTTGGAGAAGTTCATCCGGTTAAGGCTGGAAGGCGTTATCGAAGAAGTAGAGAGCGTGCGTTCTGTTCTTCCTGATTTGCTGGAGTCCCAGAGACAAAAAATCATGGACCGTCTGAAAGAGGCCAAGGCTGAACTGGACCCGGATCGACTGGAACAGGAACTGGTGTTTCTGGCTCAGAAAATGGATGTTGATGAAGAGCTGGACCGTTTGTCGACCCACGTTTCTGAAGTTAAACACACCCTGGGCAAGAAAGGAGCTATCGGGCGCCGACTTGACTTCCTGATGCAGGAACTCAACCGGGAAGCCAATACGCTGTCCTCAAAATCCATCAACGCCGGTCTGACACAGAGTGCCGTTAATCTTAAGGTGTTGATTGAGCAGATGCGGGAGCAGGTTCAGAATATAGAGTAAATTGTTCTGGTATCAGTTCTGAACATCGTTAAGTGCTAATCATTCCGCCTCCCTTGTGTTCTGGAGGCGGTGGGAGTGTCACTCAGACGACATCTTTTTAATTTTATCCATCGATATGGATTGCCAGTACGGGCAACCCGTGTATCGCCAGTTTTGAATGACGCCTTTGGAAGAAGTAGTAAACGACTGCCGACAAGTGCTCATCAGGTAGGCTGAGCCCCAGTTAGAGACCCAGCTATAAACTTTATTACCATTCTTCAGTTCCAGCATGGAACTGGGGGCTCCCCAGTTACTGATGGCTTCTTCTACGTGGTGGCCGTGCCAGGAGTCCATGACCTCCTGAGTGGTGCTACAGCCTGTCAGAAGGAAGATGAATGGTAGTACATATTGCAAAGAATGGTTGCTGAACACTTTATTGCCCCTGCTTCGACCTTCAGGGTTGAATCGAAAAAAGTATAGAAGCGATCAGTACTGATCTTCCAGCAGTCGAAATTTGAACTGTCTATAGCCTGGTGAGCTGGAGATGCATTCCAGCAGTTGTCCTTTTCGGATTTTGTCTCCCTGAAGCAGAGTGAATTTCAGTCCACTTTTGAATGAGACCCTGGGCGTTATCAGGGTGGGCATATCGTTCACGGGTGGCATGACCGGTAGAAGGAAAGCTCTCTGATAGTGACTGGTGTCCATGTTTTTTTTCAGAGGCGTGAGTGCACAGGGTTTTGTTGAGGCAGACAGAAGTTCCAAACCCATGAGCAGATCTTTTTGATTATTCACCTGAACCCAACGGACTGCGGCCAGTAACCAGTTTTTCTGGCCGGTTTCCCTGACGGCCAGAAGCTCCCCGGTTCGCAGTTGGCGTTCAAGATCACCACTGGTGCTCAGGCAGTAACCCCCTGCGCAGGTATTGATGATCGAGCAATCATAGACGGGATAGAGAGAGCCCTGATTGCCAGAGCGGGTAAAGTGAATGAGTGAAGAGCTCGTGGACATCTTTGTATCTTCATCCGTATGGGTATCATGGGCTTCGGACCAAGCATCACTGCTGTCATTGGAAGAGAAACTACTCATACCGGATTTGTTATGGGCGATATGTCCGGAAACCATTTCATCAAACGACTGCTGGCCGTGCAGGAAATAATGAACAGCGCTGAAGCCAAAGCAGATTTCACAGGTGTCTGAGCTTTTCTGACGTTGGTGTTTTCGTTGCCCGGGAAGGCTCCATGCAGCGGCCAGATGATCGATGACCCGTTTTGTCAGAGCCCCGGGCTTTTCTTCCGAGACCGATTCGCTCAGCTTTTTGAGGTGCGCGGTCAGCAGTCTGGAATCCAGAGCCAGAAGGTGATCATTTTTTTCTCCTTCCAATAGAGAGCTGTAGAGCAGCCCTTCATCGGAATCCAGATTGACCATAAAGTGCGACCGGCTATTTTCAACCGGCTCGAGTTTGCTGTGCGGTGCCCAGAGACAGAGGGCCTTGAAAATCTGTCGGATTTCCTGAGGTCTCAGCTGGTTGGATCGGGAGCGACTGAGTAGCAATGCACGCTTATAGAGATCTGAAAGAGACAGTTTTCTGGCCTTGGTAGTGATGGAATCCTCAAGGCTGAAAGTTTCAAGATTTTGTGTGTGGGCAGCAAAGTACAGGGTGTGCATTTCCAGCCACACCCGCTCAGGAACAGGTCGATAATACTCACAGGTAAAGAGCAGAATGGAGGCACTTTCAGTCAGTGATCGATGCAATGCGGCGGCCAGAGGGCTGGAAGCATCTTCCTGGCTCTGGCTGCTGCGTACAATCACTTTGTAGACTCTCAGCAGCCTTAGCAGCAGTTTCAGACAGTTATTGTACTCTTCTTGCTGAGCATCGTTAAAAGTGACGATATCTTTCAGAGCCTGATTCTGACTCTGATGAACCAGAAAATAAACGACGGGTCTGAATTGCTCAACCAGAGACCACTGAAGAGAAGGTTTTACTTTGAGGCGAGCCAGTTCCTCCAGTGCCTGCCCTATTGTTTTAAACGACAATGATCTATCAATTTTAGTCAGCTCACTGAGCCATTGGTGAACCCCGTGCACATCGGCCTGGCTGAACGATAAAGTGTTCAGGCTTTGAGACGGGAGCTGCAGCGGAATCCTTTCGTTCTGCGCGTCCATGAAATCATCCTGATTATCTGACTGCTAAAAATCCTTTAGGACCATTCCTTATATTAAGATCACAGGCTTAAAGAATCCAGCACGACAGACAGGCTAATTAACCGGTATGGGAGTTTTGCTGGCTTCTCCTGCTACTTCTCTGACCAGCCTGGGGACCAGGTAACCCGGACATTTCTGCATCAGCTCATTAACGAGCACTTTGGCTCTCTCTTCGTTTACGTCAAAGTGGGCAGCACCCTGAACCCGGTCCAGAAGATGCAAGTAATAAGGCAGAACTCCGGCATTAAACAGGGCGTGACTCAGATCAGCCAGTGATCCGGAATCATCATTGATGCCTTTAAGCAGCACCGTCTGGTTCAATACTATTGCACCCGCTTGCCTCAGCTTTTTCAGCGCCTGTTCAACCTGTTCATCGATCTCATTGGCATGGTTGCAATGAATCACCATAACGGGTTTCAGCCTTCCGCCACAAAACCAATGAAGCATTTCTTTGGTGACTCTCTGGGGAATAACAATAGGCAGGCGGGTGTGTATTCGAAGCGTTTTTACATGAGGTATATCGGACAGTGCCTCTACCATGCGGGCAAGGCGACTATCCGTGGCAGCCAGTGGGTCTCCGCCGCTTAATATAACCTCATGAATACTGTCCTGAGAGCGAATGTAATCTATCGCCTGCATCCAGTTGTCTCCGCCCAGCCGGTTGTCCTCGTAAGGGAAATGTCGTCGAAAGCAGAAGCGGCAGTTTATGGCACAGGCTCCGCTGATGATCAGAAGCAGTCTTCCCTGATATTTATGAATAATGCCCTCGGTTGGGTTCTGAGACTGTTCTGCCAGAGGGTCGAGGCTGAACCCACTGACTTCCTCAGACTCTTCACCCAGAGGCAGAACCTGTCTGAGCAGCGGATCATGCTGGTCACCCCTGGTCATCCGGTCTATAAAAGGACGTGGAATCCGCATACGAAAAGACTTGTCGCTTCTAATGGCTCCCGGCAGCAGAGTGTCTGGAAGATTCAGAATGTTGAGTAATACTTCAGGATCGGTGACTGAGTCTGCCAGCACTTTTTTCCAGTCGTCTGGCTGTTCTCCAGGAAGCAGAAAGCGGGTTGATAGCTTGTCAGTATGCACACCGTCCTCGTAACGGGTTATCATAGGGGTTTTCATTTTGCTGGTAGTGTCCAATGGCTAGTTATAGTACCAACGAATTTCGTTCGGGTCTCAAAGTGATGCTGGAAGGTGATCCCTGCGTCATTATTGAGAACGAGTTTGTAAAACCGGGTAAAGGTCAGGCCTTCAACCGCGTCAAGTTCCGCAACCTGATGAGCAACCGTGTCTGGGAGCGTACCTTCAAGTCTGGTGAAAGCATCGAAGCGGCAGACGTGATGGACTATGACATGGAGTACCTGTATACCGACGGTGAATTCTGGCACTTCATGATGACTGACGGTTCTTTCGAGCAGCACGCTGCCAGCAGGGAAGCCGTGGGAGACACTCTCGATTGGCTCAAAGAGCAGGAAGTATACTCTGTAACCCTGTATAACGGATCCCCCCTTTCTGTGAGCGCACCTAATTTCGTAGAACTGGAAGTCATTGAAACCGATCCGGGCCTGAAAGGTGATACCGCCCAGGGCGGCTCCAAGCCAGCCAGACTAAGTACAGGCGCTTCCGTGAAGGTGCCTTTGTTTATCACTGAAGGTGAAGTTCTGAAAATCGATACCCGTACTGGTGAGTACGTGGGTCGTGTGAAGTAATTGGCCGTTACCTCCAGCCTCTTTGGCTGGAGGGCTTACGCACATCGTGCGCTGCTTTAATTGATTGCGTCCCTCTAAGGGCTAACATGTGACTCATTTCGACGAATGGAGTATGACTTACATGTCATCCGACAACTGGAAGCCCACTGCCTCAATCTCGACACTGCAAGAAAGAGCCCGGCTGTTCACCAGAATCCGGCACTACTTTGACGAGCAGCAGGTGATGGAAGTGGATACGCCCATGCTTTCTGCCAGCGCGACGGTAGATCTTCATATCGACAGTTTTGTCACTCGCTTTGCACCTATCGGTGGGGTTAGTGAGCAAACCTGCTATCTGCATACATCACCCGAGTTTCCAATGAAAAGGCTTCTGGCTGCAGGCAGTGGTGATATTTATTCCCTGGGTCGAGTGTTCCGTAATGGAGAGGCAGGTGGGCGGCATAATCCTGAATTCACCATGCTTGAATATTACCGGCTTGGAATAGATCAGCACCAATTAATGGATGACATGACCACACTCCTGTCTTCAGTGACAGCCTTTAAAGAGATAGAGAGAGTCAGCTATGGGGACATTTTTCAGGAAAAACTGGGACTGAATCCTCATGGGGCATCAGATGAAGCGCTTTCTGATCTGGTTAAAAAACATGTCGATGAGGGGCTCTCAGGCCTGGAAAGAAATGACTGTCTTGATCTGTTGTTTTCAAAGAAGATTGAACCCGCGCTCGGTGTTGGTGAGATCGGTGAGCTCAATGGCGTTTATGTCTACGACTACCCAGCCAGTATGGCTGCTCTGGCGAAGCTTTATACAAATGATCAAGGCGACCGGGTGGCAGCAAGATTCGAGCTTTTTGTTAACGGTGTCGAACTGGCCAATGGTTACCACGAACTGACCCATGCTGAAGAGCAGCAGATGCGTTTCAAAACGGAGCAGACTCATCGTAGAGAACGGGGCAGACCTGTTTACCCCTATGATCATCATCTTGTTGAAGGCTTGAGATCAGGTATGCCCGATTGCGCTGGTGTCGCTATGGGGCTCGATCGCCTCCTGATGTTAATGCTGAATAAAAAGAAAATTGCAGATGTCATTGCGTTCGATTTCTTCAGAGCCTGAACAAGCGACATTTGTCGCTGGAATGATTGAGTGCCTAAATAGCACTATTGATGATTAGGTATTAATCCCCTGTTGTCATAGTCGGTTTCAGACGTATAATTCATTCACTTCTTCGGCGCAACATTCCATTGCTGGCAGGCGGCAGCGCAATCAATAAAATATTGATTGACAGTTTGGTTTGGCAATGTAAAATGCGCCGCCGCTGAACAGGAAAAGCAACGCTGATTAATCATAAGTGTTTGCCAGTTTAGCGGGTTGGAAAGCCGCTTTGGCTCCTTGGCAAAGACAAGGCTTGACAACAAAAACGGTCGCGGTAAGATAGCGGCCTCGCTGAACAGCACTGACCGCTGGTTCAGCCGATTAAAACCTTCTTGTTTTAATCCAGTTCTTTAACAAATTATCAGACAATTCGTGTGGGCGCTTGTGCGAATGGCATCGGTCAACAGAGCTTGGCTCTGAAATGATTTAAATGCTGATCAAGCAAGCGAACATACCTGTAATTCATGTACGTTTAATTGCAAATGATTGAGCAGTCGGTTTGTTCTTCGGGGCGACTGACAAAACGATTTAAACTGAAGAGTTTGATCATGGCTCAGATTGAACGCTGGCGGCAGGCCTAACACATGCAAGTCGAGCGGTAACAGGACTAGCTTGCTAGTTGCTGACGAGCGGCGGACGGGTGCGTAACACGTAGGAATCTGCCCGGTAGTGGGGGATAGCCCGGAGAAATCCGGATTAATACCGCATACGCCTTAAGAGGGAAAGCAGGGGATCTTCGGACCTTGCGCTATCGGATGAGCCTGCGTCGGATTAGCTGGTTGGTGGGGTAAAGGCCTACCAAGGCAACGATCCGTAGCTGGTCTGAGAGGATGATCAGCCACACTGGGACTGAGACACGGCCCAGACTCCTACGGGAGGCAGCAGTGGGGAATATTGCACAATGGGCGCAAGCCTGATGCAGCCATGCCGCGTGTGTGAAGAAGGCCCTAGGGTTGTAAAGCACTTTCAGCGAGGAGGAAAGGGTGTAGGTTAATACCCTGCATCTGTGACGTTACTCGCAGAAGAAGCACCGGCTAACTCCGTGCCAGCAGCCGCGGTAATACGGAGGGTGCGAGCGTTAATCGGAATTACTGGGCGTAAAGCGTGCGTAGGCGGCTTGTTAAGTTGGATGTGAAAGCCCCGGGCTTAACCTGGGAACGGCACCCAAAACTGGCAAGCTAGAGTGCGGAAGAGGAGTGTGGAATTTCCTGTGTAGCGGTGAAATGCGTAGATATAGGAAGGAACACCAGTGGCGAAGGCGACACTCTGGTCTGACACTGACGCTGAGGTACGAAAGCGTGGGGAGCAAACAGGATTAGATACCCTGGTAGTCCACGCCGTAAACGATGTCTACTAGTCGTCGGGGATCTTGCATTTCTGGTGACGCAGCTAACGCGATAAGTAGACCGCCTGGGGAGTACGGCCGCAAGGTTAAAACTCAAATGAATTGACGGGGGCCCGCACAAGCGGTGGAGCATGTGGTTTAATTCGAAGCAACGCGAAGAACCTTACCTGGCCTTGACATCCTGCGAACTTACTAGAGATAGTTTGGTGCCTTCGGGAACGCAGTGACAGGTGCTGCATGGCTGTCGTCAGCTCGTGTCGTGAGATGTTGGGTTAAGTCCCGCAACGAGCGCAACCCTTATCCTCAGTTACCAGCACTTCGGGTGGGCACTCTGGGGAGACTGCCGGTGACAAACCGGAGGAAGGTGGGGACGACGTCAAGTCATCATGGCCCTTACGGCCAGGGCTACACACGTGCTACAATGGTGCATACAGACGGTTGCCAAGCCGCGAGGTGGAGCTAATCTGAGAAAGTGCATCGTAGTCCGGATTGGAGTCTGCAACTCGACTCCATGAAGTCGGAATCGCTAGTAATCGTGAATCAGAATGTCACGGTGAATACGTTCCCGGGCCTTGTACACACCGCCCGTCACACCATGGGAGTGGGTTGCTCCAGAAGTGGTTAGCCTAACCTTCGGGAGGGCGATCACCACGGAGTGATTCATGACTGGGGTGAAGTCGTAACAAGGTAGCCCTAGGGGAACCTGGGGCTGGATCACCTCCTTAAACGAAGACCGACCTTCCATAAGCGTTCACACGAATTGTTTGATAACACCAACGGCGAAAGTCGTCTGGTGTTGTTTTGTTCTTTAAAAAAGAGTGTTTAATGAATCGGTTGTTTTAGCGGTGCGCTGAACCAGCAGGATTGGGTCTGTAGCTCAGTTGGTTAGAGCGCACCCCTGATAAGGGTGAGGTCGGCAGTTCGAGTCTGCCCAGACCCACCAATCGTGATTCGGAATATGGGGCTATAGCTCAGCTGGGAGAGCGCCTGCTTTGCACGCAGGAGGTCAGCGGTTCGATCCCGCTTAGCTCCACCATTAATCCGGACGACTCATTCATTAAGCATATTTTGCTTCATTGTCCTTTTCTTTAACAGAAAGCGGATAATGCGATCTTTAACAATGTGGAATCCAAACTTAAATAAGCTGAGTTGATTTAAAAGGCTTTTGTCTTTTAATGATATTCTTGCTGAGACACTCTCAAGTGTATGGCGTTCGGTTGTCAGTGGTCCGTTAACAGTGGCCAGTGATGAACTGAAGATCGTTAAAGGTAGTTATATGACTGCCCAATGGATCGGACCCCTTTTTCGGGGGTTGGCAAAGTATTTTTGTTTTAATCAAGGCGCAAGCTGAACGACGGAAAGAGCATACCCATGGTATGTGACTGACAGAGTGAAGATTGCGACGCCGAGTAAAGCAAAAAGACGCAGCCAAACAGATCGTTTTGGGTTATATGGTCAAGTGACTAAGCGTACACGGTGGATGCCTTGGCAGTCAGAGGCGATGAAGGACGTGGTAATCTGCGAAAAGTCTTGGGGAGCCGATAAACAGGCCCTGATCCAGGAATGTCCGAATGGGGAAACCCACTCACACAAGTGAGTATCCTTGACCTGAATACATAGGGTTTAGGAGGCGAACCCGGGGAACTGAAACATCTAAGTACCCGGAGGAAAAGAAATCAACCGAGATTCCCCCAGTAGCGGCGAGCGAACGGGGACCAGCCCTTAAGCAATTTTTGGTTTAGCGGAACACTCTGGAAAGTGTGGCCATAGTGGGTGATAGCCCCGTACGCGAAAAGCCAGTTATTGTGAAATCGAGTAGGACGGCACACGTGAAATGTTGTCTGAACATGGGGGGACCATCCTCCAAGGCTAAATACTCCTGACTGACCGATAGTGAACCAGTACCGTGAGGGAAAGGCGAAAAGAACCCCGTTGAGGGGAGTGAAATAGAACCTGAAACCGTGTACGTACAAGCAGTCAAAGCTCATTTTCGAATGGGTGATGGCGTACCTTTTGTATAATGGGTCAGCGACTTACATTTTGTGGCAAGGTTAACCGCATAGGGAAGCCGTAGCGAAAGCGAGTCTTAATAGGGCGCCAAGTCGCAAGGTGTAGACCCGAAACCGGGCGATCTATCCATGAGCAGGTTGAAGATCAGGTAACACTGATTGGAGGACCGAACCCACTGTCGTTGAAAAGCCAGGGGATGACTTGTGGATAGGAGTGAAAGGCTAATCAAGCCCGGAGATAGCTGGTTCTCCTCGAAAGCTATTTAGGTAGCGCCTCGTGTCTCACCATCGGGGGTAGAGCACTGTTTGGGCTAGGGGGCCATCCCGGCTTACCAACCCCATGCAAACTCCGAATACCGATGAGTGCAATCACGGGAGACACACGGCGGGTGCTAACGTCCGTCGTGGAAAGGGAAACAACCCAGACCGTCAGCTAAGGTCCCAAAGTAATAGTTAAGTGGGAAACGATGTGAGAAGGCCCAGACAGCCAGGAGGTTGGCTTAGAAGCAGCCACCCTTTAAAGAAAGCGTAATAGCTCACTGGTCGAGTCGGCTCGCGCGGAAGATGTAACGGGGCTCAAACTATTCACCGAAGCTACGGGGTTCAGTGGACAGTTGACAGTGGACAGTAAACGGTTGATGAGTGAAAACCGTCCACCGTCTACTGTCAACTGTCTACTGAACCGGTAGAGGAGCGTTCTGTAAGCCGTTGAAGGTCAATCGGGAGGTTGGCTGGAGGTATCAGAAGTGCGAATGCTGACATGAGTAACGATAAAGGGAGTGAGAGGCTCCCTCGCCGGAAGACCAAGGGTTCCTGCGCAACGCTAATCGGCGCAGGGTGAGTCGGCCCCTAAGGTGAGGTCGAAAGACGTAATCGATGGGAAACAGGTTAATATTCCTGTACCCCTTTTGACTGCGATGGAGTGACGGAGAAGGCTAGGCCGGCAGGGCGATGGTTGTCCCTGTTTAAGGTCGTAGGCTGTGGACTCAGGCAAATCCGGGTTCACCAAGCCGAGAACTGATGACGAACCCACCAAGGTGGGGAAGTGGTTGATGCCAGGCTTCCAGGAAAAACTTCTAAGCGTCAGGTCAAAAGGGACCGTACCCGAAACCGACACAGGTGGTCAGGTAGAGAATACCAAGGCGCTTGAGAGAACTTGGGTGAAGGAACTAGGCAAAATGGCACCGTAACTTCGGGAGAAGGTGCGCCGCTGCCGGTGACGGGACTTGCTCCCTGAGCTGGCGGCGGTCGAAGATACCAGGTGGCTGCGACTGTTTATTAAAAACACAGCACTGTGCTAACACGTAAGTGGACGTATACGGTGTGACGCCTGCCCGGTGCCGGAAGGTTAATTGATGCTGTTATCGCAAGAGAAGCGGTTGATCGAAGCCCCGGTAAACGGCGGCCGTAACTATAACGGTCCTAAGGTAGCGAAATTCCTTGTCGGGTAAGTTCCGACCTGCACGAATGGCGTAACGATGGCCACGCTGTCTCCACCCAAGACTCAGTGAAATTGAAATCGCTGTTAAGATGCAGTGTATCCGCGGCTAGACGGAAAGACCCCGTGAACCTTTACTACAGCTTCACAGTGGATCTTGATGTTGCTTGTGTAGGATAGGTGGGAGGCTTGGAAGTGTGAACGCCAGTTTGCATGGAGCCAACCTTGAAATACCACCCTGGCAATATTGAGGTTCTAACCCAGGTCCTTTATCAGGATCGGGGACATTGTGTGGTGGGTAGTTTGACTGGGGCGGTCTCCTCCCAAAGAGTAACGGAGGAGCACGAAGGTTGGCTAAGCACGGTCGGACATCGTGCGGTTAGTGTAATGGTACAAGCCAGCTTGACTGCGAGAGGTACATCTCGAGCAGGTACGAAAGTAGGTCATAGTGATCCGGTGGTTCTGAATGGAAGGGCCATCGCTCAACGGATAAAAGGTACTCCGGGGATAACAGGCTGATACCGCCCAAGAGTTCACATCGACGGCGGTGTTTGGCACCTCGATGTCGGCTCATCACATCCTGGGGCTGAAGCCGGTCCCAAGGGTATGGCTGTTCGCCATTTAAAGTGGTACGCGAGCTGGGTTTAGAACGTCGTGAGACAGTTCGGTCCCTATCTGCCGTGGACGTTGGAAGTTTGAGGAGAGCTGCTCCTAGTACGAGAGGACCGGAGTGGACGAACCACTGGTGTTCGGGTTGTGTCGCCAGACGCATTGCCCGGTAGCTAAGTTCGGACGGGATAACCGCTGAAAGCATCTAAGCGGGAAGCCCCCTTCAAGATGAGACTTCCCTGGCCGCAAGGCCCATAAGAGACGTTGAAGACGACGACGTTGATAGGCGGGATGTGTAAGCGTTGTGAGGCGTTGAGCTAACCCGTACTAATGACTCGAGAGGCTTGACCATATAACGCCAAAGCGATTTGTGCAGCGCAGCGGCCAGCTGAAAGAAGCTGGAAGCCTGAAGCTGTAAGCTTGAAGCCGTACACAGTGAACGAGAGTGTTGAGCAAGAATAAACAACACAGCTTAAAAAGATATTTGGATTCCAGAGCCTTCTGCTTGCGACAAACAGCTTCAAGCTTCCAGCTTCAGGCTTCCAGCTCAAAAGCAAGGTTCGACCAGTTTTGCCTGGTGACCATAGAGTGTTGGAACCACCCGATCCCATCCCGAACTCGGAAGTGAAACGACACATCGCCGATGGTAGTGTGGGGCTTCCCCATGTGAGAGTAGGTCATTGCCAGGCATTGAATAAAGCAAAACCCCAGTTGAGAGATCGACTGGGGTTTTTTGCTTTTTGGTACCCGAACCCGCAACCGACAGGTTCATCCATAACGACTTTAGAGAGTTGCAGCATTCTATCAAGAGTTTATTAATGATCGAATCTGCAAATTGTCATTTCTTTTGGTTAGAAGGGGCAAGGCAGACTCTGTCTCCGTAATAGTCGTTGTTGAAATTGCAATCGCTTTGCTTTTTGGATTGCTTAAATGAAATATTGAGACTATCTTGATTTCTCTCTGCTTGTTTGGATTCATTCATGGGATTGTCCTCTTGTTGTATAGAATAAAAGTTAGAGGCAAGCGGATGAGATTGGAAATTGGTAATGGCTATCACAATGATAGAAAAGCTGTATTCAAATTATTGCAGTGCAGGACGCTTAAACTGCCTCTAATCAATATCTGTTAATAAGGCCCAATTATCCTTAACTGTGCTCAGGCTTTTTCTGGTCGCGACTCAGGACAATATTTCTAATTATTATTTCATTATTTACCACGGAGTTAAGGTTGATGAAAATCATTGTGTATAACAAGAAAAATAGTGAACTTTGGACTTCAGCCGTCAGGGATGCTTTCCCTGATGCAGACGTGCGTCATTGGGCTAAAGAAGCATGCCATGACTGGCTGGCGGATTATGCAGTGATCTGGCAACCTCCGGCCGAGTTCTTTCAACAGCAGACCCAATTAAAAGTAGTATTTAACCAGGGTGTCGGTGTTGATAGTCTGGTTGATCTTGAGAGCCTTCCGGCTGATCTTCCTGTCCTCAAGTTAAGAGGAGTCGGCATGGAGGAATACATGTCGGATTACGTGATATATGGGCTGCTGCATTTCTATCGTGATTTTGATTATTACAGTCAGCAACAGTTAGATAGTAACTGGCAGCCCCATAAAATCAGCAAGAAGTCAGAATGGACGGTTGGCATTCTCGGTCTTGGTGTTATTGGTAAAGCGGTGGCAAAGGCTGTCAGCGATTCAGGATTTCCGGTCATTGGCTGGAGTCGAACTGAAAAGCAGATCGACGGTGTTAAAGCTGTATCAGGCGATGAAGGACTGGACCACCTTCTGAAACACTCCAGAGTGCTGGTCAATCTCTTGCCCTCAACACCTTCTACCCAAAAGTTGTTGAATCAGAAGACCTTGGAAAAGCTGCCTGAAGGCAGTGTTTTGATTAATGGAGGACGGGGCGATGTTATCGAGGTAGAGGCTTTGCAAAATCTTCTGGAAACAGGCCACATAAGAGGCGCCATGTTGGATGTGTTTGAAGTTGAGCCACTGGACAACAAGCATCCCCTTTGGCAGAACAGTCGGGTGATTGTTACGCCCCATGTTGCGGCCCCAACTCCGATTGAGCGGGCGATGGAACAGATTGTTGCTGACGTAGCGCTCATTGAGCAGGGAGAAATGCCGCCAGCAATAGATAAAAGCCTGGGTTACTAGATTGCTCCGGAGCATATAGAATACCGGCCTTCAGTAAACAAAGGTGTTGTTATGGCAATTAACTGGTTTCCCGGGCATATGCACAAGGCTCGAAAGGAGATCAAGAAAGTGGTCCCGGAAGTCGATCTGATCATCGAAGTTCTGGATGCCCGTCTTCCTTTCAGTAGCGGAAACCCTCTGGTGCCTTCCCTGCGTGGTAAAACGCCCTACATTAAAGTCTTGAACAAGAGTGATCTGGCTGATCCTGCTGTCACAGAGCAGTGGATCAGGGAGATGGAAAAGGAAGAAGGCGTTAAGGCCATTGCCCTGACCCAAAGTCAGCCGGAAAAAGTTCGTGGTGTTCTGAAGCTGGCCGAGAGCATGGTAGAACGCAAACTCGATATCAAAGGCATGAGAGCCATGATCCTGGGGATTCCCAATGTCGGCAAGTCCACCATGATCAACACGCTTGCCAACCGTATTATTGCCAAAACCGGAAATGTTCCCGCAGTTACCAAACAACAGCAGCGCATCAAGTTGCCCAATGGCATGGTGCTTTTGGATACGCCCGGATTCCTCTGGCCCAAGCTGGAGCCTGAAGCCTGTGGCTATCGACTGGCCATTTCCGGAGCCATTAAAGATGCAGTTCTGGAATACGAAGACATCGCCCTGTTTGCTGCTGGATATTTTCTGAAAGCGTACCCGGAAGCTCTCAGGCAGCGTTTTCAGATCAAAGAGTTGCCTTCCAGTGATATCGAACTGATGGATGTGATTGCTGCCCGCAGAAACTGCATGAGAAGAGGCGGTATAGCTGATCTTCACAAAGTCTCTGAGATTCTCCTGAATGAATTCCGCAGCGGTGGCCTGGGGCGGATCAGTCTGGAAACACCTGAGATGGTTGAACAGGAAAGACCTGAGCCAAAAGAAGCAGAGTAAATCAATATAACCGGAGCATAAAAAAGCCCGCTGAGCGGGCTTCTATGGAATTTGATTGAGCCTTTACCGGCTGGCAATCAGTGACTCCCTGGGGGAGTATGTTTTGTGGACGTACTCTTCAATCATTTCCTTGTACTCTTCAGTGATATTGTCACCCTTGAGCGTAGTTACTTTTTGACCGTCGATAAACACAGGTGCTGAAGGCGCTTCACCAGTTCCGGGCAGACTGATACCGATGTTGGCATGTTTGCTCTCACCGGGACCGTTAACAACACAACCCATAACCGCTACTTTCATTTCTTCCACACCCACAAATTTGTGACGCCAGGTCACCATTTTGGTACGCAGAAAGGCGTCTACTTCATCCGTCAGAACCCTGAAGAAAGTACTGGTAGTTCGACCGCAGCCAGGGCAGGCGGTCACCTCAGGAGAAAAGCTACGGACATCCAGTGCCTGTAATATCTGTTGGGAAACAATCACCTCTCGATCACGGCTGCCATTGGGCTCCGGCGTCAGGGAAGTACGAATGGTGTTACCAATACCCTGCTGGAGCAATACGCCCATGGCAACACTGGACGAAACAATCCCCTTGCTACCCATACCCGCCTCGGTCAGACCCAGATGGAGTGCATATTCACAACGCTCTGAGAGCATCTCGTAGACACTGATCAGGTCCTGTACCCGGGAGACCTTGCAGGAAATAACAATTTTGTTGGCCCCAAGCCCTCTTGCTACAGCTGCATCGGCACTGGTCAACGCAGAGAGTACCAGAGCTTCGTGCAGAACTTCCTGAGAGGATTTAGGGTTTTCAGAGCGTGCGTTTTCATCCATTAAACGAGTGGACAGCTCTTTATCCAGACTGCCCCAGTTCACCCCGATACGAATTGGTTTATCGTACTTTATGGCTACGTCAATCATGGCGTTGAAGCGATCATCTTTCTTGTTGCCAAAGCCAACATTGCCTGGGTTAATGCGATATTTGTGCAGCAGGCGGGCAGTATCATCGTACTTTGTCAGCAAAATATGACCGTTGTAGTGAAAGTCGCCGACAATAGGGACATTGTAGCCCTGCTGGGCCAGCTTCTCATAGATGGCCGGAACTGCAGCAGCCGCTTCTTCGGTGTTGACCGTCACCCGGACAATCTCAGAGCCAGCGTCCGCCAGAAGCTTTATTTGCTCAACCGTACGCTCGACATCAGCAGTATCCGTATCCGTCATGGATTGGACGACTACAGGAGCATCGCCACCGATGGTAATGTGTCCCACCTGAACAGCGTGGGTTTTATGGCGTCGGCCCATTAACTTGATTCCTCCGGAATAGGTTATCGAGTTGCTTCGACAAAAAAACTGGCAAGTGCCTCTGGTGAGGTAAAAGTGCTCACAACGAACGTTCAGGCAGCCAAACAATCTAGATAGTTTAACACTTATCGGGAAAAGCGTAGCAGGAACAACGCATCCGTTGGTCGTCGGTTTCATGTACCATACGAGAAATCATGAATTCCAGTCAGAAATATGCCACGGGAGATACCACTATGGCTAAAGAAACCACCGTCAGAGCGCGTATCGACGAAGCGTTAAAGGAAGAAGCCGAACAAGTGCTTCGTAAACTGGGACTAACGACCTCCCAGGCTATTAATATCTATTTCAGCCAGATTGCCCTGAGAAAGGGGCTGCCGTTTGATGTGGTGATTCCTGACAAAAAGAAAACATAAACTATACTCTCGGGCCTAAGCCGGATTGGAGGCAATTTCATGAAAAATCTATACGAGACTGATTATTATCGCTGGGTTGAGCAGCAGAAAGAGTATCTGACCAATCGTCAATTTGACCAACTTGATATAGATAACCTGATTGGGGAAATCGATGATATGAGCAGTGAGTTGGATACCTTGGAATCTCGTTTGACGACACTTTTGCTCCATTTACTGAAATATGAGTATCAGATTCGAGTTCTGAATCCTGTGCTGCCCGAGCCCTATAACTGCAGAGACTGGAAAGGAACGATTGATAGAACAAGGCTAGCGATCAATAAGCTTATAAAGAGACGGCCTCATCTTCAGAGTGAGGTGAAAAGCCTTTTCGATGAAGCTTATGTTGATGGCAAGGTCTTGGCTATCAAAGCAATGAATAACTATGTTCAGCCTCATCAGCAACTGAATGAACACAGCTTTCCTGAGATTTGCCCATGGACATTTGATCAGATTATGGAAGAAGACTGGCTGCCTTGAGTCGTTGATTCATTCAAGGCCATCGCTAACTCAGCAGGGATTTTCCAGACACCCACCTTAAGGATTGTGGTCTGACCATTTCTGCTTTCGCCTGATGGTGTAATATGCCAGTCCCATTCATTTACAGGTTTACCGGGCCAAAGGGGGGGCGCAACGGTCGTGATAACCTCAATGTCATCGTCTTTGTACTCGTGGCGTTCGTAATCAGAAATTAAGAGAATGGTAAAACCCATCGCTTTTAAAGTCATGATGTGGGCTTTCTGGATAGCCGTCATCATGCGTATTTCCGCGTCACCTTCCGGTGGGCTGTTGGAGAATGATAACGGAATCTGTGAAAGCATATTCACACTAATTGCCAGACTGAAACCCTTGAGCGGCAACGGTGCGGAAGAAGGCAGGCTTATCTTCTTGCTGCTGAAGTTGCTACAGAGTTCCTCGAGAAGGCCGGTGACATCCCTTAGTTCAAATTTAATATTTGGATACTGTTTCAGTTTGGCAGCAAGCTGCGGCGGCTTTACGGCGTCGAACAAAAGGGCACCGGTCGGATGATCGTTGAGTGCTTGCAGCGGGAGATCAAGGCCCAGTCCTGAGCCCAGAATCAGAATGGGTTCAGCAGGATCTGCTTCCTTTATGGCGTCATTAATGGCAGCGCGGGTTTGCTCCAGATGGGGTTGCCAGGCTTTTTTGTTTCGCTGGTACTTCCCTGCAATCGCAGCAACCTCCTGCACAAGCCCTGCCTGTCGTGCGCCTTTTACTGCCCTTGAGAAGGCCCATGTGAACGCCTCGATAATCATTTGAATATTTTTCCGGGGTTCATGATTCCATTCGGGTCTGGGGTCTGTCGGATTTAATGCTGTTCTACTACTGTAACGGGTTTCCCACGGGCTATGCCAGTTTGACGGTGCAGGCGCAACCCGTCAGCCAAGTGTTCTGGCTGTGATCAAAAGGCCAGCTTTTTCCGGGGCAGCAAAAGGAATGACCTTGCTCAAGACGGGTGCACAATCTGTTATACACTTTTTATGCACAGGTTTTTGCCGGTGAGCTTAGAGAAAGCAACAACAAGAACATTACATAAATAAAGGCTTTTAGACGACTATGGAATTTGTCTACTTAAACTGACCGCTGCTGACAGTTGTATTTATCCACAGCTTTCATAGAGAGTTTTCCACAGAACCCCGTTGAGTCTCCCTCTTGTCAGATCATTTCTGCCTATTGGGAACTTTACCGGGAAAAGCGACTGAGCCGTTTCTCATTCAGATGTTCTGCTGGGCTGCATGGATCAACCCTTTGTGGGCTATTTAGCAAAGTAATACAACGGCTGCTGTAAGGGATTGTGATCTACAGGTTGTCTCTTGGTATCACTGAACCTTACATCTTTATCTGCTTGAGATTGGGTGTCGAAGTGATTCAAACAATCTTCTTTGGAGAGTGCCGTTTCTTTCAACAGCCTCTCTTCAGAACATACCTTATGTTTTATCTCATCGGAATTGAGCTGGCCGGTCATAGTTGAAGGAGTGTGTTTGTCATCAAACTTATCAATGCAAAAAGCGATCAGTTGCATTGAACTCTCAGGTTTAAGCGTTTGGCTCAGAGTTCCGGTATAGCAATTCTTAGATAACAGTCTCAGATTGTAGCCATACAGGTTTAGAATGCTGCCAGTGGCATCGTCTGACCATTGCAATCTCAGAGTGTCGGAGTATTGGCCGCCGTCATCCCGGCAAAGATTATTTTCTGAGGAGACGGTCAGTGCACCAAGCGCCGAATGATGAGACGCTTTGCTCGTAATCGCCATGTTTCCCGAAAACATGAGCAGATGGCCATTCAGATAACTGCCCGGGATAAGCATCCCTTCAAGGCGGTCTCCCGATGAAACACTTATTCCTGATAGCAATATGTTGTCTCCAGCAGGCCCAAAAGTTTTCTGGCAGGCTGTGGATGCACCGGTTTGGGTTGAGCAAGCCAGCAAGGTTAGAATCAGGATCAGGGCAGGAGTCTTCATAACAAACGAAAAACCGTTGAAAAATAAATAATTTAGTCAAAACGATGGCTCGGAAATAATAGTAGGTAAATGAGCGCATTGCCTCTTTTTCCACAGAAACTGCCTACACTGAATCCGTTGCGAAGTCTAAACAGTGTACTGGCATGATGACCAAACAAGAGAAGCATAACGCACCGGGAGTTCAGTGGGTGACACTGAATAACGGCTATCGGGTCTGGACTCAGCGGGTGGGCTCTGGGCGATTAAGGTTACTGACACTGCACGGCGGACCGGGATGCTCCCATGAGTACCTGGAATGCCTGGAAGACTTTCTTGTTCCTCAGGGAGTGGAGGTCATTTTTTATGATCAACTGGGTTCATGGTGCTCAGATCAGCCTGAAGATGGGTCACTTTGGCAATTGGAACGATTTATTGATGAGATCGAACAGGTTCGGACGGCATTGGGCCTGGAGGATTTTTACCTCTTTGGCCACGGCTGTGGTGGCTTGTGGGCGATTGAATATGCACTTAAGTACCAACGATATCTGAAAGGACTCATTCTCGGCAGCATCACCGGCAGTGTTCATTCCTATATGGCTCATATCAAGCACCTTCGGGAGCAGTTGCCACCGGAGGTGGTAGATCAAATAAAACCATTCGAAGCGGCGAACGATCTGGACAATGAAGAGCACCCTTCTCTTCTGATGGAACATCTCTATCGCAAGTACATTTGCAGATTGCCTAGCTGGCCTGAAGCTCTGAGCAGGGCCTTTGATCACAGGAATCTCAGTGTTTACAACACTATGCAGGGTAATAATGAGTTTGTTTTTACCGGCAATCTGCTGGGCTGGGATCGTTGGAATGATCTGGCCGGCATCCGTGTTGCAACACTGGTACTGGCTGGACGCTACGACACAACGGCGCCGGACGATCAGAAGCAGATGGCTTCCATTCTGCCTCACAGCAGGCTGGTACTCTGTGATAACGGCAGTCATTGCTCTATGTGGGATGATCCGGAAAACTACCGGCAAGCGCTCGTGGACTTTTTGAAAGATGTAGAAAACGGAAGAATATAACGACTGCATGGAATGGGCTTCATTGATTCTTCCTAAGACATTGTTCGAATGATCCGATGACAATAGCAGATATCGGAAAAAGTCGGAGGCTGACCGAGAACAGGCAGTCTCCGGCTTTTGGTAATGGCTTGAATGAGCACTGATAACAGGGAAGGCACAGGGATTGTGAAAATTTCGCGCAATTATTTTTTACCCGGCGCATTGGCTTTAGCCACGGTAGTGGCTTCTACCAAGGCTAATGAAGTTCAACCGGAGGCTTCGGCCGCAGTTCAAAAAACAGGGCTGACTCTGACCAATAACGTTCACAATATCATCTTCAATCGTAATCAAGGCATCCGTCGTGGTTTTAATTATGGCGACCAGTTTGTCGATGGTGCAGCCTGGGGTCAGCTTCTTTATACCGAGGGTAAGCACGAGGTTGTTGATCAGGCAATGGGCTTCAAGAATCAGGTGGGAGGCATGACACTGGGAGTGGACGGTGAGCTGGAAGATAATATCAGATTCGGCTTTGCCATGACCTTATCCAAAGCCTCTATTGATATGAATGATGGCGCCAGTACCCGTCAACAAAGTTTTTTGACCTCGCTCTATGGCAGCTGGAATTACCGAAGACTGTCCATGAATGCCGTGGCATCCGTGGGAAGTGGTTCCAACGACAGTAAAAAAACAGTTAATGGCCAAAGAGTGAAAGGCGACTTCCAGGCTGACCAGTGGGGCCTCAGAGTCACTGGCAGCACCGCCTGGCAACTGGGTAGTTGGAGCCTGGTACCACGGGCTTTGTTCAGTTATGGTCAGCTTCGGATTCAGGATTATTCTGAAAAGGGAAACTCCGGGTTCGAGCAAAAAATTGAAAACGATGACTACCTCACAGCTGAGCTGGGTGCTGGATTCAAGTTTAACGGAGCCATTTGGGGACGTCAGACCGTCTTTAAACCGGAGCTGACACTGATGGGCTATTACGACTTTATTTCATCCGGAAGCGAATTCAAAGCGACCCATCTGGCTAGCGGCTCAACTCTTAAAGTGACTGGGCCGGACAGAGACCCCTATCGACTCACTGCAGGTCTCGCTTTTGCCGTCAAAAGTGGTCATCACTGGACACTCAGAGCAGGATACGACCATAACTGGAGTCAGCACTACACCACCGACAGTTTTTCAGCCAGAGTGCGCTATGAGTTTTAAATCAGCTCAATTATTATGGGTCGATACCGCTCTTTCAGGCTTCGTATCTCTCTTGATGATGCGCAGTGAGCGCCATTGTTGGCTCATGGCTGTTTAAGAATCTATTTTCAAAACAGCCATCAAATTCAGGAACTGGAAACTTGTTGGAACTCTGCGCTGTTGATGATCTTGAAAACCCCGGAAGTAAAGGTTTCGAGACCGAAAAAGGCTCTATTTTCGTCGTCCGTCGAGATCAAGAAGTCTTCGTCTACGAAAACAGTTGCCCACACCTCGGTATCAATCTGGAATGGCAGGAAGACCGCTTTCTGGACAGCGAAAAGCGACTGATCCAGTGCGCTACTCATGGGGCTTTGTTTCTCATTGAGTCAGGAGAGTGTGTGGCAGGCCCATGCCTTGGTGACAAACTGACCCTGGCTCCCTCAAAGGTGGAAAAAGGTGTTGTTTATCTGATCTGACATTAATCGGCCAGGTTGGATTTCTGCCTGAGAATATCCCTTCTCTGTTTTTTATCCGGACGGCGATCCGGCCGGGGAGCCATAGCACCGCGCAAAGCCTTGCGTTGTTCTGCTGCCACCTCACGAGACTGAATACTGGCCGCAGTCTCTTCGTAGAGTTGTTGTGCCAGCTCGGCTTTCTGGCGTTTGTCAGAGAGTTCCCGAACAATCACTACTCTTTCATCCCAGCCGGTACGCAGTTTCAGCTGGTCACCTACTTTGGGCTCTTTACCGGGTTTGCAGCGCTGGCCATTCAGATGTACCTTGCCACCTTCAATGGCCTCTTTGGCGATATTTCGGGTCTTGTAAAAGCGGGCAGCCCAGAGCCACTTGTCCAGACGTACTTTGTCCGGCTGTTTGTCTTGGACACTTCTTTGCTTGGCCATTTATTACTCTCAAAAGTCATTAAACTGGTTTTCAAAGCCTGATCAAAGATGAATAAGCTCTTGAAAATCTTCAACGGCCTGATATTCACCGGTATCTTTGGCACCCTGCTTGCTGTCCGGATAACGGATAGCCAGTAAATGGGCGATGCCATAGGTTTTGGCAGAATTCAGGACCGGGAGGCTGTCATCAATAAACAGGGCTCGTTCTTTATCCGTTCCTATATCGGCTTCCAGGTTGTGCCAAAATGCCTGAGTTTCCTTGGGGTAGCCGTAATCATGGGAGCTGATCAATCTGTCAAAATAGTGGGCCATGGAGAGTCTTTCCAGCTTCAGTGACAGGCCGTCCCGATGAGCATTGGTGATCATGATCACTTTCTTGCCCCGGTCGCGGATATTTTGCAGGAAACGGTCGGCACCGGGTCTGAAGCTGATCAAATGAACCAGCTCCTGCTTCAGAGCGATGATATCCAGATCCAGCTCTCTGGCCCAGTAATCCAGGCAGTACCATTCCAACTTGCCGAATGTCTGGGCTACCCTCGGATGCAACTCTTCTTTCGACTGCTCCAGAGTAATGCTGTGTTTTTCGGCATATTTCTGAGGTACATATTCCATCCAGAAGTAGTTATCAAAATGGAGATCCAGCAGGGTACCATCCATGTCAAGGAGAACCGTATCTATGGCATTCCAGTTAATCATAATCACCTCGACATTCTTCTTTTGCCATGATGACTTATCCAGACCCTGAACAGCAATCTTGCTGTATTATTGGCACAAGGCTAAGTGAATTAATTGTCCATCGACGTATGTGAGCAATGGGTTAGACACATATAATAACGGCTGAACAAGAGGCAGGGAATCATGTCAGAAAAACCGGTCATCAAAGCGTGTCGTGAAATTGCACGCACTCGTCTGTTCAGAATAGAAGAACTGGATCTCAAATTCTCCAATGGTGTTGAAAGAACCTATGAACGATTAGGTTCTTTTGGAACAGGGCATCAAGCGGTCATGGTGGTGCCGCTGCTGGATAATCATCGTTTCCTGATGATCCGTGAGTATGCCGGTGGTACCGAAGACTATCAGTTGACTCTGCCCAAGGGTTTGGTTGAGCCGGAAGAAAGTCTGGAACAAGGCGGCAACCGCGAGCTAAAGGAAGAAGTCGGTTACGGTGCCCGGCAATGGAAGTACCTGAGTTCATTTACCCATTCACCCAACTACATGAAAAGCAGAATACACTCAATGGTGGCCTGGGACCTTTATGAAGAAAAGCTCGAAGGGGACGAGCCAGAGCCCCTGGAAGTGGTTGAGTGGTCCTTTGACCGCTTGCTGGAACTGAACGACAGGCCGGACTTTTCCGAAGCAAGGGCATTGGCTACCCTGTTTCTGGTCAGAGAGAAAATTCAGGCCGGATGGCTGGAGAATCCCGATGTTTGACGACAAGCTGATTGAGTCCGTAAAGCAGATTGCCCGAGAGGCCGGAGGGGCCATCCTGACCCTTTACCATCAGCAAGATCTGGGTGTTCAGCACAAGTCTGACAAAACGCCGGTTACTCTGGCAGATCTCAAAGCCAACGAAGTTATTGAGCAGGGCCTGAAGGCTCTGGACATTCAATACCCGATTTTATCAGAAGAGTCTGAACATACCGCTTTTACCGAGCGCGGCCAGTGGGAACGCTACTGGCTGGTGGACCCTCTGGATGGCACCCAGGAGTTTATCAATGGAAATGGCCAGTTCACTGTGAATATCGCCTTGATGGAAAAGTCAGAAGATGGCCGAAGCTATCCGGTATTGGGTGTGGTTCAGGTCCCTGATGAGAATACTATCTATTGGGGTGGCAGTGATCTGGGGGCTTTCAAACAAACTGAAGACCAGCCTGCTGTCAGTATTACTCCAAGAAGTTTTCAGCCAGAAAAGGAAACTGTGGCACTGGGTAGTCGAAGTTATGGCACCGAAAGAGCTGCTGTATTTGTTGAAAAACTCAGAGCGCTCTATCCCAATCTGGAGGTAAGGCCTGTCGGCAGTGCCCTCAAGAGTTGCCATGTTGCAGAAGGGCTGGCAGACCTCTACCCAAGGCTGGGGCCGACATCCGAGTGGGATACCGCAGCGGCACAGGCAATTCTGGAAGGTGCCGGGGGCTTACTGCTGGACCCTCACGGCAAGCGGTTTTCCTACAACTTCAAAGAGAGTCTGCTGAATTCCGATTTTCTGGTGGTGGGAGATCGAACTCAGGACTGGTCGAAGATCTGGAATGCACGGTTATTAATTGGTCTTTAGGAGTCTGAATAAGCCAAACCTGCCTGCCAGAGCAATATTCACAGGAGGAACATGCTACTGGAAGGCAGGTTGGATAATGCAGTGGAAGCCCGTCTGGAAACTTCGCGGATTTTGCTGGTTAACACTCTTAATCTGTGAGGGAAGATTAAAGTGGCCGAGTGATTTGTGTTTTTTGTATTAAATATTAATTAATTTAATACAAAATCTGATTTGTGTATCAGGTTCAGTACGCTATCGTTATTTTGTATTAAATATTGCAATTTTTAATACAAAAAATTTGTGTTGGATACGACAGACACAAAAGGATTTATATACTAAATATTCTTTCTTTTAATACACAAGGTTTTGGCATGACCCCGTATATACCTGATACGCTTCCCCTTCAAGGCCTTGATTTCGGCCGTCTCATCACGCTGGTTGGTGAAGCTAATGCGGCACTCGCTGAATACAGTGGTTTGCTGCAGGGAATCATTAATCCTGCGGTCATGCTATCGCCCCTGATGAATCAGGAAGCGGTGTTATCATCCAGGATTGAAGGGACCCAGGCCACGGTTGAAGAGGTGCTTGAGCATGAAGCAGGTGCTCAATTTGACGAGAGAAAAAATACAGACATTCAGGAAATACTGAACTATCGAAAAGCATTGATGCTGGCTCAGGAGTACCTGGCTGAAGGGCGAACTATCTCTTTAAGCCTCCTGTTACAGTTACATCAGCTACTACTGGATAGTGTAAGAGGGCAAGGCAAAGCACCGGGTGCTTTTCGAAAGGATCAGAATTGGATTGGTCGAGCTGGATGTACCCTGGAGACCGCAACCTTTGTTCCCCCGGACCCCATAAAGCTGATGGATCATCTTGAAGTCTGGAATCATTATCTGGGCGAGAATGATTTTGATGTATTGGCTCAGACCGCCATTGTTCATGCTCAATTTGAACTGATACACCCATTCAAGGATGGCAATGGTCGTATTGGTCGTTTGGTTATACCGCTGTTTTTATACAGTAAACAGAGACTCTCCAGTCCTATGTTTTATCTTTCAGGTTATCTGGAAGCACACCGGGATGAATATTACGAACGGCTAAAGAGGATTTACCAGGAAGGCGACTGGACAGGATGGATTGAATTTTTTCTCAAAGCCATACTGATTCAGGCTAAAGAGAACGTTCAGAAAGTAAAAACGATCATGTCGTTATATGAGAAGACTAAAGTCAGTGTTCAACAAACGACAGGCTCAAAGTTCACGATGCAACTGGTAGATACACTCTTTGACAGACCTATCTTTCAAGTGAACGATTTTGCTAAACGGTCTGGTATCAGTAAGCCTACTCTGCACGGTCTTTTGCGCCAGTTGCATGTGCCGGATGGTCCCATTGTGACGCTCAGGGAAGGATCTGGCCGCCGGCCTGCAATTTATGCATTCCCGGAACTGCTCCATATCTGTCAGGGTAAAAACTAAATACTGCCATAAAAAACTAAATTTACCCGGAAAAAATGTCTGAAAAATAAATATTGGTCATATTTTGTCTATCCAAAATATAACGCTGGAGGGTGCCGGAGATTTACTGCTCAACTCCGACTTCCTGGTGGTCGGTGACCGCACTCAGTAATGATCGGAGATCTGGAATGCACGGGGGCGGATTAGTTTTTAGAAAACATAAAGAATCTTGTCGGCTTCCACCACAATGGGTTTGTTTGGGTCTTTCGTGACCTCACCTTTGATGATGGTAGGGGAGCGGAAGAGCAGGCCCTTTTTGGGTATGTCGTCATTCTTAATCTGAATCTGGATTTCTCCGGTTTTATCTCGAAACAGGTAAATCGAACATCTAAGCTTCTTGATGATTTGACCGGAAAGTCTCACTAGCTCGTCATCGTCTCCGCTGTCAATCACCTGTTCGATGCTCTGCTTTTTATAATCATGAGCTTCTGCGGAAGCGGGCGGTGATGGCAGAGGCAAGTCGTTTTCTGAAAAGGCGGGCAAGGACAAAAAGCAGAGGCCGCTGAAAATGAGTCCTTTCATAAAAATTATCCTTTGGCTGTCTATTGTTTAGGATAGCTCAGTTGAATGGCTATCTATACCTGTCGCCCTTGAAGATACGGGGAGATCTCAAAGAAAAGTCCAGCCACTGAACGCAGCAGCCTGACCCCGGTATTCACCTTCCTCATCGTAGAGATTCCAAACCAGCGCCTGCTCAATCAGAAACCGTCGTCCGGTGCTGGAAACCCGGATACCTGAATAGTTTTTGATGTAGCCGCTGTCACTGACTTCTCTGAGCAATCTGGCCCGCTCTTCTCTGTTGGGCTGCTCTGCAGAGTGTCTGGAGGGCATTTGAGTCAGGGTGTTCCAGTCCATTTCAAAGAGAGACTGGGCACTCAGGTTGCCATAACAGAAGATCGGATCACTTTCTGTGCCATGAGACAACAACGCTGACGAGTGTTCATAAAGCTTTAAACCCAGTTCGGGGTCTTTCAGAGGCAGTCCGAAAAGCAACTGGCCTGTCAGAGTAAAGTAACTACTGGCCATCAGCAGGCCTTGTTGCTGAAGAAAAGGATCGTGCGGTGAGATCATGTTTTGCCTTGTTGCGACAGTAAATAGCAGGAAAGTAAAATGAAAAAAAGTCTAAATGCTCATGGCTTAGTTGTTAAGAACTCATAAAGACGCTGCGAAGCAAATAGCATAGTTGCACCTGATTTCACCCCATAGTTCTGTGGACAAGGTCTGAATTTTTAATCTAGTAGATACTAGGGTATATACAATAAAGGATCGATGATGAAAACGACCATTTTCAAAAACAACAGAACACAGGCTGTTCGCATTCCCAAAGAGTTTGCGTTTCCAGACAATGTAAAGCACGTTCAAATCCAGCGACAAGGGAATACTCTGACCATTTCGCCTCTAGACGTTGACTGGGACGAATTTTTTGACAACATCACGGCCTGCGAGGATTACCCTGATAGAGAACAGCCTTTACCACAAGAACGTGATTTTGGGGATTGGACATAATGAAATACTTACTTGACACCAATGTCCTGATTCACATCCTGAGAGCTCGCGATACAGGTAGTATCAAAGAACATTCCAAAAGCAACAATGGCCGTATATTTATATCGGCCGCTACTGTTGATGAACTTATGTTTCGGTAACTTTCAAGGTAGATGTCGCCTCAACTTATGCAGCTAAATCACAATGCTGCTGATTCTCTGATCGCTCAGGGTTAAGCCACACCTCTACCGGTAATTGCCAGTTTCTGGTTTCACGGCTTCCCCATCGCTCAGGGTGTTGCTCTTTTGCTTTACGGTAAACTCTTTCACGATTCAGAACCCTTTTCTGAGCCTTCCCTGTATGTCTGTCGTAGGGGGTCTGGAACTTGATGCCACTGTGCTTATGCTCCATGTTGTACCAGTTTACGAACCCGTACACCCACTTTCTGGCTGACTCCAGACTGGAGAAGTGATTCGGATACCCGGGACGATATTTCATGGTTCTGAAGCCTGACTCTGAGTATGAGTTATCGTTACTTACGCGCGGCCTGCTGAACGATGTCTGTACTCCTAGCTGCTGAAGAGTACTCAGCATGGTCGCCCCTTTCATTGGGCTGCCATTATCGGAGTGCAGAACCAGTGGTTGCTCCTGAAGGCTGATTTTATTCTGCATGAAAGCTTTGCGGATCATCTGAGCAGCCAGATCAGAGGACTCCCTCTCATGGACTTCCCAGGTCACAATCATGCGGCTATAGACGTCCAGAACCAAATAGAGATAATAATATTTACCCCTGATCGGCGACCCCAAAAATGTTATATCCCACGACCAGAGCTGATTCGGAGCCGTAGCCCGATGCGATGTCGGCTTCCGCTTTGCGGGCTTCTGACTGCGACCGCGATGATGCTGTTGATTATGGGCCTTCAGCACTCGATAAAAGCTTGACTCAGAAGCCATATAAACACCTTCGTCGGCCAGTGTCGGTACAATTTGGCATGGCGACTTACTTTTGAATCGCTCGCTGTTACAGACTTTCAGAATCTCGTTTTGCTCACTCTTGGTTAGTTGGTTGGCAGGCATTGTCCGGTCTGCGTATTGACGCTGATCTTCCCGCACCTGTTCTACATCTTTTTGCCAGCGCTGAACCGTGCGTATCGACAGGTTGAGCGCAGCACAGGCTTTCACTTTACGTGCACCCTGTGAAACAGCTTCCTGGATTAAAGCAACGGCTTCCTTGCGATCAGGGAGAGGAATCAATCGTCCTCGCGCTCCCCCCAGATCGCGTTTGCCTTTTTTGTTAGAACCAACAGTGCTGCGGTTTCAGCAAGTGCCTTGTCTTTGCGTTTGAGTTCTTTTTCCAGTTTC
This sequence comes from Endozoicomonas sp. 8E, assembly GCF_032883915.1. Lineage (NCBI taxonomy): Bacteria > Pseudomonadati > Pseudomonadota > Gammaproteobacteria > Oceanospirillales > Endozoicomonadaceae > Endozoicomonas > Endozoicomonas sp. 8E. Next base: position 7,200,736 of record NZ_CP120717.1, on the reverse strand, counting down.
TGGATGCGCTTCTTGTCATCTCGTCTGGCAGCGGCCTGTACCTGACGGGATTCAGCAGGCTTTGTGCTGCCTGCGATAAAATCAGCTTTCCACTGCTGCAAGTCTTCGTAGTAGAGACCCTTCTTACGACAGTATTCGGATAGCTCTGTTGTGTTCATGTTGGCGGTTTCCATCAGAACCGCGAACTTGTTTTCAGCACTCCACTGCTGAGGATTCTTACCATCACCGGGCACGGCTACACCTTGCGCTTTTGCCTGTTTGCGCCAAGTATACAGGGTTGCATCATTAATGCCGGTTTCTCTTTTAAGCTGAGCCACGGAAACATTATTTGGCGGCATCATCTTCTGGATAATGGACTCTTTCATTTCTTTGGAGTAGCGAGTCATAACAGCCTCTTTTTGTATGCTCTCAATTATTGAGAGTCATGAATCAAAAGAGGCGACATCTATCCTGACATAGGGGGGTTTGGCATTTGCTGCGCCCCAAAAAGACTTCGGGAGAAAAAACAGGTAGAGTTGAGTACCCTCCTGAGTGTTATCCCGATACTGGATTTTAACGGGGATGCAGCAGAACACTCTTCTCAAATTCGACACTTTCTGAAATCTACCGGTCAGCTGATTGGTAGCTATGACAATATGTTAGCTGGGCATGCCCGAAGTATGCAGTTGACCATGATTACCAATAATACCAAAGAGTTTTGTAGAGTGCCGGGCTTAGAGGTTGAAGACTGGTCGCA
>NZ_CP120717.1:6062500-6297500 GCF_032883915.1 Endozoicomonas sp. 8E | reverse complement strand
GAGTGAAACAGAACCTGAAACCGTGTACGTACAAGCAGTCAGAGCTCATTTTCGAATGGGTGATGGCGTACCTTTTGTATAATGGGTCAGCGACTTATTTTCTGTGGCAAGGTTAACCGCATAGGGAAGCCGTAGCGAAAGCGAGTCTTAACAGGGCGTCCAGTCGCAGTGAATAGACCCGAAACCGGGCGATCTATCCATGAGCAGGTTGAAGATCAGGTAACACTGATTGGAGGACCGAACCCACTGTCGTTGAAAAGCCAGGGGATGACTTGTGGATAGGAGTGAAAGGCTAATCAAGCCCGGAGATAGCTGGTTCTCCTCGAAAGCTATTTAGGTAGCGCCTCGTGTCTCACCATCGGGGGTAGAGCACTGTTTGGGCTAGGGGGCCATCCCGGCTTACCAACCCCATGCAAACTCCGAATACCGATGAGTGCAATCACGGGAGACACACGGCGGGTGCTAACGTCCGTCGTGGAAAGGGAAACAACCCAGACCGTCAGCTAAGGTCCCAAAGTAATAGTTAAGTGGGAAACGATGTGAGAAGGCCCAGACAGCCAGGAGGTTGGCTTAGAAGCAGCCACCCTTTAAAGAAAGCGTAATAGCTCACTGGTCGAGTCGGCTCGCGCGGAAGATGTAACGGGGCTCAAACTATTCACCGAAGCTACGGGTATCTGCTTTGCAGGTGCGGTAGAGGAGCGTTCTGTAAGCCGTTGAAGGTCAATCGGGAGGTTGGCTGGAGGTATCAGAAGTGCGAATGCTGACATGAGTAACGATAAAGGGAGTGAGAGGCTCCCTCGCCGGAAGACCAAGGGTTCCTGCGCAACGCTAATCGGCGCAGGGTGAGTCGGCCCCTAAGGTGAGGTCGAAAGACGTAATCGATGGGAAACAGGTTAATATTCCTGTACCCCTTTTGACTGCGATGGAGTGACGGAGAAGGCTAGGCCGGCAGGGCGATGGTTGTCCCTGTTTAAGGTCGTAGGCTGTGGACTCAGGCAAATCCGGGTTCACCAAGCCGAGAACTGATGACGAACCCACCAAGGTGGGGAAGTGGTTGATGCCAGGCTTCCAGGAAAAACTTCTAAGCGTCAGGTCAAAAGGGACCGTACCCGAAACCGACACAGGTGGTCAGGTAGAGAATACCAAGGCGCTTGAGAGAACTTGGGTGAAGGAACTAGGCAAAATGGCACCGTAACTTCGGGAGAAGGTGCGCCGCTGCCGGTGACGGGACTTGCTCCCTGAGCTGGCGGCGGTCGAAGATACCAGGTGGCTGCGACTGTTTATTAAAAACACAGCACTGTGCTAACACGTAAGTGGACGTATACGGTGTGACGCCTGCCCGGTGCTCGAAGGTTAATTGATGGGGTTATCTTAGGAGAAGCTCTTGATCGAAGCCCGAGTAAACGGCGGCCGTAACTATAACGGTCCTAAGGTAGCGAAATTCCTTGTCGGGTAAGTTCCGACCTGCACGAATGGCGTAACGATGGCCACGCTGTCTCCACCCAAGACTCAGTGAAATTGAAATCGCTGTTAAGATGCAGTGTATCCGCGGCTAGACGGAAAGACCCCGTGAACCTTTACTACAGCTTCACAGTGGATCTTGATGTTGCTTGTGTAGGATAGGTGGGAGGCTTGGAAGTGTGAACGCCAGTTTGCATGGAGCCAACCTTGAAATACCACCCTGGCAATATTGAGGTTCTAACCCAGGTCCTTTATCAGGATCGGGGACATTGTGTGGTGGGTAGTTTGACTGGGGCGGTCTCCTCCCAAAGAGTAACGGAGGAGCACGAAGGTTGGCTAAGCACGGTCGGACATCGTGCGGTTAGTGTAATGGTACAAGCCAGCTTGACTGCGAGAGGTACATCTCGAGCAGGTACGAAAGTAGGTCATAGTGATCCGGTGGTTCTGAATGGAAGGGCCATCGCTCAACGGATAAAAGGTACTCCGGGGATAACAGGCTGATACCGCCCAAGAGTTCACATCGACGGCGGTGTTTGGCACCTCGATGTCGGCTCATCACATCCTGGGGCTGAAGCCGGTCCCAAGGGTATGGCTGTTCGCCATTTAAAGTGGTACGCGAGCTGGGTTTAGAACGTCGTGAGACAGTTCGGTCCCTATCTGCCGTGGACGTTGGAAGTTTGAGGAGAGCTGCTCCTAGTACGAGAGGACCGGAGTGGACGAACCACTGGTGTTCGGGTTGTGTCGCCAGACGCATTGCCCGGTAGCTAAGTTCGGACGGGATAACCGCTGAAAGCATCTAAGCGGGAAGCCCCCTTCAAGATGAGACTTCCCTGGCCGCAAGGCCCATAAGAGACGTTGAAGACGACGACGTTGATAGGCGGGGTGTGTAAGCGTTGTGAGGCGTTGAGCTAACCCGTACTAATGACTCGAGAGGCTTGACCATATAACGCCAAAGCGATTTGCGCAGCCGAAAGCTTAAAGCTGGAAGCTTGAAGCCGTACACAGTGAACGAGAGTGTTGAGCAAGAAGAAACGACACAGCTTAAAAAGAGATTTGGATTCCAGAGCCTTCCGCTTGCGACGAACAGCTTCAAGCCTCCAGCTTCAAGCTTCCAGCTCAAAAGCAAGGTTCGACCAGTTTTGCCTGGTGACCATAGAGTGTTGGAACCACCCGATCCCATCCCGAACTCGGAAGTGAAACGACACATCGCCGATGGTAGTGTGGGGCTTCCCCATGTGAGAGTAGGTCATCGCCAGGCATTGAATAAAGCAAAACCCCAGTTGAGAGATCGACTGGGGTTTTTGTTTTGTGGGCAAAGAAGTGCGGCTGAACAGAAGTGAAACGACACATACCTGGGCGGCCCCACCTAGGCGGCCCCACCTGGGCGGTCCCCACCGATGGTAGTGTGGGGCTTCCCCATGTGAGAGTAGGTCATCGCCAGGCATTGAATAAAGCAAAACCCCAGTTGAGAAATCGACCGGGGTTTTTGCTTTTCAGTGCTTTGTCTCTGAGCTTGGAATAGGCTACGAGTCAGTTCTTCTCTATCTCTTGAAGTCATAGACAGTATTGTGATACGAGGCTACAATAACTCAATTAAAGCTTTTTTTTGTCTAAAAGTGTCTACTGTGATAAAAAAATATTCATTTGAAAACTTCCAGTCTTATCTGCATCGATGTGACGTGGATTTTACTGTGAACAAAAAAGCAGCTCACTCATACTATGATTATGAGTTGGAAAATGGCTCTAAAATTGCTGGTGTGATGGCTGTACTTGGTGCTAATGGTGCAGGCAAGTCTAATCTATTAAAGCCTTTAGCTTTTCTGTCATGGTTTATTCCAGACTCATTCAGGGCTACTGGGCAGAATAAAGGTATTCCGATAATACCTTATCTCCTAAATGCAGATGCCAATACCTATATTGAATTAGAATTTGTTGTTCCTAAATCCTTTGATGTTAAAGTCGAGTTTGAGTTTAGATACTTCATCGAATTAAATGAAGGAAAAGTCATTAGTGAGTCGCTCAAGTTAAAAACTTCAAAGCTGTATTCTAATGTTGTTTCTCGCATATTTAATAATCAAACCAAAAAGTATGATATAAAAAATAGCCAAAAACTTGGAGTGAAACTTCAAACTTCAATTCTGGAGAGAGTTCCGGATAATTGTTCCATTATATCTTATGCTATGCATCTGCTGGATGAAGACGAGATGACTTCAGAAGATTCTAGCATCATCATGATGCTTGCTGCCCAATATTTTCGGTCAAACAGAAGTAATATTGGGGCTATGGGTAGAAGTGATCTTTCTGAAAATATTGATGAAGCTACTCAATTTTATATTGATGAGCCAGGATTTTTTGAAAAAATAAAGTCCCTTTTAATAAAATATGATTTGGGTATTTCAGATATTATTCTTGAGAAAAAAATTATCACGAACAGCAGAACTGGCAAGGAGATAGAAAAAACAATCCCTTTTTTCTTACATAGCACAGCAGATGGCACATTCGAGATACCTATATTTTTGGAGTCTAGCGGTACACAGAGTGCCTATTGTGTTTTAGCCATAATAACAGAAGCACTTGCTACAGGTGGTGTTGCTATTCTTGATGAGTTTGATAACGATCTTCATCCGTTACTCACCATGGAAATTGTCGACCTCTTTAAAGATAGTTCGGTAAATACAAGAAATGCGCAACTACTTTTCAACACTCATACCGTAGATGTATTGAAAAACTTGAGAATGCAACATTGCTATCTTATTGAAAAAAATGATGGTGTTTCTGACGCCTATCGAGCTGACGATGTTGAAGGTCTGCTTGCCAGAGACAATCTGTATGCAAAATATATTTCCGGAGCTTTAGGCGCGATACCGGAGTTTGACTAATCATGGGAGGGAAACGGAAAAGACCTATAAAAGCAACGCTGAAAATAGTTGGCGAAGGTCAAGCTGATGCTGCTTTTTTGAACCATCTTAAATCTCTTTATGGTGTAGGTAACCCTAAAGTCACTGCAAAGTCTGCAGGAGGCAAAGGACCTGACAACGTTATAGGAGACGCTATAGGAACACTCAACTCTTCTTGCTGTGACAGAGTAGCCGCTTTGTTGGATACAGATATACCTTGGCCTAAAAGTAAGGTAAAAGTAGCTCAACAGAAAAAGATCACTCTTGTGAGGTCGAAACCCTGCCTTGAGGGGCTTTTGCTCAAAATTCTTGAGAAGCCGGTACCTGCTAACAGTGACGACTGCAAGAAAGCCTTTCACCCGTTATTAGGAGGAAAAGAAACGGAAAAAGTAAGTTATGAAAAGCCACTCCCCAAAACGTTATTAGATGCCAGAAGAGATGATGTTGAGGAGCTGGACACATTAATTAAGCTGATCTCTGGTAAAAAGAAATAAGATACTATCTTAAGACACCTGAAGACTTTGCTGCCCGAGAGTACTGGTGGAAAAGAGAAGTTGAACCCCGGACAAGAAAATCCGAGGTCTCAGCAGTTCATCACCCCAAAAACGCCTGATAAGCCTTGTTAGCCGTTTCTTCACAGTAGTAATAGTCCAGCTCAGTCAGAAATTTTGCGATGTGTGGTCTCTCCATTTCTGGTACTTCCAGACCGACAGCGACACGACCATAGGCAGCGCCGTGGTTTCGGTAATGGAACATACTGATGTTCCATTGGTCACCCAATTTGTTCAGGAAGTTGAGCAGGGCACCCGGACGTTCCGGGAATTCAAAACAATAAACCACCTCATCCTTCACTGCTTTACTGTGGCCGCCTACCATATGGCGGACATGCAATTTAGCCATCTCGTTGTCGGTCAAGTTCTCTACCGGATAACCTTTCTCTTGCAACTCATGGATCAGATTATCAATGGGCATTTGATCAGGATGAACCTGGACACCTACAAAGATTCGGGCATTTTTGGGGTCGTGGAAGCGGTAGTTGAATTCGGTGATATTCCTTTTACCAAGGGTTTCACAGAATTTTTTGAAACTGCCGGGTTGTTCAGGGATGGTGACAGCGATGATCGCTTCGCGCTTCTCACCTAATTCCGCACGTTCGGAAACATAACGCAGACGATCAAAGTTGATATTGGCGCCACTGGCTATAGCCAACAGTTTCTGATCACTGGCACCTGTCTCGCTGACATATTTTTTCAGGCCAGCCACACTTGCCGCACCAGCAGGCTCACAAACCGAACGGGTATCATCAAAGATATCCTTGATGGATGCGCAGATTTCATCAGAGCTGACCGTCACCACTTCATCAATGTATTTCCGGCAGAGCTTGAAGGTTTCTTCGCCGATCTGAGCCACGGCAATACCGTCAGCAAAAATCCCCACATGGGGCAAGGTTACCCGCTCATCAGCTTCCAAAGCTGCTTTCAGGCAGGCAGATTCTTCATACTCAACACCGATGACTTTGATATCAGGGCGCAGATATTTGATATAGGTCGCTATGCCTGCTGCCAAACCACCTCCGCCAACAGGTACAAAAACTGCATCGAGCTGACCGGAATGCTGACGCAGAATTTCCATGCCGATCGTGCCCTGACCGGCGATAGTGTAGGGATCATCATAAGGATGAATAAAGGTATAGCCCTGTTCTTCAACGAGTTTCATGGAGTAAGCCAGTGCCTGATCAAAGGTATCACCATGAAGGATGACCTCTGCTCCTCTGGCCTCGCAGGCTTTGTACTTTATTTCAGGAGTAGTGCCGGGCATCACGATAACGGCTTCAATTCCCATGGTCTTGGCTGCCATGGCCACGCCCTGGGCATGATTGCCGGCAGAAGCACAGGTCACTCCACGGGCTTTTTCTTCAGCGGTTAACTGGGCCATTTTGTTATAAGCGCCCCGGATTTTAAATGAGAATACGGGTTGCAGATCTTCACGCTTCAGAAAAACCTGATTATTCAAACGTTTGCTGAGAAAAGGAGCCTCATGAATAGGAGTCTCAATCGCCACATCATAAACTTTGGCTTCGAGTATCATTCTTATGTACTGATGAGGCATGGGACTTCACTTTCGTAATAACTTATCTTGGTTGGACTGATTCTAAACAGGCATGTGTGCAAGAAACAATCTTTTATCGTTTTCAAGTAACAAAAGGTTATACGAAATTTGAAGTATTTAGTTCAGCGGGGGATCGTTTCTGGGGGTATAATCCACGGCTTCATTGTATATGACCGCAAGGTAGAGACATGACCCAGGACGAGCTGAAGAAGGCGACTGCCGAAGCTGCATTGCAGCGGATTCTCCCTCATCTGGAAGAAGATATGATTATCGGTATTGGCACTGGTTCCACGGCCAATTTCTTTATTGATGCTCTGGCAGAGCACAGAAACAGTTTTGATGGTTGCGTAGCCAGTTCAGAGGCTTCTGCTGATCGTCTGAAACAGCACGGAATTCCGGTTTATGACCTGAACAGTATCAGTGAACTGCGCTTTTATATTGACGGGGCTGATGAGTCCAGCAATCGCCTGCATCTGATTAAAGGCGGTGGAGCAGCCCTGACAAGGGAAAAAATTGTGGCTGCAGTGGCGAAAGAGTTTATCTGCATTGCAGACGAGAGCAAGTTGGTTGACGTGCTGGGTGAATTCCCGCTTCCCGTTGAGGTTATTCCCATGGCTCGCAGTCATGTTGCCCGTGAGCTGGTTAAGTTGGGTGGTGACCCCGCTTACCGTGAAGGCGTTATGACTGATAATGGTAATATCATTTTGGATGTATGGAATCTGAAGATTACTGACGCCATGGGTTTGGAAGAAAAGATCAACCAGATTGTGGGAGTCGTGACCAATGGGTTGTTTGCGATGCGTCCTGCTGACGTGTTGCTTCTGGGCACCGCGGAAGGAGTTAAAACCATCAAACCCTGAATAACCTGAGCCGGGTGTAAACCCGGCCATTTCCCATGACCTCTACCATGAAACATTATTCATCACCGGTATGGCGTAATAATGATTTCCTGAACTTATGGTTGTCAGAAAATGGCATTCAAAAAGAAGTGAAGTGAAGCCAGAACGCTGCCTAAAGAAAGTGACAATATAATCAGTTCGCCAGTTTTCAGTTCATTATCCTGAGTATTGTGTTGTTTCGTATCCATACTGCTACTCCTTACATCCTTGTTTTGAGTATTTCCTTGCTGAATGCTTTCACTCTAGGTCTGTGATAGCTCTGCCGCCTTAAGACGTTCGTATAGATTTAGACCTAAGTCGAAGAAAAAAGTTTGGAAAAAAAGCTGTTATGACTGAAAAAAATCCTTAATATAACTTTTCGAGAGAAAGAAGGATTTAGATAATGAGAAAATGGAATTAAGTCCATTCCAAGAGAACTAAAGCATGATAAGAAAAATGAACAAAACTCTGGCCGCTCTGGCGGTATCTGCAGCTGTAGCAGGGGCTTCCGGTCTGGCTCAGGCCGCCGACACGATAAAAATTGCTCTGGCTGGCCCGGTAACAGGTCCTGTAGCCCAGTATGGTGATATGCAGTTCACCGGCGCCAGGATGGCCGTAGAGCAAATCAACCAACAGGGGGGCGTCAATGGTAAGCAGCTGGAAGCGGTAGTCTATGACGATGCCTGTGATCCCAAACAGGCCGTAGCGGTTGCCAACAAAATCGTTAATGATGATATACGTTTTGTCGTAGGGCATCTATGTTCCGCTTCTACCCAGCCAACCACCGACATCTATGAAGATGAAGGTATCCTGATGATCACCCCCGCCTCCACCAGTCCGGAGATCACCAGTCGTGGATATGAGCTGATATTCCGCACAATCGGACTCGATAGCCTGCAAGGACCCACTGCGGGTAAGTATATCGTAGAGAGTATAAAGCCTGAGCGTATGGCAGTTATCCATGACAAGCAACAGTACGGTGAAGGCATCGCTACAGCCGTTAAGAACACGGTTGAAAAAGCGGGTATTGAGGTAGCTGTCTTTGAAGGTGTTACTTCAGGTGACAAAGACTTTTCAGCGCTGATTGCCAAGCTGAAGAAGGAAGATGTCGATTTTGTTTACTACGGTGGCTATCACCCTGAGCTGGGCCTGATTCTGCGTCAGAGCGCAGAAAAGGGTTTGAAGGCTAAATTCATGGGGCCTGAAGGTGTGGGCAACAAGGATATTTCAGCCATTGCCGGTCAGGCTTCAGAAGGTTTGCTCGTGACACTGCCGAAGAGTTTTGATCAGGACCCTGCCAACGCCAAATTGGTAGCCGCCTTCGAGGCAAAAGGTGAAGATTCATCCGGTCCTTTCGTATTCCCTTCCTATTCTGCGGTTCAGGTTATGGCTGAAGGCATGGAACTGACGAAGAGTGAAAGCCCTGAAGAAGTAGCCGACGTTCTGCGTTCAAACACCTTCAGTACGCCAACAGGCAACCTGGCCTTCGATGGCAAGGGAGACCTGAAAGACTTCAGTTTTGTCGTTTACGAATGGCACGCTGACGGTACCAAGTCTGAGGCTTCAAAATAAGAGTCCGACCGGGAAATACCGTCGACTGTAACTGTGATGGTATTTTCATTACAGGGAATAGCTTGCATAGGCCGACGCTGAAATGTTCAGTTGTCGGTCTGCTTCTGTCTCATCTTTTAGTTTCCAATCCCTGTTCAATGTCTTCCACGCTGGGTAGTTGCGATTGCAAGTTTTCCGGCAGTGATTGAGTGAGCTGGTATTCCGAGACGCCAATAGGCTTTTGCATATCACTGAGAGAGTACTCTGCCACGAGTTTGTCCTTGTTCTTGCACAGCAGAATGCCAATAGTGGGCGTATCGCCCTCTTTACGCAGTTGTTCGTCCACGGCCCTGATATAAAAATTCAGTTTGCCTGCATGTTCCGGTTCAAAATCTACCGTCTTCAGCTCAACCACCACATAACAATCTAACCGGACATGGTAAAACAGCAGGTCAATATAAAAATCCCGTTGTCCCACCTGTATATGAAATTGCTTGCCCATAAAAGAAAATCCAGCCCCTAATTCCAACAAAAACTGGGTGATATGCTCAGTCAAACCTTTCTCAAGCTCACGCTCGTTGTAGTTTTGGGTCAGGGCGAGAAAATCAAATACATAAGGGTCTTTCAGGGTTTCTTGCGCCATGTCAGATTGTACGGCTGGCAGGGTGGTACTAAAGTTACTGACGGCCTGTCCCTCTCGCTGCCAGAGGCCGCTTTCTATCTGGTGAGTGAGTACGCTTCGACTCCAGCCGTGTTTGATAGTATTCTGAACGTAATACAGGGCTTCCTGTTTACTTTTGCATTTGTTGATGATGAGCTGGTTATGCCCCCAAGGAATTTGAGTTAATTGTGCAACAGGCTGTTGCGCAATTGCCCCGTTATCAGACCAGAACGTGTACCATTGCCTGATTAACTCAAGATTTCGACGAGAAAACCCCTTAATTTCAGGGAAATCTGACATTAAGTCTTTACTAAGCTGCTTGAGGAAGCCTTCACCCCAGTTAGCTTGGGTCTGTCGACGAACAATGTCTTCCCCCAGTTCCCAGTAAAAAGCCAGTAAAGTCGAATTCACCTGAACAGCGGCTTTGAGCTGGGTAGACAGTACTTTCTGTTTCAAGGTTTTCAGCCAGTTTTTGTACTCGCCGTTCAGGCTTAGGTTGACGGTGTTTTGTTGTTTGCTCATGCACGAACCTCTTTTAACACCGCTGAAACTTAGTTGAGATATTGCCCGAATTCAATGTCAGCATTCTGCTACCAGAGCAACGCAGGAGCAGTTGCCGCGTAGGGCAGTCTATTCTCGGTCAGGCTCCTGGTGCAGGGCACTCACTCACCCCTTCAACATATCAAACACAACCCGAGCAAAGCCCCGAGCCAATTCCGGGTTCGAAAGATACTGCAACATCATTTCCTGTTGGGCCTCGTTGCTGTCCATCACAGCGTCATCAATGGCTTGCGGGAAGTCACCGAGCAGTGCTTGTTCAGCCGTATTGTTCTCAATCTGCTTCATCACCGTTTCGTTTTCGGCCAGTTTATCCCGCACGGTAAAGGCGTAGTTGATCAAGTCAGCATCGGTCAGGTTGTCGGTAATAAACAGCTCATTCAGCCGTGCCACAATCTGGGATAAGAACTCTTCTTTCTTGTCCTTGGGTTTGGCTGAACCGACATCGCTGGAGGGTTCCAGTTCATAGCCCTCGGCGTCTTCCTTGAGTTCAATGTCTTGCTGGCGAATCCTGGACAACCGGTAATGGCTCATCACCACGTTATCCAGGTCAATATCATCTTCTTCAATGACCTTTTCACGGAGCAGTGGGCGCAGGTAGCGAGCATAAAGGCTGAGCTTTTCCAGATCTTTGTTGTCGTAGTCCACAATCTGGGACATAAACTCGTAGAAACGGGTAAAGGTGCCTAAGTCCTTTTTGAAGATTTCCAGCCGGTCTTTTTCCAGCTTGCACTCTTTGAAGCTGTTTTCAGCATTAGCGATTAACACGGCATCTTTAGTCTTCTTGGTTCGTTCGAACATCTCCTTGGCACGCACATAAGCATCAATGGCAGAACTGTATCGCTTCTGCCAGCGATCCACAGCGGGCTTGCAGATGTTGCTCACCGCTGCATTGCTTTTGCTCTTGGAAAGAAAAGCCTCGCAGAACTGTTCTACTTCGTTCCAGGTAAAGATACCGCTGGCACGGAGTTTTTCGTAAAGGTCGAATACTTTATCCGGGTCTGTCACATCCGCCAGTTCAGCGATTTGGTAATACGGCTGGAATGCGGCCAGAATCTCTTCCGGCTCATTGACAAAATCCAATACAAAAGTGCCGCACTCAGCTTTGCCGGGATAGGTACGGTTCAGACGGGACAAGGTTTGCACACATTCCACACCACCTAAGGGCTTGTCTACATACATGGCGCAGAGTTTCGGCTGATCAAAGCCAGTCTGGAATTTGTTGGCAACCAGCATGATCCGGTAGTCGTCGCTATCGAATGCTTTGCGCATGTCCCGGCCCTTTAGAGCTGGGTTCATATTGGTTTCGGTGAACTTTTGGTCCAGCAGGGCAGAGCTGTCCGGATCGTCCTTATGGAATTCCACTTCGCCGGAGAAGGCAATCATGACCTCGATAGAACTTTTTTGTTCTGAGAGGTATTTATCAAACGCCAGCTTGTAACGCACGGCTTCCTTGCGGGAACTGGTAACTACCATGGCCTTTGCCTGACCAGCGAGCAAGCCCATAACATGCTCTTTGTAGTGCTCGATGATGACTTTCACCTTCTGGGAAATATTGTACTCATGGAGCCGCACCCAGCGGTTCAGTTTTACCTTGGCTTTTTTGCTGTCTACCTCTTTGTCATCGGCCTCTATTTTTTGGGCCAGTTGATAGGCCACCTTGTAGTTGGTGTAGTTTTTCAGCACGTCGAGAATAAAGCCTTCCTCAATGGCCTGACGCATGGAGTACACATGGAAGGCTTCAGGCAGGTTCTTCTCGGAAGCAGGCTCATCAGGTTTGGGCAGGCGACCAAACAGCTCCAGTGTCTTCGCCTTGGGTGTCGCCGTGAACGCATAGTAGTTCAGATTGCTGCTGCCCCGGCGTGAGGCAATGGTGGCATCCAGCATGTCTTCTGAAGACAGTTCTTTGTCCTCATCTCCGTCATCACTACCATCCACCATCAACACTTCTTTCAGCTTGCGTGCGGTGGAGCCGGTTTGTGACGAATGGGCTTCGTCGGCAATCACGGCGTAACGGCACTCTTTCAGACTGGTACTGTTCTCAATGGCCGCCAATACATAAGGGAAGGTTTGAATGGTGACAATAATAATCGGTTGAGCACTCTCCAGAGCCGCTGCCAGTTTCTCCGACTTGGAGCCGTCGCCTTCTTTTTTGTTGATGCGCCCCACCACACCGTCGGCGTGTTCAAACTGGTAGATGGTGTCCTGAAGCTGATCGTCCAGCACGGTCCTGTCGGTAATCACAATCACCGAATGGAATTGCTTGTTGCCTTCGCCATCGTAGAGGGTAGAAAGCTGATGGGCGGTCCAGGCAATGGAGTTGGATTTACCGGAACCGGCACTGTGCTGCACCAGATACTTGTTGCCCGTGCCTTCCACCTTGGCCGCCGCAATCAGCTTGGTCACCACATCCCACTGGTGATAACGGGGAAAAATCAGGGTTTCCTTTTTCGACTTGCGGCCTTCCCAGTCTTCCTTTTCTTCGATCTGCAAATGCACAAATCGACCGATGATATTCAGCAAGTTATCGGGTAGCAGCACCTCGTTCCACAGGTATTCGGTGGCGTACTGCTCTTTATCTTCAGGAATATCATTGCCAGCACCGCCTTCCGCCGTGCCTTTGTTAAACGGCAGAAAGAAGGTATCGCTGCCCGCCAGTTTGGTTGCCATATACACTTCGTACTGACTCACGGCAAAATGCACCAGCGCCCCCCGTTTAAAGGTCAGTAACGGTTCCGGCTTGCCGGTTTCCGGGTCTTTGGGCAGACGGGTCTTTTGATATTGCCGTTTGGCGTTTTCAATGGCCTGTTTGAATTCCGATTTCAGCTCCAGCGTTGCCACGGGCAGACCGTTGATAAACAGCACCAGGTCAATGCGCCATGCCTTGGATTTTTTACCGGTTTCTGCCAGATGAACGTCGACGCCTTCCCCCTCGGGGGAAGGTTGGGATGGGGGGACAAGATTGACATAAGGACTGTAAACCAGCTCCGGCACTACACGACAACGGTTTTCTTTATAGCGGGCCAGCGTATCGGGGTTCAGGGTATGTTCCGGCATAAACTGACAAAGGGAGAACCGGGCATTGCGAATCTTCAAACCATGACGCAACACGCCCAGGGTGCCAAAGCTGCGAAGCTCCTTATCAATGGCATTGGGATCGGCTTTCTTTAACTGGTTGACCAAATGGCTGATAAAATGCTGCTCCGAATCCACCGGAAAGCTTTTGCAGAACTTTTGCCATTCCTTCGGCTGGGTGTTCTTGACAAAATCCAGTACATCGCTGGTATACAACGCTGTTTCCCGGTCGTACTGGTCACCACTGCCCAGCAGCCAGCCTTTGGCTTGCAGGCGGGCGATCATATCGTTTTGGAATATCGATTCGGTGGTGCTATCCATATTTCACGGTCTCAAAATGGTACCTAAAGGTCTCGATATGGGACTCTTCAGGCATTGTGCAGACAGTGTCTGCACAATGTATCAATCTGGCTGAATTGTCTCCACACTGCGGAGACAATTCGAGGATTCCCACTATTCAGTTTTATTCTCAATACGTTTTCGGGCGTTGCTGACGGCTTCCTGAAAGCGCTCTTCCAATATTTCTTTGGAGGGTATGTTGGTGAGATAGTCTGCTACATGGATACCGCTTTTATCCAGTTCAAGTAATTCAATTTGCTTTTGCTTCTTACCTGCACAAAGAATGATGCCGATAGGGGGGTCTTCTCCATGCTGACGGTCATATCTATTCAGCCAGCGTAGATATAACTCCATCTGTCCTTTGTACTCAGCTTTAAACTTGCCTGTTTTCAGTTCAATAGCAACCAGTCGCTTCAGTTTTCGGTTATAGAACAAGAGATCAATATAAAAATCATCTTCATCAATTTGAACTCGGTGCTGGCGTGCGACAAAAGTGAAGCCCATACCCATTTCTAACAGAAAATGCTCCATTTCCCGCAAAATAGCATCCTCAAGATCTTTTTCCACGTAGGTATCATTAAGCTCAAGAAAATCCAGAATGTAAGGGTCTTTCAGAACGATATCCTGATCGGCTTTCCCTTGATCCCTCAGCATTTTCAGATCGTGAACAATGGTTTCTTCCGGCTTTCGGGATAAGGCAGTACGCTCAAACAGCATGGAATCCATACGCTCGCTGAAGGTGCGGACAGACCATCGCTCCTGAATCGCCATGGTCATATAGAACTCACGTTTTAGTGGGTCATCAATGTAAATCAACAGTTTCAGGTGTGACCAGCTCAATTGTCTCCACACTGTAGAGACAATTTCATCAGCCTCACAGATTTCGGCAAACTTAATACAATGTCTCAATTGCTGAGGACTCCAGCCCTTACCAAACTGCCCGGAGAGCTGGCGGGACAAGTCGGAAATAACCTGTTTGCCGTAGTCTGCCCGCTTACCCTTCAGGATTTCCTGCTGAATACGCTGACCGACCTTCCAATAGAGTGTGGTTATCTCGGCATTGAGTGCCACCGCTGCCCGTTGTTTGGCTCTTTGTATCAGGTCTTTGATTTCGCCGAACAGGTTGTCTGGCTCTTTTGATGAAGCGGGTGTTTTGCTCATACGGTGGCCTCTGTGGGGTGTTCTTTTTGTTCTGTTGCTGGTTGCCAGTCACGGACGTCGATTTTGCCGGTGACGGCGGCGGATATTAGGGCTGTGCGGCGTTCTTGGAGAAACTGGATTTGATTCTCTGCTTCCCGTGAAAGCTCAGAGTACCTATCCATTTGCTTATCAACGAATTGAGCTAGATCTATTTGTTCGTCCTCTGGAGGCTGTAAAACCCATAGCTCTCGAATATCTTCCAGACTTAATTGAATTTTTGTTCCACCGTAGCCAGAGCCAAGCAGTTGCTCTTTCGCACAATCAGATAACACAAAATATGCCAGCCATCTTGAGTTAATGACCTTTTGCCCTGGACGACACAAAGCTACATGCTGGCTAACGTAACCATCAGACACTGAGCTATCTGCCACACAAACAGAACCAAGATCAGCCGTGATTGAAATGAGCAGGTCATCATTCTTTATCTGTGAACGCTCACCTTCACTTCCAGCAGGGGGATTAACATTTTGTATTGATTCTAGCTTTGGCTCGATGGTATCTCTGGTCAGATTGGCAATTCTGAAAAACAGTGATCCATCTTCCGAGTAGTATTCAGCCCAGCCCCGTGAACCACTGGTAACAAAATCAAAGAGGAATTTCGCTCTGGTAACCGTCCAATGCTCCGGCACTTCCCCAAGCCACTCCACACCGGAATCCTTCATCGGTGCATCCGGGTTCAGCCCCTTGGTGACGGCATGACTGATCACCGCCTGTCGTTTTTCTTTCAACAGCCGGATCAGGGATTGCTGCTCTTCGATCAGGGTGTCGATTTTGGCGGTTTCGTGGCCGAGGAATGAAAGAATTGCTTTCTGTTCAACATAAGAGGGGTATGCAATAGGGAAGTTTTGTAAAATTGGCACACTGATATTTTTCTGTGCGCTCCCCCACCCAAGTAGCTCAAAGTAAGATTTTCCAGTGTGAGAGTTTAAGAAATATGCTAGAAACTCTGGAACAAATTTTTGTTTAGGCGTAGCAACGAGATTCGTAAAGCATTGGGACCTATCCAGTTCGACTGGAATTACAGAGCTAATACCTGGAAATCCAGTTCTAACTGTAATTATGTCATTCGCATACAGGTACTTGGATTCATTCTGTTCTGCAAATTCTTCTTTGATGTAGAGAAGACCATTTGTATCCAACCCTTCCTCTCGGATATTGGTTGATCTGATGATCGGAGTTCCTTCATCTGCATATGCGTGGGTTGCTGCTTCCGCGATGCCTACAACAATTCGCTGTGCACAAAATTTATATCTACCTACTGTCCAATGAGCAGGAACATCACCCAACCACTCAACCCCAGAATCCTTATATTCCAGATAAGCCGCATATTTTTTGCGCTCAAGGCTATTTCCATCCATCACAACTCACCCCCCAGTCCCTGCTCAATTTCTTCAATACTGGGCAGTTGCGATTGCAGATTTTCTGGCAGTGATTGGGTCAGTTGGTATTCCGAAACACCAATAGGCTTTTGAATATCGCTGAGGGCGTATTCCACCACGAGTTTGTCCTTGTTCTTACACAGCAGAATGCCGATAGTCGGCGCATCGCCCTCCCTGCGTACCAGTTCATCTACTGCTTTGATATAAAAATTCAGTTTGCCTGCGTGTTCCGGCCTGAAGTCACCCGCTTTCAGTTCAATGACTACGTAGCAATGCAGGTGTGCATGATAGAATAAGAGGTCAATATAAAAATCCTGCTGTCCTACCTGTATATGAAACTGCTTGCCCATGTAGGCAAAACCTGACCCCAATTCCAGTAGAAACTGAGTGATATGCTTAATCAATCCCTGCTCCAGCTCTCGCTCTGTGTAATTATCAGTGAGGGTAAGAAAGTCAAACATATAGGGGTCTTTCAGGGTTTGCTGTGCAAGGTCGGACTGGACGGCAGGCAGTGTTGCAGTGAAGTTGTTGGGCGCTTGTCCCTTCCGCTGCCAAAGTCCACTTTCAATCTGGTGAGTGAGGACGTTTCGGCTCCAGCCATGTTCTATGGTTTTGCCCACGTAATACAGAGCTTCAGCCGTTGTTTGGCACTTGCTGATTATCTTCAGGTTGTGTCCCCAGGGAATCGACGTTAATTGGCCAACAAGCTGTTGGCTTTTTTCAACCTCATCCCGGTAGAACAGGTGCCACTGACGGATGTATTTGATGTTGCTGAGGGAAAAGCCTTTAATATCAGGGAATTCGCTGCTTAAATCCTTATTCAGCTGCTTTAAAAAACCATCACCCCAATTTGCTTCAACCTGCCGCCGAACAATCTCTTCCCCCAGTTCCCAGTAAAAATTCAGCAGAGTGGAGTTCACCTGAACGGCTGCCTTGAGTTGGGTTGCCAGCACCTTCTGTTTAAGGCTTTTCAGCCAGCTTTTGTATTCCTTATTCAGGCTCAGGTTAATGTTGTTTTTTGGCTTGCTCATGAGTGAACCTCTTGTAACAGACTCATGATTCTAGCACTCACCGCATCCAGATCAGCATCAATCGCTTCCAGCGCACGGGGCGGCTGATACACATAGAAGTGTCGGTTAAAAGGAATCTCGTAACCCACAATGCCAATCTCACCATCCTGGGCATCGCACTTGTCGGCATTGATCCAGGCATCGGGCACATGGGGAGCCACTTCCCGGTTGAAGTAAGTTTCGATCAGGATATGGGTGGGCATTGATGGGTCAAGAGGAATGTTCTCGTTATCCCGCAGGTCGCCATCGGTCTGGAATTCGACGACTTTGCCTTTGTATTCGAATGTGCCGTACAGTGGTTGGGCTTCTTCCTTTAGCACCTTTTTGATCACCGGCTCGGCTTCGGGGTTCTTGTGGGTGATGGCATCGAGGAACTGCTTTTTCTCTTTGGCATCCAGCTTCAAGTTAGCGGCTTTGAGGGCGGCTTTCAGATCTTTATCGAACTGGTTAAAGTCGTTGGACAGTACCGTTCCGACTGTATTTTGCAGAGTTTGGGCTTTCTCCATCAGCCCCCGCTGGAACAGCCAGAGTTTGTCGTTCAGTACCTCTTTGATCTGCTTCTCTTTCAGTTCTTTGAAGTCTTTTTTGATTTTGGTGCGAATGGCTTCTTCATTGTCTGCCAAGGTTGTATGACACTCTGTGCCGAATTCCTCAACCATCCAGCGCATAACGGCGTTATACGGCCTGGGTGCATAGCGTAGACCCGTTACTGCGTCATCAGTAATCTGGGCGGACAGGCGAAGTGGGCGTTCCACGGTAATACGACGGTAGCCGAATTTATGACTGTCGAAAATTTTGGCGGCAAAGTTTTCTTCGGATGCTTCTGCAAAGGCTCCAAAGTTTTGGGTAATGATGCGACGGTCAGCTTCGCTCATTATGTTCCGCTTGGAGCCCAGGGACTTACGCATCTTGCCGCACAGGTTTACGCCGTTAATCAGCTGCACTTTACCTTTGCGTTCATCGGACTTTTTATTGGTCAGCACCCACACATAGGTAGCGATACCGGTGTTGTAGAACATGTCTGTGGGCAGGGCGACAATGGCTTCGAGCAGGTCGGCTTCGAGAATATAACGGCGAATCTCGCTTTCACCACTGCCTGCACTGCCGGTAAAGAGCGGTGAACCGTTGAGGATAATGCCGATGCGGCTGGGGTTCTGGTTCTCTGGCGTGATGTCCCTGAACTTGCTGATCAGGTGCATCAGGAACAGCAGAGAACCATCGGACACTCTTGGCAGGCCGGGGCCAAAGCGACCGTCGTAGCCTTTGTGTTCATGCTCATCTTTAATGGTGCCTTCGATCTTCTTCCAGTCCACCCCGAATGGTGGATTAGACAGCATGTAGTCAAACTGATCGCCACTGAGGTGATCGTTCGACAAGGTGTTGCCCAGTTTGATGCGGCTGACATCCTGACCCTTGATCAGCATATCGGCTTTACAGATGGCGTAGGACTCAGGGTTCAACTCCTGGCCAAAAGCTCGCATTACAGCATCTTTATTGTGCTCGTACACATATTCCATGCCAGACGACAGAAAGCCACCTGTACCTGCCGTAGGGTCATAAATAGTGCGGATAATACCTTCCTTGTTCAGGGCATCGTCGTCTTCCATAAACACCAGGGAGGTGGTGAGTTCAACAATGTCCCTTGGGGTGAAGTGTTCACCGGCCGTTTCGTTGGAGGATTCAGCAAATCGGCGGATCAGCTCTTCAAACACCAGGCCCATTTCGTGGTTACTGATGGCCTTCGGGCTCAGGTCGATGGTGGCAAACTTTCCCACTACCTTAAACAGCAAATTGGCTTCGTTCAGGCTGCCGACAAATTCATCGAACTTGAAATGCTCAAAAATTTCACGGGCATCTTTGGAGAACGACAGAACGTAGTTTTCCAGGTTGTCCTTGATATCGCCCTGGCCCATCTTCGACAGGTTCATGGGTGAGGTGTTGAAGAATGATAGCTTGGAAGCCCGTAGCAACATCTTTTCCATGCCGTCTTCCGGCAGGTTCATGACCTTCACTTTTTCATACTGGGCTACTACTGCATCCCTGGTAGGTTCCAGGACACATTCCAGACGGCGTAGCAGGGTAAACGGCAGGATGATGCGCCCGTACTGGGACTGCTTGAAATCGCCCCGCAGGAGGTCGGCTACGGACCAGATGAAGGCTGCAAGGTTGTTAGAGGTTTGGGTGTTGGGCATATCTTGACCAGATTGGACTTTTGGCTGGCAGAAGAGTCAGCAAAAGTGACCATTTGATTGACTTTGATGCTGCTAGAGTACATCAAACGTTCAGTATTAATGAATAGCTAAATATGTTTACCCAAGCTCTGGCGTTCAGGGTTGCACATTCGAAAACTATAAAAATTCAAGTCTCTGAATCGTAAGGGCATATTGTTATTGTCGTCTAATAGGTAATGGCAATAATAAGTAAAATAATAAGAACTGCCTGGCTGGTTTTCTCTGGATAAATATTCTGCAATCAAAGATATGACGCATGCTGAGATAGCTGGGGAACTGAATTATCGCTCTGAAATGTCCCATATGGGAAAACAGCAACGGCAATTTGCTTTTGAAAGGTTGTCACATTGTCTGCGCAGCGCGTAAGCTGGAGAAGGATGTCAAATATACCGCCGGATAGACTACCACTCATCTCCCACCCCTCAATTCCTGTTCAATCTCTTCCACACTGGGCAACTGCGATTGCAGATTTTCCGGCAGTGATTGAGTGAGCTGGTATTCCGAGACGCCAATGGGCTTTTGCATATCACTGAGGGAATACTCTGCCACCAGCTTGTCTTTGTTCTTGCACAACAGGATGCCAATGGTGGGCGTATCACCCTCTTTTCGCAGCAGTTCGTCCACGGCCCTGATATAAAAGTTCAGTTTGCCTGCGTGTTCTGGTTCAAAATCTACCGTCTTCAGCTCGATCACCACATAACAATGAAGCCGGATATGGTAAAACAGCAGGTCGATATAAAAATCCCGTTGCCCCACCTGAATATGAAACTGCTTACCCACGTATGCAAACCCGGCCCCTAATTCCAGCAAAAACTGGGTGATATGCTCCGTCAAACCCTGCTCAAACTCACGTTCGTTGTAGTTTTGGGTCAAGCTCAGGAAATCAAACACGTAAGGATCTTTCAGGGTTTGTTGTGCCAGATCAGATTGTATGGCTGGCAGGGTGGTATTAAAGTTACTGATGGCTTGCCCCTCACGCTGCCAGAGACCACTTTCTATCTGATGGGTGAGCACGCTCCGGCTCCAGCCATGCTCAATAGTACTTCTCACGTAATAAAGGGCTTCTGGCACGCTTTTACACTTACTGATAATTTGCAAATTGTGCCCCCAAGGTACCTGCATTAATTGTGCAACAGCCTGTTGCCCAATTGCCTGCTGCCCAGAGTAGTAGAGAAACCACTGGCGGATATATTTAAGATTACGCTCTGAAAACCCTTTGATTTCAGGAAATTCCGCCATTAAATCCTTACTAAGTTGTTTCAGGAAGCCGTCGCCCCAGTTAGCCTGAGCCTGTCTACGAACAATGTCCTCCCCCAATTCCCAGTAAAAAGCCAGTAAGGTCGAATTTACTTGAACCGCTGCTTTGAGCTGGGTTGACAGTACCTTCTGTTTCAGAGCTTTCAGCCAGTTTTTATAATCCTTATTGAGGCTCAGGTTAACGGTTTGGTTTTGCTTATTCATAGTGAATCTCGTGTAATACGGCTGAATTCAGTTGCAATACGGCCCTGATTAATGGGGGAATTTTCCGCCAGCTATTTTTTTGTTCCATCCCTACCAAGAGCCTTTGTCGTGTGAGAGAATCGGCCCGACATTGAGGGGGTTTTATAGATCTTCAGCCCTGATATATGGGTTTTGACCCAGACAGATCCAGGAGGATATTTCGCAGACTTTCTTGTGGCTGAGTCAGAGCAAACCCTCTGAAGAGAAGTAAAAAATAGTAGAAAAAACAACGTTTACAAAAATAAAAAACGAGGTCGTGGAATGGGGGATTCAGGTTTTTACCTTATTCAGCAACTGCTTAACGGGCTGACGATAGGCAGTACGTACGCTCTGATTGCTATCGGTTATACCATGGTGTACGGCATTATTGGCATGATCAATTTTGCTCATGGTGAGATCTACATGATTGGCAGTTACATCGCTTTTGCGGTACTGGCCGCGTTAGCGATGATGGGAATAGACAGTGTTTCACTGATGCTGGTTTCCGCCTTTGTCATCAGCATTATTATCACCAGTACCTATGGCTTTGCGGTGGAGAGGGTTGCTTATCGACCCTTGCGAAACAGTAACCGACTGATTGCCCTGATTTCTGCCATTGGTATGTCCATTTTCCTGCAGAACTATGTCCGCCTGGCCCAGGGATCAAGGGATATAGCCATGCCCAGCATGATCAGTGGTGGCTGGACCTTTGGTCCTGAAGACGGTTTTAATGCCACTGTGTCGTACATGCAGTTAATTATCTTTGTGGTGACGTTTATTGCCATGACGGCCCTGACTCTGTTTATCTCCAAGTCAAAAATGGGGCGAGCCTGCAGAGCTTGTGCTGAAGATCTTGGCATGACCGGGCTGTTGGGTATCAACACTCATCAGATTATTTCGATCACTTTTGTGATCGGGGCCGCTCTTGCTGCGGTAGCCGGTGTATTACTCGGGATGTATTACGGGGTAATCAATCCCCACATCGGTTTTATGGCAGGTCTTAAAGCATTCACTGCCGCCGTGCTGGGAGGAATCGGAAGTATACCCGGAGCTGTGCTGGGTGGTTTGATTCTGGGGGTCACGGAAGCCTTCACCGCAGGTTACTTCAGTGCGGAATATAAGGACGTTGTCGCCTTCAGTCTCCTCGTTCTGATTCTTCTGTTCAGGCCGACCGGCCTTCTGGGCAAGCCGGAGGTTGAAAAAGTATGAAATCATTACGCTTTACTCCGGCAATACTCTCGGCAGTCGTTTTGCTGATTTTAACCAGCCTGATGATGGGGGTTCGTCTTGAGCCCTCGGGTGTTGGACTTGAGGTGACATTAGCCGACCCTTCTTCCCTCTACTGGATAGCAGCGGGTGTGGCTGCTGTCTTCTTCTTCCAGCTGTTCAGGGCACCCATCGATCGGGGGCTTTCCGGAATAAAACAACAGTTGCCATCTATTAATGCAGAAAAGCTGACCAAAGCAACCAGGAACAAAGAGGCTAGAACTCTTTTAATCTGCTTTGCAGTAGCGGGATTAATGATCTGGCCATTCTTTGTTTCCAGGGGCGCTGTGGATCTGGCCACTCTGGCCCTGATTTACGTGATGCTGGGTCTGGGTCTGAACATTGTGGTGGGCCTGGCCGGTCTTCTTGATCTGGGCTATGTCGGCTTTTATGCCGTGGGTGCCTACAGTTATGCCCTATTGAATCAATATCTGGGTTTCGACTTCTGGAGCGGTCTGGTACTGGGCGGTATTCTGGCTGCTTTCTTTGGTTTTATTCTTGGTTTTCCGGTGCTCAGGCTTCGGGGGGATTATCTGGCCATCGTAACTCTGGGTTTTGGAGAAATTATTCGAATCCTGCTCAACAACTGGACGACATTAACCGGTGGTCCCAATGGTATCAGTCAGATTCCTAAACCGACTCTGTTTGGCCTTGAATTTGGACGCAGGGCGCAGGAAGAAGGGAATGTTCCTTTCCACGAATACTTTGGTATTGATTACAGCAGTGAGTACAAGGTGATTTTTCTGTACATACTGGCAGTGTTGCTGGTGATTGCCACGCTTTTTGTGATCAATCGACTCCTTCGAATGCCTATTGGCAGAGCTTGGGAAGCGTTGCGTGAAGATGATATTGCCTGTCGTTCACTGGGTTTGAATCCTACGGCCATCAAACTGTCTGCATTTACCATAGGGGCTGCATTTGCTGGCTTTGCCGGTACCTTCTTTGCTGCCCGCCAGGGTTTTATTAGTCCGGAGTCGTTCACCTTTATCGAGTCCGCCATCATTCTGGCCATTGTTGTGCTTGGTGGAATGGGATCTCAGGTCGGTGTCATTCTTGCCGCTGTGATTATGACCGTTTTGCCAGAGTTTGCCCGTGAATTCCAGGAATACCGAATGCTGATGTTCGGGTTGATGATGGTTTGCATGATGGTATGGCGTCCTGAAGGTTTGATGCCCATGAAGCGGCCTCATATCAAGATTAAATCGGGCAAGTCTGAGTCGGACAGCCCGGTCAAGACAGCATCATTGGCTGAAAGCGTGTAAATGGGGAATCAGAATGAGTGAATGTTTACTGGACGTTTCTGATCTGAGTATGCGCTTTGGCGGACTGCTGGCCGTAGATCAGATGGCGCTGAAAATCTGTCCGGGTGAAATTGTTTCCATGATTGGGCCCAATGGTGCCGGAAAAACGACCGTTTTTAACTGCCTCACAGGTTTTTATAAGGCGACCGGTGGCTCTGTTCAATACAAAGGTCAGGCTATCGAAAAGATGCCGGGTTATAAAATAGCCCGGCTCGGTGTTGTAAGAACCTTTCAGAATGTACGTCTGTTTAAGGGTATGAGCGTGCTGGAAAATCTTTTGGTTGCCCAGCACCGACATCTGAATACAGGGTTGTTGGCAGGGTTGTTTAAGACCCCGGGTTATCGGCGTAGTGAAGAACAAGCGATGGATAGGGCTGAGTTCTGGCTGGATAAAGTTGGTCTGACCGGGTTTGCCAATCGTGAAGCAGGTAATCTGGCTTATGGACAGCAACGCAGACTGGAAATTGCCCGTTGTATGGTGACTCAGCCCGAGTTATTGATGCTGGATGAACCAGCCGCTGGTCTCAACCCCAATGAGACGGCAGAGCTGGATGAGCTGATTTCTGATCTGCGACAGCAACACGGTGTTACTGTGCTTCTGATTGAACATGATATGAAGCTGGTTATGGATATTTCTGACCGGATTTATGTCATTAACCAGGGGCGTCCTCTTGCTTCAGGTGCACCAGAAGATATTCGCAACAACCCTGAAGTGATCAAGGCTTATCTGGGAGAAGGGTAGTCACAAATTTCTGGTGGCTTCCGGTAGTAGTCCCAGTCAGTGTATGAGTCTTCGGGCTGTCTTGCGAACGTATTTCTGGTATCTTCCATGACTCCTCAAGACAGTCAGAGTAAATAACAATCAGAATAAATAAAGGGCAGTAGCAGTATGTCAGCACCTGAACCACTTCTCAGCATTCGAAACGTGTCAACCTTCTATGGAAAGATCCAGGCTCTGGATGCCGTCAGTGTAGATATCTCGGCAGGTGAGATTGTCACTCTGATAGGCGCCAATGGTGCTGGCAAGTCTTCATTACTGATGACCATTTGTGGTGAACCCAGGGCCGAATCTGGCTCCATACTCTACAGGGGGCAGGAGTTAGCAGGTCGCCCTACCTCCGAAATCATGCGCTCAGGCATTGCTGTTGTGCCAGAAGGGCGGAGAATTTTTTCCAGACTGACCGTCGAAGAAAATCTCACTATGGGTGGTTTTTTTGTGGATGGTGAGCCTTTCCGTAAAAACTATGAATATGTACTGGAGCTCTTCCCGCGTCTGAAAGAGAGACTGCACCAGAGAGGCGGCACCATGTCCGGAGGAGAGCAACAGATGCTGGCGATCGCCAGAGCCTTGATGAGCAGTCCGGATTTGCTGTTACTGGATGAGCCCAGTCTGGGGCTGGCACCGATTGTTATCCAGCAGATCTTTGAAATTATTGAACGCCTCCGGGAAGAAGGCGTTACGGTTTTTCTGGTGGAGCAGAATGCCAATCAGGCTCTGAGACTGGCAGACCGGGGTTATGTTCTGGAAAACGGTCGTATCGTGCTTCAAGGTGGCAGTGATGAGCTGTTGGCGGACGACGCTGTTCAGAAGGCTTATCTGGGAGCCTGACGCTTTTCTGGCGAAAAACAGCCGGTCAGTTAGTCTGGACTATCAAAAGACCGTTCATCTATTCCTGCTTATGGACACTGATAGGATCGAAACAGACTGGACCCCTGTTAGCATAAGGCTTCTGACGTTTTGCAGGCCATTCGGGCGCCGATTCTGATCGCTACACTGAGAAGTGTAATGTTGAATAGCGATTATGAAGTACGAGGTAAGCATTATGGAAGTTTCGAATGATCGGTTGTCCCTTCAGGAAGTTGCCCTGTTAACCTGCTCTTTTTACAGCCTGGCCAGTATCATGGTCTGGCTGATCAAGACAATTTATTGATTGGACAAGAAGCTTCAGGGTGACTTGGGAGGGAAGTCCTGAAGCACACGCTCATCAGTAATTCCGAGATCGTACCGGGCATCCTGAAGGCTGAAAATGGTACTGTCAGGTTAAAAATCAAAGCCTTGTTGAATGGTTTTTTCTGCTTCAGCTGTTTTGCCCAGAAAAACCTGAATGGCTGCCAGAGTATTAAACAGGTCAGAGGCAATGACAGAGTGTCGAGGTGATCGCTTGCTGACTAAATCCTCTCTATGATTTACAAACTTCTGCTCAAGTTGGCTCATTGTGGCCTGAAGCATTTCATGGCGCGCAGGGTTCTTTTTACCCATTCCCAGTAGCTGATAGGCCCGAAATTGCCGAACAGGGTATCGATTTGATTGAATCCAGAATGGAAGTTTGTTACGTGAGTGATGGGCGTGGTAGCGAATTAACATTCTACCTGCGCTTGAAAGAGTGCTCCCGCCGAGCTAGGCGGGAGGTGAATTTCATTCAGCCCCTTAGGGCTGATTCTGGTTCTCTATGTATTGTTTAATTACCTCCAGAGGGGCTCCGCCGCAGCTCCCAGCAAAGTACGATCTTGACCACAAAACCGGCTTTCGGTACGCACCTGCAATATCACAAAACTCCTGCCTTAATCGTCTGGATGAAACAGCTTTCAGACTGTTTACTAGTTTCGCAATGGCTGGCGTGTTGGGTGAATACTCAACCAACAGGTGAACGTGGTCTGCCTCTCCATTGCAGTCTGTTAGCTCTGCCTCAAAGTTTCCGCATATCTCAGAAAATATTTCTCTGAGTCTGGCTAGATGCAACTCGCCAAGCACCTTCTTTCTGTACTTTGTCACAAAAACAATGTGGCAGTGCAAAGTATAAGCACTGTGTCGGCCTTTCTTTATTTCTTATATACTAATGCTTAATATTCCATTTTATGCTATGTAATTTAAGCATTAAAGATTAACACACTGATTGCATCAATGAAGATTCTCAAGGCATATAAATTCAGACTGAAGGCAACACCAGAGCAGCATGTAAGACTCATGCAGCTTTGTGGCACAGCTCGCTTTGTCTGGAATAAAGCATTGAGCATCTGCAATGAAAAGTGGGAGTCTGGCGAAAAAATTCCATCATCTTATACCATGCACAAGTGGCTTCCAGTATGGAAAAAAGACGAAGAAACGAGCTTTCTTACTCAGGGAAATGCCGTTGCCTTGCAGCAAAAACTGAATGATCTTGGTGCGGCATGGAAACGTCACTTTGACGATCTGGCAAAACTCAAAGCCGGGAAAATCAAGGAAGTCCAGTTTGAAAAGCCATGCTTCAAGAAGCGAAACCAAGATCACCATAACTCAATTCGTATCATGCAGTTCTCCAAGTACTGCAAGGTTGAAAATCGCAGAGTAAAACTGCCAAGTAAATTGGGTTGGGTAAAATTCCGCAAGTCTCGCAACATAGAAGGTGAGATAAAGAATTGCACCATTACCCGTAAATCAGGCCATTGGTTTATTAGTTTTCAAACCGAGCAAGAATTAACAACTCCGGTTCACCCTTCTGAAAAAGCGGTTGGTCTGGATATGGGTATTGCCAAGTTTGTCACGCTGTCCAGCGGTAAGCAGTACAAACCGATTAATGCTTTCAGGAAACACGAGAGACAGCTTGCCAGAGAACAAAGAAAGCTCTCCCGCAAAGTGAAGTTCTCCGAAAACTGGAAAAAGCAAAATCAGCGTATTAGCCGCATTCACAGTAAAATAGCCAGTTGTCGGGCTGATTACCTTCACAAAACCTCAACCGAAATTAGCAAAAATCACGCAATGATTG
Source organism: Endozoicomonas sp. 8E (assembly GCF_032883915.1). Lineage (NCBI taxonomy): Bacteria > Pseudomonadati > Pseudomonadota > Gammaproteobacteria > Oceanospirillales > Endozoicomonadaceae > Endozoicomonas > Endozoicomonas sp. 8E. Next base: position 6,270,302 of record NZ_CP120717.1, on the reverse strand, counting down.
TGGTTGAGAATCTGAAGGTATCGAATATGTCCAAGTCTGCAAAGGGCACTGCAGAGAAACACGGTAAAAATGTGAGGGCCAAGTCTGGACTTAACAAATCCATTCTCGATCAGGGATGGTATGAGTTCAGACGGCAGCTTGAGTATAAGCAGGGCTGGTTAGGTGGTGAAGTGGTTGCGGTTAATCCGGCATATACCAGCCAAGCATGTAGCTCTTGTGGTCACACTGAGAAGGCAAACAGAAATACTCAGGCAAAATTCGAGTGTGTGGCTTGCGGTCATTCTGAGAATGCAGATATTCAGGCTGCAAAAAATATACTAGCGTTGGGGCACAGCGTTTTAGCCTGTGGAGAGGGTTCGTTAGAGCCTTTGAAGAAGCAGGAACTTCAGCGAAATCGTGAGAAAGTAGCTGTCTAGCAACAGGAATCCTCCAGCGACCTAGCTGGAGGAGGATGTCAATCGTAGTGGACAGAGCATTATCAAATAGCAGTTGGTCGGTCTGGTAGGGGCTTCTGGCATCTACCTCATCTGGCACCGGCTGGATTTTAACTGTTTCAGCAGTGATTTCTCGCTCCCGGAGGCTTGTATCTTCAGGGTATGAGCCGTAGTGACTGTCAGACCTTAAGCCTATTTCCCGGGAAGGGCTCTTGATTGATTTTGTCACAGGGTCGGTTTTATGGTCTGCCTGAGCCTTCCTTTCCTTATCTGGGTGATCGGTTTCCCTCGGGGGTAGAGGGCCGGTTCGCAGAGGCTGGAGTTTACCTTTTCCATCCATTTCTTCGCTCCTGATTTCCTCAGACGGTGTGGGTCTACAAAAGTCAGTCAGCCCCATTGGATAACCGGTAGTATTTCCCTGCTTATCGGCTCTAAAACTTTACCTTAAAGAGGCGATGCAATAAGAGATAAACTACTGGAGTCTGGCAATTCAGGCTGTAGGTGCATTATACCGTAAATACTTGGGATTTAAGTGGCAGGGATGGCCAGATAAATGCAGGATGCACAACAATCAACTGAAAGAAAATTCAGGCATGGTCTGTCGGTAATACTCTTTGCCTGGTTCATGATTCTCTCGCTCGGACCCATTACGGTGATCGGTTTCAACGAATACCGCGAGGGGAAGCAAACCATAGTTCAGACTCGCTATGAGCAGTTGAGTACCGTCAACCAGTTATTGAGCCAGCAAATTAATGATTATTTTGACTCAGTAGTGACCAACCTGTTTATCAAGGCCGGGGTGGCCCGGGAGTTCCTGTTGCATCTGATCAAGGGTCATAAGGATCTCAGAAAATCAACGGAAACGTTCATTAATTCCGACAGTTACAACCAGATTCTGACTCAGTACTCCAGTGAGTTTGTAGACTTTTTACGTTACTACGATTACTCCGACCTGATTCTGGGGGATACGGAAGGCAATATTCTCTTCACCGTGAATGCCTACGACGATCTGGGCCAGAACATTTTCAATGGGACCCTTGCCAATACCTCATTTGCAAAAGCTGCCCGTGAGAGCCTTGAAGATTTGGTGCCCAAATATGCTGATGTGACTGCGTATCCACCCATCGGAGATCAGAAAGTCAGTTTCTTTATTCTGCCGCTGGTGGACGAGGGAGAGAAAGCAATCGGCTTTCTGGCGGTCCAGATTCTGGCCCATAATGTTCAAAACATTTTTGAGAGTGAAAACCAGTTTAGTGATGCACTGAAATCTTATCTCATTGGCGAGGATGGCTACATTCGCTACGGTACAGATTTGGATTCAAGCCAGTCCATGATATTGAAAGCAGATAATATCCTGACGCAAGACTGGGTTGCTCATATTGATGCCGAAGGGGTATTCCATGAAATCCATGACCATGACATGGACGATGAAAGTCACGGTATTGATAGCGGTGCAGAGTTGAATGAACTTTTTGGCGGAGAGCTTGATCTTCATTCAGAAGCCTCCGACAGTCATAAGGTCGATCAAAATTTTCATATCAAGAGCTACACCAATGTGTATGGAGAGAGGGTTCTGGGAACTTTTTATGCCATTGAGGTAGCCGGCACGCCTATGGCTCTGATCTCTGAAGTGAGCCAAGAGGATGCTTTCGCCTCAGTAGTTCAGTTCAGAAACCGCCTGATCTATATCACAGCCATAACAGCCTTGGTTGTTATTTTGATTGCACTGGTTATTACCCGGAGGTTGGTCAGACCCATCAGAAGCATCACGGCCTGGGTCAACCGGGTTGCGTCGGGAGATTACGCTCAGGGTGCTGTGCTCAGTGGTCACAATGAAATCAGTGACCTGAGTCGCAGCTTTTCTGAGATGACAGAGAAGTTGAGAAATGTCATCAGTGATAACGATCGCAAAAGCTGGCAGCAGGAAGGTCAGGCAGGCTTGAATAACTGTATGAGGGGAGAGCAGGAGTTATCAGAGGTCTGTAAAAACATCGTTTCCTACCTTGCCCGCTATCTTGATATGCAGACGGGTGCCATGTATGTCATGAATGATGAGAAGCGATTGCAGCTGATGGCATCCTACGCCTGGAAAAAACGCCAGCAAAGCAAAAACAGTTTCGAGATTGGGGAAGGTCTGGTGGGGCAGGCGGCTATGGAGAAGCAGGCCATTGAACTGACCAGCATCCCAGAAGATTACATCAAAATTGAATCGGGATTGGGCAGTACTTCTCCGAAAGTGATTATTACCGTACCGCTTGTCTATGAAGGAGAAGTTAAGGGTGTGCTGGAGTTTGCCCTTATCAGAGAGCTGACGGGTGAGCAGAGAGGCTTTCTGGAAGATGCCCTGGAAAGTGTCGCTATTGGTATTAACTCTGCCCAGTATCGTACTCGTGTCAATCAGCTGCTCGAAAAGACCACACGGCAATCGGAAGCCATGAAAGAGCAACAGGAAGAGTTGCGCTCAGTGAATGATGAGCTGGAAAGCCGCGCCAGAGTGCTGGAAGAGTCTCAGGAAGAGCTGAAAGCCCAGAGTGAGGAAATGCAGAAGTCTAACGCCGAGCTGGAGGAGAAAACCGAGCTGCTGCAACAACAGAAAGCCGAGATTGAACGGAAAAACCTGGATATTGAGCTTTCAAGAAAAACCCTGGAAGACAAGGCAAAAGAGTTGGAACAGGCCAGTAAATACAAGTCTGAGTTCCTGGCCAATATGTCCCATGAATTACGCACGCCTCTCAACTCATTGCTCCTTCTGGCGCAGATGCTCGCAGATAATGACGAAGGTAACCTGAACGAAGACCAGATTGAATCCGCCCAGGTGATCTATAGCGGTGGTAAGGAACTTCTGGATCTAATCAACGACATTCTCGATTTATCCAAGGTTGAAGCCGGGAAGATGAGTATCAATCTTGAGGACATGGATATCGAAGAGTTGTGCTCCAGTATGCGGACTCTGTTCAAACCTCTGGCTGACAACAAGGGACTGGATTTTGCTGTGGATATTGATCCGGGCACGACCAGGGTGATTTTGTCCGATAGCCAGAGGGTTATGCAGGTTCTCAAAAACTTCCTGTCTAATGCCTTCAAGTTTACGGAAAAGGGTGGTGTCTATATTCGGGTCTTTAACTCAATCCGCAAGACAGACCATGGTAATGAAACCTATGTTGGTTTTGCGGTCAGGGATACCGGGATAGGGATCCCTAAAGAAAAGCAGGACGCCGTGTTTGAAGCATTCCAGCAAGCGGATGGCTCCACCAGCAGAAAGTACGGTGGAACCGGGTTGGGTCTGGCTATCTCGCGTGAGCTGTCTTCTATGCTGGGTGGTTATATCGGCATAGAAAGTGTTGAAGGAGAAGGGACAACGTTTACGGTGTATCTGCCTGATAATGCTGTCTGCTCACTCGATGGCGGAGAAGTCATGGCTGACAGTCATTCATCCACCACCAGTGACGGTTATCAAAAAATAGCCTCTGCTACTGCTGAAAAAAAAGCTAAAGCTGAACCGGCTCCTGTAGCTGAAAAGATGCCGACCAAAAAGAAGACGTCAGAGGCTGGCAAGAATATTCTGATCATTGAAGATGACGAGCACTTTTCGGATATCGTCAAACAGCTTTCCGGTAGTCATGGTTATCAATGTCTAGTGGAGGCCAGTGGTAAGGAGGGGATTCAGACAGCGATCAAAGAGCAGCCAATAGCCATTATTCTTGATCTGGGCCTGCCAGATATGGATGGTGAAGAGGTACTCAGGCAGTTGCAGAAGGATGATGTGACAAAAGATATACCGGTCCATATCGTGTCAGGTCGTGATCCTGACGAGTCAGACCGGCAGGGAGCGGTTGGTTACCTGGTCAAGCCGGTGTCTATAGATGATCTGGAAACGGTTTTCAGCACGCTTGAAACGGCTCTGTCAGAAGATATCCAACATGCTCTGCTATTGGACAGTGATGCAGAGAGTCGATCGCACCTCGCGAAAATGCTGACAGAAAAGGGGATGAACATCGCCGTGGCTTCATCCGCTGAAGAAGCCGAAAAGTCGATGTCAGAGAATCAGTGGCAGTGTCTGGTGATGGATGTTGATTTACCCGACAGCAGTGGTCTGGCGTTTTTACAGAAACTTCAGGAAAAGATGGGTGACAATATGCCATCAATCGTCATCCATACTGATAAGGAGTTGACGACTGAAGACCAGAAAGAGCTGCAGAAATATACCCGTGCTCTGGTTATGAAGGGAGATTACGCTTCTGAGAGGGTGATGGATGAGGTCAGTCTGTTCATCCATTCTGTTGAAAAGTCGGCTCCCGCTGAATTGAAGTCAGCAGCAGGGACCCTGAATAACAAGTCGCTGAAAGGTCATAAAATCCTGCTGGTGGATGATGATCTTCGTAATACCTTTGCATTGTCCAAGGGTTTGCAGGGGCTGGGGCTGGAAGTGGTCATTGCTGACAATGGACAAAATGCCCTCGACAAACTTGATGAAGAAGACGGTATTGAGCTGGTGCTGATGGACATCATGATGCCGGTGATGGATGGCTATGAAGCCATGACCAGAATGCGTGAAATTGACCGGCTTAAGAATATGCCAGTCATTGCACTGACAGCCAAGGCCATGTCCGATGATAAGGCAAAGTGCATAGAAGCAGGAGCCAATGATTATATGACCAAGCCAGTGAATATCGACAAGCTGACTGAAATGATGAAGGTCTGGTTATTTAAATGACAGAACCCGGGGATTCGGATCAGGATTTTGAACTGAAACTACTGCTAAGCGCTGTTCAGGAAAAGTATGGTTATCAGTTTGGCAGCTATGCCAGGGCATCCTTAATGCGTCGTGTCAGAAGGCACATGAAGATGTCGGGTGTTCAGCACATCAGTGACTTGATTCCACTGTTTCTTCATGATGAATCTGCTTTCGCCGCTTTTGTTAAAGATATGTCAGTGGTCGTGACAGAGATGTTCCGGAACCCTGATTTCTTCAAGTCTCTGAGGGAAAACATAGTCCCGATTCTGAAGACCTACCCGTTTATCAAAGTCTGGCATGCAGGCTGCGCCAGTGGGCAGGAAGCATACTCCATGGCTATTCTCCTCGATGAAGAGGGTCTGCTGGAGCGCAGTCAGATCTACGCCACAGACTTTAACGATCAGGCATTGCGTCATGCCAAAACCGGTATCTATCCCGAAAAAGAGATGGCCCTCTATGAAGAGAACTACCAGAAGGCAGGGGGCAAGAAAGAGTTATCAGATTACTGTCACAGAGGATATGACTCTGTGAAGTTCAATGGACGACTGGCTGAGCATATTACCTTTGCTAATCATAATCTGGTGACGGATGGTGTATTCGGAGAAATGAACCTGATTCTCTGTCGAAATGTACTCATTTATTTTAATCAGGAGCTTCAGGATCGGGTACTGCAACTGCTGTTTGACAGCCTGTGTTCCAGAGGCGTGCTCTGTGTTGGCAAACGGGAAAATATTCTCTTCAGTTCCATCGGTAATCAGCTGGAAGTAACGGATCGAGACCAGCGTATCTACAGGAAGAGTATCTGATGAGCGACGGGGTTGTGGTGATCGGAGCCTCTGCCGGAGGGCTTGCGGCACTGGAATCCCTGCTCCGGGAGCTGGGAAGCCATTTTTCTTACCCCATTGTTGTTACTAAACACCTGGCATCAGGTGATGAAGAGGGTTTATTAAACGTTCTGGGCAAAACATCACCACTGGCCGTCAGTATTGCTTATGACAAGCAGAAGATGACCGACAATCATGTTTATCTGGCTCCCGGTGGTTACCACTTGCAGATTGAGGACAGGGAAACCTTGAGTTTGAACATGGATGAACCCGTCTGTCATTCCAGACCGTCGGTGGATGTCCTCTTTCAATCCGCTGCCGATTCTTTTGCTGCACAGGTGCTGGGTGTCGTATTAACCGGTGCCAATAGAGATGGTGCAGAGGGTATCAGGGCAGTTAAACAGGCCGGCGGAATAACTATTGCCCAGAATCCGGAAACAGCCGATATGCCGGTCATGCCCAGGTCAGCTATTGCAACCGGTTGTGTAGACCATGTGCTGGACTTGGGTGATATTGCAATCTGTTTAAAAGCCGAGAATTTCAAACCTGAGACTTGACTGAGTCAGGAGGGCTGTCATGGATGACAAGCCAAGAGTTAAAATTCTGGTCGTGGATGATCGTCCTGAGAATCTGCTGGCCATGAACAAGCTTCTAAAGCCGTTGGGGGCCGAGATCCATAAAGTGGACTCTGGTGAAGCGGCTTTGTCAGAAGTTCTTCACCATCATTTTGCGGTAATCCTTCTGGATGTGCAGATGCCGGGCATGGATGGTTTTGAGACGGCAACTTTGCTGCACAGCAATAAGCAGACAGCCAGTATTCCTATCATTTTTGTGACCGCCATTAACAAGGATCAGGCCTATATCAATAAAGGTTATCAGGCGGGTGCGGTTGATTATCTGCCAAAACCGATCAATCCGGATATCCTGTTGGGTAAGGTTAAGGTATTTCTGCAGTTGGAAGAACAGCGGATTGAACTTGAGCAGGTCTCCAGGGAGCTTCGCTGGATCAGTCGCAAGAACAAGCTGCTGTTAGATAATGCCGGTGAAGGAATTGCCGGTCTTGATCCCGATGGCAGGATCTCCTTCATTAATCCAACCGCCTGCGCCATGCTTGAGGGAACAGAAGAAAATCTGCTGGGAAAACACATCAGTCAGTTTATCTACGACGCTCAAGGGGAAGAAGCTCTGGAAAAGTGGCAAGAGTCTGAGATACGTGAGAGTACTATGGTCGGTGGAGGCGTCTTTCAAACATCCGAGAGACAACTGTGGACGCTTTCCGGAAGCAGCTTTGCCGCTGAATACAATATGGCGGCTATTGTTAATGAAAGACAGAAAGTGCAGGGTTGCGTTCTATTATTTCAGGACATCACCGAGCGTAAAAAACTGGAAAATCAGCTGTTGCTGATGGCGAAATACGACAGTTTGACAGGGCTGGCCAACAGGACACTGTTCAAGGAATTTCTGGGGACTTCATTGGCCAGGAGTCAAAGGCGGAATAAGAGCACCGCTGTCATGTATCTTGATCTGGATCACTTCAAGGAAATCAACGATACCCTCGGACACGATGCGGGTGACCTTTTGCTGAAAAGTGTTTCGCAAAGGTTGCTGGAGTGTGTCCGTGAAGGTGATCTGGTGGCAAGACTGGGCGGGGACGAATTTGCCATTATTCTGGATGATGTGGCGGAAGCTTCGGATGCCAAACTGATTGCAGAGAAAATTCTCATCACAATCCGTGAGCCCCATGATCTTGATGGCGAGGCCAGGCATGTAGGCACCAGCATCGGAATTGCAACGTCTGAAGATACCGGCTCCGACGCCGAAGCTTTGCTAAAGGCTGCCGATCAGGCCATGTATGTGGCCAAGAAAAGCGGGCGTGATGATTATCGGCTGGCGTCTGAGCTGGACAGTGAAGAGAGGGAACAGGCAGAACAGGGCACCTAAACGACGCCTGAACAGATCCAGCTGGTTCTAAAGACCTAAGGGCTGGGGTCACCATCCTTATCCAAATCAACAGGCTTGCGTTTTCGATGTGTTCTTCTGTGATTCGACATGGCTTGAGAATTCTTGCAAACTGTCCCACATGGTTGCCGCTGGCCATCCTCCCCGACCACGGTCACGCGACAGGTTTTTTGCCCGCTGTGGACTTTTGTTTTGTGAGCTGACAGAGCTCCAGAACTTTTACAGAGTGTCCCGCATGGCCTCTGCTGACCATCCTCACCGATCATGATCACGCCGCATATCCTACGCCCAGTGTGCTGTCCGCTTTTGTGGGCCGCCAGACTTCCAGCATTCCTGCAGATCTTTCCGCATGGCCGCGGCTGACCATTCTCCCCGACCACGGTCACGTCACAGGTTTTTTGCCCGCTGTGGTATCTGCTTATATGAGACGACAGAGATTGAGCATTCTTGCAAAGCAACCCGCATGGCCGCGGCTGACCATCTTCCCCGACTAATGTTACGTCACAGGTTTTTTTCTCGCTGTGGACGATTCTTTTGTGATCCGATAGGGCTTTGATATTTTTGCAGACCTTTCCACATAGTTGTTCCTGACCATCCTTCCCGCCCATAGTTGCTTTACAGGTTTGTTGCCCGCTGTGGTTTCTTCTAATGTGATATGACAGGGTTCGAATATTCTTGCAGGCTTTCCCGCATGGCCTTTGTTGGCCATTCCTGACCACTGTTACGCCACATTTTCGTTGTTCGCTTTGGTTTGTGGCTTGTACTGTAAGTGTCCGGGAAAGGTGAGGTGTGCTTTGACTCAATCGGGATGATCCTGTCATTGTTTGTTGTGTTTCTGAAGTCCCCGTTGGGAACGTGAAATGGGGGTGCCTAAAGGAAATTCTGGTGTCTTCCGGGGGACTACGACCATCCAGATTGGTAAACCGATCAGCTATAACCAAATCGTCATTGGTGGCAAGGAGATACCTGAACATTGGCTCGTAATAAATGAGTGGCCTGACATGCTCGGTAGTTGTTGCACCCGTACTCATTGAATGGGTGGCAGCCAGATGCCTGAGCATTGGCCCGTAATAAATGGGTGGCCCGGTATGCTCAGTAGTTGCTTCCCCTGCACTCATTGAATTGATGGCAACAAAATGCCCGAGCATTGGCTCGCAATAAATGAGTGGCCCGGTATACTCAGTAGTTGTTGCCCATGCATTCATTGAATATGCATTATCGGGTGATGGCCGAAGTCTGCAGACACCATGACAGGGATAAACGAAACAATTTAAACTCAGAGTATGTCGGTCTTGTTGAGGGTCTCTGTTACTGCCGCCAGAATCAGAATAAAGAGGACTGATAAAAGAGTATCCAGGTTGGGTGGTGACTCGTGGGTTTTGCTGGTTGGATGATTCTGATGACTGGCATTGATTTTCGTTCTGTGCAGAGCCATACATTGTAGTAATCGCAGCAAACGGCTGATCTCCCCGTGTCAACATAGATGCCGCCTGTAATTCAGGCAGGCTAAACAGCTGTGTACCGGGGCTCCAGTAGTTTTTTAAAAGCCAACCGAAAGCAACAAGCCCCCCATCAGGTAACCACGAATAGAGGCTCGAGCCAAGAGGGTGGGCTTTGGTGGTCATGATCAGTTCGAAGGCAAGCAGCAGATGAGTGGCGTAAAGCCACTGCCAGGAACCCGACTCGATGATGGTTGATTTTACCCTGGCATTGACAGGTTTGTGTCGTCTTTCATCAGGCGGCACAGCTGATTCCGTATAGTCATCTGGGTCGCTAACATCTGACGGGTTGCCTGACAATGTATTCAGCTCAAGTTTTACAGAAAAGCTCCGGTTTAGGGGGCCGACATCCCGTTCATGCTCGACAATGAAGCAACTTGTCAACGGTTTTGCTTGACAGATGACTGACAGTAACAGCAACAGCGGTATCGCAATGAGAGAGTGTTTAATAATTCCACCCTTGCATTCTAGTGTTCAAAACCAAAGGTTGCACCAGACAAAACCTCATGCAGGAGCGGGTGTCAGTTCAGGGAAAGTCATTGTTCTTATCCACATCGTCATGCGTGCGTTTTCGGTGCTCTCTCTGGTGATCAAACAGGGCTTGATCACTCTTGCAGATCTTCCCGCATGGTCGAGACCGGCCATCACTAACCACGATCACGTTACAGGTTTTATTTCCGCTGTGGAATCTGCTTTTGTGAGACAACAATGATTCGGCACTCTTGAAGACTCTTCCGCATGGCTGTGACCTGCCACCCTCTTCGACCACGTTTACGTCACAGGTTTGTTCCCCGGTGTGGTATCTGTTTTTGTGAAGCGACAGGGCCTTGGCACTATGAAAGACCTCCCCGCATGGCCGTGACTGACGATCCTCTCCTACCACTATTATGTTACAAGTTGATATACTTTTGTCGTTTATATATTGTGTTGCTCCTGTCTGGGAAACATTAGTTTGGTTGCGATTCGAATGGAATGATTCAGTGGTTGTTTGTTGTGTCTCTGAATGGGAAAGGTTAATGAAAAACTCGTCTTGTTCGTGAGGATTCTGAAGGTCAATTTGCCCGTCAATGCCAGTAAAATCATTGCTGGAAGGCAAATTCCAGGGCGCTGGTACTTCACGATTGGGTATCTCGTTATAGGCCGCCCCTGTAATCACTGAGCCCGAGGCGACCCCGTCTGAGGCGACCCCGACAAAAGGGAGGGAGTCAATGTAGTGCTCCTGAAACGGCTGTTCAGAAGTAACTTGAAGTTGAACGTCAGACAGGTCATTAAATACTGTGTTGCCTGTCGAACGTTCTGGTGAATCCATTGTCCATTCAGCGCGCATCCTGCTGTCGGATAATGGTCGCAAGCGGCAAATGCCATTACAGACCAGACAATTTAATCCCAGTGTATGTTGGTTTTGCTGATAACCTCCGTTGCCATCGCCAGAGCCAGAAGGCGGTGGGCTATAGGAAGAGCCTGTATGATAGTGGCTTGTCCCTGAGGATCTATGACCGGATGATCCTGATGAATGGCGTTGTTGTTGGCCTTGTTCAGGATCAGGAACAACCATCATAATGATGCTCGAAAACGGGCTATCCTGACTCGTCTCCTGTTGCTCAGTCGTATTTAATAGCAGTGAATCAGGGTTCCAGTAGCTTTTCAAAAGCCAACCAACAATGACCAGCACTTCGGCTGGAAGCCATGAATAAGGGGTAGCGCTTATAGGGGGGTCTCTGGTGGTCAGGATCAGTTCGTAAGCAAACAGCAGGTTAGTGACGTAAAGCAACTGCCATGAGATCGACTCAATAAGAGTCGTTGCTAAGCTGTAACTGCCCGATATGTGTCGTTTTTTATTAGTCGCAAAGGTTGGCCCTACATGGCTATTTGTGTCGACTGTTTCTGGCGGATTGCCGGGCAATGCGCGCGGGTCACGCTTTATAGAGAAGCTCAGATTTGGAGAACCTTTATCCTGCTCAAGCGCGACAACAAAAGAATTTGTCCATGTCTCGGCCTGACAGATGAAAGACAAAAATGGTAGCACCAACAGAGTTGCTGAAAGGAATGAGTGTTTAATAATCTTGTCCCTGAGTTGCTGCCTACAGAGAGAAAGGATAGATCAAAAAATTAGGTGTGTTTGTCTGATAAAGACCTTTAGTTAATAGCCAAAGCTTGCTCTGGGCAGACCTTTGTGCATCGACGTGGCTGTTCATCCACCCCAATCAAGGTCTTGTCAGAGTCAGAATAAAGAGGGGCAGTGAAAAAGCCTGTTTTTTTGTCAAAAAATTTTTGTTAAAACCAATGGCAGCATCGGTCAAAACCTCTTGAAAGAACAGTTATCGGATCAGGCCATTATTTATTCAATTTGCTTTTTTGAGAACTTGCTTGTTTGAGGGTTAAGTTTATCGTTCTTGTTCATATCAACAGGCTTGCGTTTTCGATGTTTTTTTTTGTGATCTGACAGAGATGTAGCACTCTTGCAGACCATCCGGCATGGTCGCAGCTGACCATCTTCTCCGGTCACGGGTATGTTGCAAGTTTGTTGCCCTGAGTGCTCTCTTCTTTTGTGCTCAGTCAGGTGTTGAGTACTCTTGCAAAACTTTCCGCATGGTCGCTGTTGGCCATCCTCGCCGACTACGATTATTTTACAAATTTGTCGCCCTGAGTGCTGTCTTCTTTTGTGATCCCCCAGAGCTCTGGAGCTCGTGCAGACATTCCCGCATAGCTGCGGCAGGCCATCCTCCCCGACCAGCGTTACGTCACAGATTTGTTGCCCGCTGTGATTTCTTCTTTTGTGATCAGACAAGGCTTTGGCACTCTTGCAGACCATCCCGCATGGCCGTGGCTGGCCATCTTCCCCGGCCATGGTGAAGTCGCAAATTTTTTGTCCGCTGTGGGCGCATCTTTTATGATCCGTGAGGGCTTTGTGGTTCTTGCAGATCGTCCTGCATGGTCCTGGCAGGCCATCCGCCCCGACCACGCTCACCTCACAGATTCTTTGCCCAGTATGCTTTCTTTTTTTGTGTTGGTTCAGGGCATGAGCATTTTTCCAGACCGAGCCGCATGGCCGCTTATAGCCAGCGTCTGAGACCACTGTTATTTCACAGATTTGCTGTTCGGAGTGATATATGATTTTGTGTGATGATATAGATTGAGCGTTCTTGCAGACTGTTTTGCATGTTCGAAGCTGGCCATTCTCACCGACCATTATTACGTCACAGGTTTTTTGCCCGCTGTGGATTCTGCTTTTATGAGACGACAGAGATTGAGTGTTCTTGCAGACTTTTCCGCAAGGTTGCCGCTGGCCATCTTTACCAACCACTGTCAAGTCACAGGTTTTTTGTCCACTGTGGATGCTTCTTTTGTGTCTTGACAAGGCCTGAGCACTCTTGCAGACCAACCCGCATGGTTTCGGCTGGCCATCTTTCCCGAACACAGTTTCGACACAGCTAAATTGCCTGGCAGGTTCAGTAGTACAGGCTGCTAATACATTCACCGGGTCTGTGACGATCTCGTCGACAGAATTACAGGTATTGGCAGAATTTTCATCAATTTTATACGCTGTTTGTCGTGCAAGAAACGGGTCAGCATGGTGCTGGACTTGAATGGTAGGCGGATCTGTTTCGAAAGGCAGTTTATGGTTGGAATCTGCAGCGTTTAGAGGATCAGAATAGTCTACACAACTAAAGCAGTATCTATCAGTCAAATGGGGGCATGAGTCTGGTTTTAATTTTGCTTCTGTGTGCCCTGTCGAACTTTCTACGAAATTGGGTGGATATCCACTGGGTCCGCTGCTGCCGGATGACTGTCGTAGTTTACAGGTGCCATGACAGGGATAGACGAAACAATTTAAACCCAATGTATGTAAGTGTTGTTGAGGTCCTCTGTTTCCGCTGCCATAGTCGGTATTCAGGGGGCTGGTGTAAGAGCCTGTGAAGTGGGTAGTTGTCTTTGGGGGTTTCTGTCCGGATGATTTTGATGGCTGGTATTCCTGTTGATTATATCCAGAGCCAAACATCACATTGGTGATCGCAAAGGACTGATCCTGAAGCAGCTCTTGCTTTTCAATCGGGTTAAACGGCGTTAAAGCAGGTGTCCAGCAGCTGTTTAAAAGCCAACCGACAGCGATAACCACTTCTACAGGTATCCATGAAAAATGGGTAGCGCTTAGAGGAGCGTCTTTGATGGTCAGGATCAGTTCATAACCAACCAGCAAGTTAGTAGCGTATAGCCATTGCCACGTAATCGACCCAATAAGGGTCGTTCTTAAGGCGAAACCGCTAAGTCCGTGTGGTTTCTCATCAGGTGGTGAATCGGATTCTGTGTTGGCCATATCAGATGGGTTGCAGGGCAGAGTGCGCCGGTCAGGTTTTACTGAAAAGCTCTGCTTTGGAGAACCTGTATTCTTATCAAGCTCGACAACAAAATGTCTTGTCGACGGTTCGGCCTTGCAGATGAAAGACAAAGACAGAATTAGCAACAGCGGTGCAGCAAAGATAAAGAGTTTAATCACTCTGTCCTTGCATTCAAATTCAGTCATCGTCCTGATTCCACATCAACAGGCTTAGGGTCTCGATGTTTTCTTTTTTGGTTCATCAGGGCTTGAGCATTCTTGCAGAGTTTCCCCCATGGTTGAGACTGACCATCCTTCCCGACCACGGATATGTCACAGCCTGATTGCCCGGCGGGGGCAGTTGCATAGGATGCCTCTGCACTCATGGTCATTAAGTCTTTGGCGACTCCGTCTGAGGCGACCTCGCATACAGAGTTGCAGTTATTGGCTGGATTGCCATCCAGATTATGTCTGTCTCTATTAAATAGTTGGCCGGATTTAGTCATCGTCATGCTTGCGTTTTCGATGCACTCTTTTGTGATCCAACAGGTTTCGAGCATTCTTGCAGACCGTCCCACATGGCCGCTTCTGACCACTCTTCCCGACCACTGCTACATTGCAGGTTTGTTTCCCGATGTGGTTTTTTCTTTTGTGGTCCGAGAGGGCCTGCTTACTCTTACAGACCGTCCCGCATGGTCGCTGCTCGCCATCTTCCTTGACCAATCTTGCGTCACAGGTTTGTTGCCCGCTATGGATTCTGCTTTTGTGAGTTGACAGGGCTTGAGCACTCCTGAAAACTTTCCCGCATGGCCACTGCTGGCCATCTTCCTTGACCACTCTCGTGTGACAGATTTGTTGCCTGGTGTGTTTGCTTCTTTTGTGATTCAGCAGGGCTTGAGCATTTTTGCATACCCTCCCGCATGACTGCTGGTGGCCATTCTCTTTGACCACAGTCACGTCACAGGTTTGTTGCCCACTGTGGATCCTGTTTTTATGACATGACAGTGATCCAGAATTCTTGAAGACTGCCCCGCAAGACCGTGGCAGGCCATCCTGCCCGACGACGGTTACGTCGCAGTATTTTTGTGAGCAGTGTTGTCTTCTTTTGTGATCTTTCAGGGCTTGAGCATTGTTGCAGGCCTTCCCGCATGGTCGCTGTTGGCCATTCTCCGCGATTATGGTAGTGCTACAGATACGTTGCACGCTATGGTGTCTTATTTTGTGATCCTTCAGGCCTTGAGAATTGTTGCAGACCTTTCCGCAAGGCCACTGCAGACCATCCTGCTCGACCACTGATATGTTGCAAGTCTGTTGCCCGGTGTGGTTTCTTCTTTTGTGACCCTTCAAGGCTTTAATATTTTTGCAGACTGTTCCACATGGCTGCTTCTGGCCATCTTCCCCCATCACGGTCACGGTACAGGTTTGTTGTTCTGTGGGGTCTCTGCTTTTGTGATCCGACAGAGCTTTGGTATCGTTAAGGACCTTTATGCATGGTCGCTTTTGATCATTTTCCCCGACCATACTCTCTTCAATGGTTGGTTGCGAACTGGAGCCTGTGGCTTTTATTGCGCCTGACTGGGAAAGATGAGGTGGGCCTGAAACCCCTTGTGATGATCCTTTTGTTTGTTGTGTTTTTAAAGTCTCCAATTGGGGCGGGACATTGGTATGGGGACAGGAAGCCCCGGTATCTTCGAGAATACTATGACCACGTAGATTGAGTAATCCGTTGACTATATCCCAGTCATCAGGGGTGATAGGAAAATGCCTGAACATCGGCACATCATCATTGAGTGACCCGGATTGATCATTAGTTGTTGCCCCCGTACTCATTGAGTGTGTATTTTCGGAAGATGGTCGGAACCAGCAAACACCATGACAGGGGTGTAAGAAACAATTTAAACCCAAAGTATGTGAGTATTGTTGAGGATCTCTGTTGCCGTCTCCTGAGCCAGGATGCTGTGGTGTGGTAAAAGGGTCTGCAGGGTAGGTGGTGGTTTTTGGGGCTTGCTGGCAGGATGATTCAGATGGCTGGCCTTGTTGTTCATTTCCGGAGTCAGGCATCATAGTGGTGATTGCAAACAGGTAATCCCCTTGTGTCAAAATAGATGCCGTCTGTTGCTCAATCAGGTTAAACAGTGGTGAATCCGGGTTCCAGTAGTTTTTTAAAAGCCAACCGACAGCGATAGATGCCTCGGCCGGTAGCCATGAATAAGGGTGGAAGTTGGGATAGGAATCTCTGGTTGTCAGGAACAGTTCGTAACTAACCAGAAGGCGAGTGGCATAAAGCCATTGCCATGAAGTCGACTCAATGAGGGGCGTTTTTTCTCCGTAACTGAGAGGTCTGTGTCGTCTGTCATCAGGCATCGAAAAGGATCCTGAATAGCCGTTTGTCTCGGCAATGTCTGACAGGTTGCCCGGTAATATTTGCCGGTCTTGCCATACAGAAAAACTTTGGTTTGGAGAACCTGCGTCCTCTACAAGCTCGACAATAAAACGTTCTGTCCACGGCTCGTCCTGACAGATGACAGACAGGGACGGCATTTGCAATAGCAACAGCGATGTGGCAAAGAGTGAGAATTTAATAATTCTATCCTTGCATTTTGTTTACAGAAAGGAAGGATAGATCAAGAAAGTCAGTGTGTTTTTCTGTCAAAAACTTTTAATTAAAAGTCAAAGATTGCACTAGGCAAAAACTGCTGAAAGAGCGGGTGTCTGGTCGGGTCATTACTTATAGAACTTACGAACTAAGGTCATTGTACCGGTATACATCAGTAGCCTCTTAGCGTTCTCGATGCTTTTTTCTGTGATCCGACAGGGTTTTAGAATTCTTGTAGACCGTCCCGCATCGCCTAAGCTTACCATCCTTTCCAACCACCAGAGAGTTACAGGTTTTTTGCCCGTTATGCTCTCTTTGCCTGTGATTCGACAGGGAGTTGGCATTTTTGTAGACCCTTCCGCATGGCCGCTGCTGACCATCCTCTTCAATCACTATCATGTGGCAGGTTTTTTGCGTCATGTGAACTTTTCTTTTGTGATCCGACAGAAATCGTGCATTCTGAAAGGCCTTTCCGCATGGCCGCCGCCGACCATTCTCTAAAATCGCGGTCAGGTCACAGATTTTTTGTCCGTTGTGGTATCTTCTTTTATGCTCTGACAGGGCTACGACATTCTTGCAGACTGATCCGCATAGCTGCGGCCTGCCATTCTCCCCGACCAGGGCTACGTCACAGGTTTGTTGACCGGTATGGGCTCTTCTTTTGTGACGATATAGGGCTTTAGCGCTATTGCAGGCCTTTCCGCATGGCCGTTGCTGGTCATCCTCCTCAATGACTGTCACATCACAGGTTAATTTCCGGGTTTCTTTATCTGACAAGGTTTGTTGGCACTCTGTCGTTTTAGAAATGACATTATCAGGTGCTACCGATGCTTGAACCCTGCTTGCTTGATCATATGTAAAGGAAATCCCGGTTTCTTCGAGAAGATTCTGTAGATCATATGCTTCAATAATGTCCATAAAATCATCAGTGTTTAAATTCAAATTCCCGGGTATTGGCCCTTCATGATTGAGTGGACCGGCAGAGCCTGTTGTATTGACAGATCTTGCGCTCACTGGATCCAGAGCGACTTCGTCTATAGCGACCCCGCCTCTCGGGTTGCCACCGATACCATAGGCCTGCGGCTTAGACAGTGGGCCAGGATGAAATGGGAGTAGAAGATAGCCAGAATAAGCATGCATTGGTCCGAGAAGCGACTCTTGTTGGTAGCCTCCAGCGTATACAGGATGAAAAAGAACCATGCAAGGAAGGCAATAACCATCCGCTATATTGTGGCATGAGCTTTGTCCGGGAGGTGCTTCAGTGTGGTCTGTCGAACTTTTAAAGAAACTCAATGTTCCACTATCCTTTGTATCCAATGATAGTCGGAATTGACAAACGCCATGACAGGGATAGACGAAACAATTTAAACCTAAAGTATGTATGTGTTGTTGAGGGGGTCCATTGTCGCCACCAGGGCGAATATAGAGTGGCCTGGCGAAAGAGCCTGCTGGATGGGAGAGGGCTCCACTGGCTTGCTGGCCTGATGATTCTGATGGCCGGTTTTGCTGCTGGTTATGTCCGTTGCCAAACATCATAGTGATAATCGCAAACTGATGACTCCCCTGTGTCAACATAAGTGCTGTCTGTTGTGCAATTGGGCTATTAAATGAAGGTGAATTGCGGTTCCAATAGCTTTCTAAAAGCCAACCGACAGCGACAACCACTCCCACAGGCACCCATGAATAAGGGGTGTAGCTAAAAGCTGCGTTTTTTGTCGTCAGGATCAGCTCGTGTGTAACCAGCAGATGGGAGGCGTAAAGCCATTGCCACGAAATCGATTCAATAATGGTCAAACCGTAATTTTTGTGTCGTTTGTTATCAAGCGGCGAACTGGATCTTTTATAACCAAATGTGTCGGCAATATCTGACGGTTTGCCCGGCAACGTATTTCGATCCTGCCTCATGGAAGGGCTCTGTTTTGGGGAAGCTGCTATCTGTTGAAGCTCGACAGTAGAATGCTCTGTCCGCTGTTCGGCATGACAGATGACAGAAAACGACAACTCCAGAAACAGCAATGTTGTTGAAAGTGTGTGTTGAATAATTCTATCCCTGGGTTCCGGCTTACAGAGAGGAAGGATAGATCATGAAAGTCAGTGTGATTTTATATCTATTAAAAGCCCTCTGTTAAAAACCAAAGTCTTTACCGGGAAAATACCGTGAAAAGACTGGAAGCAGATCGTTACTTATGCATTTTTACCTCTTTAAGGACTGAGATCATCGATCTGGCACACATCAACAGACTTGCGTTTTCGATGTTTTCTTTTGTGAGTCGTCAGAGCTGCAGCACTTTTACAGGCTATTCCACATGGTCGTGGCTGGTCATCCTTTCCGATCACAATCACGTGGCAGCTCTGTCGCCCGGTATGGACTTTGTTTTTGTGACTCGACAGAAGTTGGTCATTCTTGCAGATTTTCTCTCATGGTCGCCGCTGGCCATCCTTCCCAACCACGGTTACTTTACAGGCTTTGTGCCCGGTGTGGTCTTTTTTTTGTGATACCACAGGACTTGAGCACTCCTGCAGACGACCCCACATGGCTGTGACTGGCCGTCCTCAACGACTAATGTTATGTCGCAGACTTTTTGTCCGATATAGGCTTTACTTTTGTCATCCGACAGGGCTTGTTGGTAAAGTGTCTTTCGGAATATGCCATCATCAGTTAATTCCGGGGCTTGAATTGTGCCTGTCTGGAAAAGATAAGGCTGGCTTTGACTCAATTACGATGATTCTGTTATTTGTTGTATTTCTGAAGTCTCCGTTGATGGGGAGAAGCGGATATGCGTATAGGAAATCCCTGCTTCTTCAGGATGATGCTGTAGATCAGATGGATCATTAATGTAACAGGGATATGGCTGAAATACTTGATCTGAATTCCAAAAGTGTTGAATGTCAGGGTGATCACTCAATGATTCGAAAAGCGAGTTCTCTCTGGAATCTGTAGCGTTTGGAAGATCATGATGGTCTATGAAACAAAGGCGGTGTTCATAACTGGTCAAATAGGGGCATGAACTTTGTTCGGGGTATACTCCAGTCTGGCCTGTCGAATCTCCTATGGAATTCAGCGGCCATTCAGCTGGCTCTCTGTTATCGAATGGTGGTCGGGATCTGCAAATGTCATTACAGGGATAGACGAAACAATTTAACCCCAAAGTATGTGAGTGTTGATGAGGCCCTCCGTTACCGCTACAAGATTCATCAGACAGGAGGCTACTGAAAGCGCATAAAGAGTGTGTAGTTTGCGGGACCTGCTGACTGATTAATGCTGATGGCTGGTATTGTTGTGCGTTCTGTCCAGAGCCAAACATCATGGTAAAGTTTTCAAACGAGTGATCCCCCTTCACTATAGATGCCGTCTGCTGTTTAACTGGGTTAAACAGCAATGAGTCCGGATTCCAATAGCTTTTCAAAAGCCAGCCGGCAGCCACTTCTAGAGACAGCCATGAATAGGAGTTGTAGCTCAAAGGAGCGTTTTTCCTTGTCAGAACCAGTTCGTAAGCAATCAGCAGATGAGTGGTGTAAAGCCATTGCCACGAAACCGACTCAATCAGGGTTGTTTTAATCCCATAGCCGTTTGGTATATGTCGTTTGTTATCGGGCGGCGAATTTGATTCTTCATAGAGGTTCGTATGAACAATGTCTGACCGGGCAGGCAACACTGTGCGACGATTGGGATCTGTAGAAAAACTTTGGTTTGGAGAGTCTGTATCCTGTCCAATCTCAACAATAAAATACTCTCTCCATGATTCAGCCTGAGAGAGGAAAGAAAAAAATAATACCAGCGACAGCCGTGCTGCAAAGAATGAGAGTTTAATAATTCTATCCTTGCGTTCTGGTTTACAGAAAGGAAGGATAGATCAAGAAAATAAGTGTGTTTTTTTATTAAAAACTTTCTATCAAAAACCTTTGAGGCGCCTCTGCATCATCTGATGGATCAGAAGAGCATGATTACGGGCTATCCGGCGAGTATATGTATAGCGTCGGATATTCTTTAAGGCGATCAATGTCTTTTGGTTGTCCCGTATCGCTCCGCTAAAGTCGTTAACCCTCACGAAAGGACGGGTGTCAGAGCAGATCCAGATTGTTTCTTGTTCAATTTGTTACTTATTCACTTTGGCTCTCTGAGGGCTGAGGTCATCTTCCGTGTCCGCGTCACCGGACTTGCGTTTTCGGTGTACTCTTTTGTGATCCGTCAGGGCTCTGGCACTGATGCAGACCCTTCCGCATGGCCTTGGCTGGCCAATCATAGCGGCTACTTTTGCACCACAGTTTTTTTGTTCGCGGTGCACTCTTTGTCTGTGATCCGACAGAGTTCTGGCACTCTTGCAGACCGTTCCGCATGGCCGCAGCTGGCCATCCTTTGCGACTATTTTTACGTCACAGGTTTGTTGTTTGGTATGTTGTCTTCTTTTGTGGTCCGACAGGGCTTTAGAATTGTTGCAGACCTTTCCGCATGGCCGCGGCTGGCCATCCTCTCCGGCAACGGAGATGTCACAGGTTCGTAGCCCGGTATGGTATCTACTTTTATGAGACGCCAGAGCCTGAACATTGCCACAGATCGTCCCGCATGGCTGCCGCTGACCATCCTCTCCAACCACGGATATATCACAGGTTTGTTGCCCGGTGTGACTTCTTCTTTTGTGATTCGAAAGGGCTTGAGAGTTCTTGCAGATCGTCCCGCATGGCCGCTGCTGACCATCCTCCCCGGTTACGGTCACAACGCAGGTTTTTTGCCTGCTGTGCAATTTATGTCTCTGACCCAAGAGTGTTCTGGGACTCTTGCAAACCCGTCCGCATGGCTGCTTTTGGCTACCCCTTCCGATGACTTTTACATCACAGGTTTGCTGCCCGGAGTGGCATCTGCTTTTATGAGACACCAGAGCTTGAACATTGCTGCAAATCGTCGCGCATGACTGCTGCTGACCATCTTTCCCAATCATGCTAATGGCGCAGGTTCGTTGCCCCGGGTGGCCTTTTCTTTTATGAGCCGACAGGGATTTTGCATTCTTGTAGACCCTACCGCATGGCCGTTTTTGACCATCTTTCTCGACCACGGTCACGTCACAGGTTGGTTTCGCGCTGTCGTCTGTGGTCTGTATTGTCTCTGCCCGGGAAAGATGAGGCAGGCCCGTATCCCATTGGGATGAACCCGCTGTTGTTTGTTGCGTCTCTGAAGTCCCCGTTGTTTGTGTGACAAGTGCACAGTTCATACCGGTTTTTTCGATAAGACCAAGACCACGTAGATTGAGTAAAGCATTGACTATAACCAAGTCATCAGAGCTGATTGGCAAATCCCCGAGTGTTGGGACATTACAATAAAGTTGTTGGCCTGTCGGACTGTCTGCTGAATTCAGAGGCCATTCAGCGGACTCGCTGCTGTTGAATGATGATCGGAACTTGCAAACGCCATTACAGGGATAGACGAAACAGTTTAAACCCAAAGTATGCAGTTGTTGCTGAGGGCCACCGTCACTGCCGCCAGAGTCGGTATAAAAGGGGTTTCTGAAAGAGCCAGTAGATTGGGGGGTGGCTTGTGGGTCTTGCTGGCTGAATGATTCTGGTGGCTGGTGTTGTTGTGGGGTATTTCCAGAGTTGAGCATCATAGTGATGATCGCAAATGCCTGATCCCCCTTTGTCAGCATGGATGCTGCCTCATGTTGTTCGAACGGCTTGAACAGGGGTGGACCGGAGATCCAATAGTTTTTTAAAAGCCAGCCAACAGTGATAATCAATTCTACAGATAGCCATGAATAGGGAGTGGTGACCGGAGGAGTCTCTTTAGTGGCCACGGTCAGTTCGTACGCAACCAGCAGGTGAGTGGCGTAAAGCCATTGCCACGAAATTGACTTAATAATGGACGTTTTCACCTTGCAAGCATAAGAGTCATGTCGTTTGTGATCAGGCGGCGAAGGTGATCCTTTATAGCCATTAGTGCCAGTTATGTCTGACGGTTCGTCCGGCAATGCATGTCGGGCACGCTTTATAGAAAAGTGCCGGTTTGGAGAATCCGAATCATGTTGAAACTCGACAATAAAAAGTCTTGTCAACGGTTTGGCCTGACAGATGAGAGACAATGACAATAGCAGAAACAGCGGTATTACAAAGATTGAGTGTTTAATAATTCTATCCTTGCATTCTGGTATAGAGAGAAAAAGGATAGATCAAGACAATAAGTGTGTTTTTCTGCCAGAGACCTCAGGTTAAAAACTCTGTTAAAAGCCAGAGTCTTCATCAGGCAGAGCTTCATGAAAGTATGGGTGCCAGATCAAACTCATTGAAGCCATTTACTGGTCCTCATCAACGGGCCTGCGTTTTCGATGAATCCTTCTGTGTGCTGTCAGCGCTTGAGCACTATTGCAGACCTTTCCACATAGCCGCAGTTCCTCATCCTCTCCGACCACGGTCACGCTACAGGTTTCTGGACCGCCGTGGATTCTTTTTTTGTGATTTGACAGAGTTCTAGTACTCTTGCAGACCATCCCGCATGATCGTTGCAGGCCATCCTCGCCGACCACTTTCGCGCCACAGGTTTTTTGCCCGGAGTGGTCTCTGTTTTTGTGAGATGACAGGACCTTAGCATTCTTGCAGACTTTGCCGCATAGCTGTTGCCGACCATCTTTCCCGACCAGAGTCACGTTGCAGGTTTGTTGCCCGGTGTGGTTTACTCTTTTGTGATACGCAAGGGCTTGAAGATTTTTGATGGCCTTTCCACATAGCCGCGCTTGGCCATTTTCCCCGATCTCGATTGCGCTACAGGTTTGTAACCCGCTGTGGTATCTTCTTTTGTGATCCGACAGGGCCTGAGCATTCTTGCAGACCATTCCGCATGGCCGATGCTGGCCATCTTCCCCGACCACTGATGCACTGCAGGTTTTTTGTCCGGAGTGTTGTCTGGTTTTGTGAGATGACAGACCTCTGGCATGCTTGCAGATTTTCCCGCATGGCCGCAGACGGCCATCTTCCCCGATCACGTTTACGTCACAGGCTTTTTGGCTGCTGTGGTATCTTCTATTGTGATCCGTCAGGAATTTAGCGTTCTTGCAGACTATTCCGCATAGCCGTCGCAGGCCATTCTCCCCGACCAAGGTCTTGTCACAGATTGTTTGCCCGGTGTTGTCTTTTTTTTTGTGATCTGGCAGGGCTTTTTGACAATATGAAGTTCCTCCGGGAGGCGATCCTCCGGGAGGCGATCCTCCGGGAGGAAAACAGCTATTATCAGGTATTGGCCAATCATTATTGAATGGCCCGGTAGTGGCATTTGTAGAGGTGGCCTCTGCACTCATTGAGTGCAGGGCAACCCCATCTAAGGCGACCCCGTCCAGGGCGACCCCGTCGAAAAAGTTGTAGCTATTGGCTGTGTTGCCATCAATGCTATGCGCCAGCAATAGTGCGCCAGAATAGCATTGGAGTTGAATTTCAGGGCGGACATTGAGCGTACCAAAAAGCAGGCGCCCCGGGGAATCTATAGTATCTACAGGATTAAAATGACCCACGCAACCAAAGCAGTATCCATTGGCTAAATGAGGGCATGAGCTTTGTTTGGGGGAAATTCCTGCGTAGCCTGTCGAACTTTCTACGGAATTCAGCAGCCATCCAGAGGGCTCTCTGCTACTGTATGATAGTCTGTATCTACAAACGCCATTACAGGGGGAGACGAAACAATCTAAACCCAATGTATGTTGGTGTTGTTGAGGGTCTCCATTACCACCGGCAGAATCAGAATAAAGGAAGCCGGTAAAAGAACCTGTAGGGCTGGCGTTTGCCGGTGGGGCCTGCTGGTCGGCTGATGCTGATTGTGATGGGCTATCTCCGGAATCAGGCGCAGTAGTGATGGCTGCAAACGTATGAATCTGGCCCGTCTGTCGTTCAATCGGCTTAAACAGCGGTGAATGGGGGGACCAGTAGCTTTTTAAAAGCCAAACGACAACCAATTCTACAGGTAACCATGAATAAAAATTGGAGTTCAGGAGAGTGCCTTTGGTGGTCAGGATCAGTTCACATGCAACCAGCAGGTTTGTAGCGTAAAGCCGCTGCCATGAAATTGACCCGATAATGGTCGTTTTTACTCCGTAGTTGATTTGTCTGTGTCGTTTATTGTCAGAGAGCGAAGCTGATGCTTCATGTCCGCATGTATCGACAATGTCTAACGGAGTGACTGGCAGTGTCAGACGGTCACGCTTAATAGAAAATCTCTGGTTTGGAAAACCACCGTTCTGTTCAGGCTCAACAGTATAACGTCCTGTCCACGGTTCTGCCTGACAGACGACAGACAACGGCAGTAGCAGCACTGCAGCAAAGAGTAAGTGTTTAATAATTCTATCCTTGCTTTCTGGTCTACAGAGAGGAAGGATAGATCAAGAAAATTAGCGTGGTTTTTTATTAAAAAACTTCTGTCAGAAGTTAAAGTTTTCACAGGGCAAAATTTTATGAAACGGCTGGAGTCAGATCGTTACTTACTCACTTTACCTTCATTGATGTCTGAGGCCATCGTCAGGCTTCCATCAACAGGATTGCGTTTTCGGTGTGTTCTTTTGTGATCCGACAGGGCTTTAGCACTCTTGCAGAGCTTACTGCACGGTCGCTGCCGACCATCCTCCCCGACCACAGTTATGTCGCAAGTTTTTTGCCCGGAGTGGTGTGTTCTTCTGTGTTCCGACAGGACTTTAGTATTTTTGCAGACCTTTCCGCATGGTCGCTGCTGACCATCCTTCCCGACCACTGTTATGTTGCAGGTTTGTTGCCCGCTGTGTTGCGTTCTCTTGTGATTTAACAGTGCTTGAGGATTTTTAGAGACCTTTCCGCATGGCCGCTGCTGACCATCCTCCCCGAGCATTGTTAATTGACAGGTTTGTTGCTCCCTGTGAATGCTGCTTTTGTGAGTCGACAGGGCTTTAGCATTCTTGCAGACTGTCCCGCAAGGCCGCTGTTGGCCACCCTGCCCAACGACGTTTACGTCACAGGTTTGTTGCCCGCTGTGGTGTCTTCTTTTATGATCCTTCAGGGCTTGGTAACTGATGCAGACACTCCCGCAAGGCTGCTGCTGACCATCTTTCCCGATCTCGGTTACGCCACAGGTTTGTAACCCGCTGTGGTAACTTCTTTTGTGATCCGACAGGGTCTTAGCATTCTTGAAGACCCTTCCGCATGGCCGCTGCTGGCTATCTTCCCCGACCACGGTTGCATTACAGGCTTTTTGTCTGGAGTGGTGCCTGGTTTTGTGAGATGACAGGCCTTTGGCATGCCTGCAGATTTTCCCGCAGGGCCGCAGACGGCCATCTTCCCCGATCACGTTTATATCACAGACTTTTTGGCTGCTGTGGTATCTTCTATTGTGATCCGAGAGGAATTTAGTGTTCTTGCAGACTACTCCGCATAGCCTTCGCAGGCCATTCTCTCCGACCAAGGTCTTGTCACAGAGTTTTTGCCCAGTGTGATCTTTTCTTATGTGATCTGAGAGGGCTTTGGCATTCTTGCAGACTAACCCGCATGCTCGTTCCTTACCATCTTTCCCGACCATTCTCGCGTAACAGACTTGTTGCCCGGTGTGGTCTCTTTTTTTGTGATCTGACAGGATTTCATTATTTTTGCAGATCCTCCCACATGGCTGCTTCTGGCCATCCTCCCCGACTAAAGTCAGGTCACAGATTTTTTGTCTGGTGTGAACTCTGCTATTGTGATCTGGCAGGGATTTTTGACAATATGAAGTGCCTCCGGGAGGCGTTCCTCCGGGAGGAAGACAGCCATTCCCTGGCATTAGCCACTTACTATTGAATGGCCCGGTAGTGGCATTTGTAAAGGTGGCCTCTGCACCCATTGAGTCCAGGGCGATCCCGTCTGAGGCGACCCCGTCTGAGGCGACCCCGTCGAAAAAGTTGTAGCTATTGGCTGTGTTGCCATCAATGTAATGCGCCGACAATAGTGCGCCAGAATAGCATTGGAGTTGAATTTCAGGGCGGACATTGAGCGTTCCAAAAAGCAGCCGCCCCGGGGAATCTATAGTGTCTACAGGATTAAAATGACCCACGCAACTAAAGCAGTATCCATTGACCAAATGAGGGCATGAGCTTTGTTTGGGGGAAATTCCTGCGAAGCCTGTCAAACTTTCTGCGGAATTCAGCAGCCATTCAGAGGGCTCTCTGCTATTGGATGATGGTCGGAATCTACAAACGCCATTACAGGGGTAGACGAAACAATCTAAACCCAATGTATGTTGGTGTTGTTGAGGGTCTCCATTACCACCGACAGAATCAGAATAAAGGAAGCCGGTAAAAGAACCTGCAGGGCTGGCGTTTGCCAGTGAGGACTGCTGGCCGGATGATTCTGATGTTGATTGTGATGGGCTATCTCCGGAATCAGACGCTGTAGTGATGGCTGCAAACGTACGAATCTGGCCCGTCTGTTGTTCAATCGGCTTAAACAGCGGTGAATGGGGGTTCCAATAGCTTTTTAAAAGCCAACCGACAACCAATTCTAGAGGTAACCATGAATAAAAATTGGAGTTCAGGAGAGTGCCTTTGGTGGTCAGGATCAGTTCACATGCAACCAGCAGGTTCTTAGCGTAGAGCCGTTGCCACGAAATTAACCCGATAATGGTCGCTTTTACTCCGTAGTTGGTTTGTCTGTGTCGTGTATTGTCAGAGAGCGAAGCTGATTCTTCGTAGCCGCATGTATCGACAATGTCTAGCGGAGTGACCGACAGTGTCAGACGGTCACGTTTAATAGAAAATCTCTGGTTTGGAAAACTACCGCTCTGTTCAAGCTCAACAGTATAAAGTCCTGTCCACGGTTCTGCCTGACAGACGACAGACAATGGCAGTAGCAGCACTGCAGCAAAGAGTAAGTGTTTAATAATTCTATCCTTGCCTTCTGGTCTACAGAGAGGAAGGATAGATCACGAAAATTAGCGTGGTTTTTTATTAAAAAACATCTGTCAGAAGTTAAAGGTTTCACAGGGCAAAATTTTAGGAAAGGGCTGGCGTCAGATCGTTACTTACTCACTTTACCTTCTTAATGTCTGAGGTCATCGTCAGGCCCCCATCAACAGGCTTGCGTTTTCGATGTGTTCTTTTGTGATCCGACAGGGCTTTAGCACTCTTGCAGAGCTTTCTGCACGGCCACTGCCGACCATCCTCCTCGACCACGGTTACGTCGCAGGTTTTTTGCCCGGTGTGGTGTGTTCTTTTGTGTTCGGACAGGACTTGGGCATTGTTGCAGACCTCTGCGCATGGTCGCTGCTGACCATCCTTCCCGACGACTGTTGTGCTGCAGGTTTGTTGCCCACTGTGTTGTGTTCTTTTGTGATTTAACAGTGCTTGAGGGTTTTTGCAGACCTTTCCGCATGGCCGCTGCTGACCACCCTCCCCGATCATTGTTAATTGACAGGCTTTTTGCTCCCTGTGAATGCTGCTTTTGTGAGTCGACAGGGCTTTGGCATTCTTGTAGATTTTCCCGCAAGGTCGCTGTTGGCCGTCCTGCTCAACGACGTTTACGTCACAGGTTTTTTGCCCGCTGTGGTGTCTTCTTTTGTGATCCTTCAGGGCTTGATAACTGATGCAGACCCTCCCGCAAGGCTGCAGCTGACCATCCCCCCCGGCCACCGGTAAAAGGCAGGTTTGTTGCTTTTTGTGAAACCTGCTTTTGTGAGCCGACAGGGCTACGAGATTCTTGCAGACCGCTCCGCAAGGCCGCGGCTGGCGATCCTGCCCGACGACAATTTCGTTACAGGTTTTTTGCCCGGTGTGGTACTTGCTTTTGTGCATTGACAGGGCTCTGGCATTTTCCAAGACCTTACCGCAGAGTCGCTGCTGGCCATTCTCACCGATTATAGTCACGATACAGGTTTGTTGCTCGGTGTGGTGTCTTCTTTTGTGATCCGTCAGAGCCTGAGCATTCTTGCAGACTGTCCCGCAAGGGTGCGGCTGGTGATTCTTCCCGACCACGAATAAGTGACAGGTTTTTTGTCCAGTGTGGTATTTGCGTTTGTGTGCCGACAGGCTTTTAGTATTCCTGAAGGCCTTCCCGCAGACTCGCAGTTGGCCATTCTTCCCGACTATGGTCACCTCGCAGGTTCGTTGCCCTCTGTGCATTGTGGTTTGTACTGTGTCTTTCCGGTAAAAATGAGGTTGGTTCTGACCCTGTTGTGAAGACTCTGTTGTTTGTTGTGTTTCTGAAGTCCCCACTGGAGGAGGGGAATGGATGCGGGTAAAGGAGATTGTGGTTTCTTCGAGAGGGCAATGTTTATGCAGATTGAGTAAACCGTTGATTACTATCAAATCATCAGGGGAGGCAGTCACATTCCCGGGCGCTCCTGCATCATCAGGCTGATGAGTCTGAGGCTGAAAGGGTTGGCAGGATGCATATTGGCACTGACTGGCAGCGAGTTCATTCAATATTTCGAAAGGCGGGATTTGCCGGGAATCTGTAACGTTTAAAGAATCAAAACCACTTCTGCAACTACAGGGCAAATGAGGATGTGTGCTTTGTCCGGGTGCTGCTTCTGTGTGGTCTGTCGAAGTTTCTTCGGAATTCAGCGTCCATTCATAGGGCCCTCCGCTAAAGGATGATGGTCGCAATCGACAAACGCCATGACAGGGGTTGACGAAACAATTTAAATCTAAGGTGTGTAAGTCTTGTTCAGGGCCTTCGTTACCATTGCCAGAGTCAGAATGCAGAAGATGAGTAAAGTAGCCCGCAGGGCAGGTAATGGCTTGTGAGGCTTGCTGGCCGGATGATTCTGATGACGGGTATTTTGACGGATTATGTCCGGAACCAAATATTGTATTGATGGTCGCAAATGGCTGTCTTCCCTGTTTCAACATAGATGCCGTCTGTTGTTCAATCGGGTTGAAAAGCAGTGAATCGGGGTTCCAATAGCTTTTTAAAAGCCAACCGACAACTACTTCTACAGGTAACCATGAATAAGGGTTAGAATCTAGAGGAGTGTCTTTGATGTTCAGGACCAGTTCGTAAGCGACCAGCAGATTTGTGGTGTAGAGCCATTGCCATGAAGTCGATTCAATGATGCTCGTTTTTACTCCGTAACTGAAGTGTTTGTGTTGTCTATAATCGGGTGGTGAATCTGATCCTGCATAGCCGTTTGCTTCGGTAATGTCTGATGGGCTGGCCGACAATGTATTACGGTTACGCTTTATAAAAAAGTTTTGCTTTTGAGATCCTGTACTCGGCTCAAGATCAATAGTAAATCGTTCTGTCCACGGTTCGGCCTGACAGATGACAGACAAAAACAGTAGCAGGAAAAGCATTGCAACAAAGAGTAAGAGTCTAATAATTCTAGACCTGCTTTTAGTTAACAGAGAGGAAGGATAGATCAAGAAAATTAGTGTGTTTTTCCATTTAAATCTTCTGTTAGAAATAAAAGGCTGCACAGGGTAAAACCTGATGAAAGGCAGGAGGCAGGTCGTTACTCACTCACTTTACCTCCTTAATGACTGAGGTCATCGTCCAGGCCCTCAGCAGCAGGTTTGCGTTTTCGATGTATTCTTTTGTGATCCGACAGTGCTTTAGCGTTCTTGCAGAGCCTTGCGCATGGCAGCAGCTGGCCATTCAACCCGATCACGGTTAAGTTACAGGTTTGTTGCTCTGTGTGTTCTTTTCTTTTGTGATGCGACAGAGCTGAAGAATTTTTGAAGACCTTCCCGCATGGTCGCCGCTGACCATTCAACTCGACGACGGTTACTTTGCAGGTTTGTTGTTTGCTGTGTTGTCGTCTCTTGTGTTCCGTCAGAGCATGATTATTGTTGCAGACCTTTCTGCATGGTTGTGGCTGACCATCCTCCCCGACCACTGTTATGTTACAGGTTTGTTGCCCGGTGTGATGTCTTTTTTTGTGATCCAACAGGGTTATGGCATTCTTGAAGATCTTTCCGCATGGCCGTTGCTGACCATTTGCCCCGACTTCTGTTATGTTGCAGGTTCGTTGCCTGCTGTGTTGTCTTCTTTTGTGATCCGTCAGGGCTTTAGCACTCTTGCTAACTGCCCCGCAGGGCCGCGACTGGCCATCCTGACCGAAGACAGCTACGTCACAGGTTTGTTGCCTGTCGTGGTGTCTTCTTTTGTGATCCGTCAGGGATTGGGCATTGTTTAAGACCGTTCCGCATGGCCTCTGCTGACCATCCTGCCGAACTACTGATTCGTCGCAGGTTTGTTGTCCTGTGTGTTCTTTTCTTTTGTGATAATCTAAGGCTCGAGCATTTTTCCAGACCGTCCAACATGGCCGCTGCTGACCATCCTCTGCGACCACTTTTAAATGACAGGTTTGTTGCCCTCTGTGGAGACTACTTTTGTGAGACGAAAGGGCTTTAGCACTCTTGCAAACTACCCCGCAAGGCCGAGGCTGGCCATCCTGGCCGACGACAGTTACGATACAGGTTCGTTGCCCGCAGTGCTGTCTTCTTTTGTGATCCGTCAGGGTATGGGTATTTTTACAGACTTTTCCGCATGGTCGCGACTGGCCATTCTCCCTGACCACAATTAAGTGGCAGGTTCGTTGCCCACTCTTGTCTTTGGTTTGTACTTTGCCTGTCCGGGAAAGATGAGGTGGGCTTTGACTCAATTGTGATGATCCCGTTGTCGTTTGTTGTGTTTCTGAAGTTCCCATTGGGGTGGTGAAATGGGCAAGCGAAAAGGAAGTTACGTTTTTTTCGGGAGAACTATGTCTACCCAGATTGAGTAACCCGCTGATTATAATCAAATCATCAGAGGTGGCAGACACATTCCCGGGCAATTGCGTATCGTCAGGCCGATGAGTCTGGGGCTGAGAGCCTCTGGCGGTTAAAGAATCAAAATTACTAATGCAACCGGGTGCTGCTTCAGTGTTGTCTGTCGAATTTTTTTCGGAATTCAGCGTCCATTCAGCGGGCCCGCTGCCATCGGATGCTGGTCGTAATTGACAAACGCCGTGACAGGGGTAGACGAAACAATTTAAACCTAAAGTGTGTGAGTCTTGTTCGGGGTCTTCGTTACCATTGCCAGAGTCAGAGTACAGAA
The DNA here is from genome assembly GCF_032883915.1 of Endozoicomonas sp. 8E. Taxonomy (NCBI): domain Bacteria; kingdom Pseudomonadati; phylum Pseudomonadota; class Gammaproteobacteria; order Oceanospirillales; family Endozoicomonadaceae; genus Endozoicomonas; species Endozoicomonas sp. 8E. The sequence goes on along the minus strand of NZ_CP120717.1, from coordinate 6,238,937 downwards.
AATGAGTGAAATAGCCCGTGGGGTAGTTAGTAGCTTGTGGGGACTGTTGGCCCGATGATTCTGATGATAGGTATTGTGGTGAATTATGTCCGGAGCCGAACATTGAAGTAATGATCACAAATGGCTGATCCTCCTGTGTCAAGATAGATGCCGATTGTAGTTCAATCGGTTTAATCACGGGTGAATCGGGGTTCCAATAGCTTCTTAAAAGCCAGCCGACAATCACTTCTACAGGTAACCATGAATAGTCATTGGAATTTAAGGGCGTGCCTTTGATGGTCATAATCAGTTCGTAAGCAACCAGCAGATTCGTGGTGTAGAACCATTGCCATGAAATCGACTCAATGAGGGGTGTTTTTACCCCATAACTGCAGGGTTTATGATCAGGCAGAAAATCTGATCCTGTAAAGCCGTTTTTTCCGATAATTTCTGACTGATTGACCAAAAATGTACGACGGTCATTCTTTATAAAAAAGTTTTGCTTTTTAGCTCCTGAACTCTGATCAAGGTTGACAGTAAAACGACCTTTCCACGGTTCGGCCTGAGCGGGAACAGACAATGGCAGCTGCAGAAACAGCAATGCAGTAAAGAGTAAGTGTCTAATAATTCTATCCTTGCGTTCTGGTATACAGAGAGGAAGGATAGATCAAGAAAATTAGTGTGATTTTCTATTAAAAACCTCCTGTCAGCAATTAAAGGCTGCACAGGGAAAAAGCTCATGAAAGGGATTGAGTCAGATCGTCACTTGCTCACTTCACCTTCTTGAAGACTGAGGTCATCGTTTTGGTTCCCGTCAGCAGGTTTGCGTTTTCGATGCATTCTTTTTTGATCTAACAGGGTTCTGGCATTTTTGCAGACCTTATCGCGTGGGCGCTGCTGACAATCCTCCCCAGCCACTGTTGAGTGACAGGTTTTTTGCTCCCTGTGGATTTTACTTTTGTGAGTCGAAAGGGCTTCGGCATTCTTGCAGGCTACCCCGCAAAGCCGCGGCTGGCCAAGCTGCCCGACCACTATCATGTCACAGGTTTTTGGCCCGGTGTGGTATCTAGTATTGTGTTGCGTGATGGCTTTAGCATTCTTGCAAACTGCTCCGCAGGGCCGAGTCTGGCCATCCTGGCCGACGACAGTTACGTCACAGGTTCGTTGCCTGCTGTGGTGTCTTCTTTTGTGATCCGTCAGGGCATGGGCATTATTACAGACTTTCCCGCATGGCCTCTGCTGACCATCCTGCGCGGCCACTGATATGTCGCAGGTTTGTGGCCTGCTGTGGTGTCTTCTTCTGTGATCCGTCAGGGCCTTGGCATTCTTGCAAACCGCCCCGCAGGGCCGAGTCTGGCCATCCTGGCCGACGGCAGTTACGCCACAGGTTCGTTGCCCGCTGTGGTGTCTTCTTTTATGATCTGTCAGGGCCTGGGCATTATTACAGACTTTCCCGCATGGCCTCTGCTGACCATCCTGCGCGGCCACCGATATGTCGCAGGTTTGTTGCCTGCTGTGGTGTCTTCTTCTGTGATCCGACAGAGCTTTAGTGGTCTTGCAGACCGTTCTGCACAGCTGCAGCTGACCATCCTTTTTGACGACTGTTAAGTGACAGCTTTGTTGCCCGCTGTGGATACTGTTTTTGTGAGATGACAGGGCTCTGGCATTCTTGCAGAATGTCCTGCAGGGCCCTGGCTGGCCATCCTGCCTGATGATGGTTACGTCACAGGTTTGTTGTTTGCTGTGGTGCCTTCTTTTGTGATCCGTGAGGGCTTGGGCATTGTTACAGACTTTCCCACATGACCGCGACTGGCCATTCTCCCTGACCACAATTAAGTGGCAGGTTCGTCGCCCACTCTTGTCTTTGGTTTGTACTTTGCCTGTCCGGGAAAGATGAGGTGGGCTTTGACTCAATTGTGATGATCCCGTTGTCGTTTGTTGTGTTTCTGAAGTTCCCATTGGGGTGGTGAAATGGGCAAGCGAAAAGGAAGTTACGTTTTTTTCGAGAGAACTATGTCTACCCAGATTGAGTAACCCGCTGATTATAATCAAATCATCAGAGGTGGCAGACACATTCCCGGGCAATTGCGTATCGTCAGGCCTATGAGTCTGGGGCTGAGAGCCTCTAGCGGTTAAAGAATCAAAATTACTAATGCAACCGGGTGCTGCTTCAGTGTTGTCTGTCGAATTTTTTTCGGAATTCAGCGTCCATTCAGCGGGCCCGCTGCCATCGGATGCTGGTCGTAATTGACAAACGCCGTGACAGGGGTAGACGAAACAATTTAAACCTAAAGTGTGTGAGTCTTGTTCGGGGTCTTCGTTACCATTGCCAGAGTCAGAGTACAGAAAATGAGTGAAATAGCCCGTGGGGTAGTTAGTGGCTTGTGGGGCCTGTTGGCCCGATGGTTCTGATGATAGGTATTGTGGTGAATTATGTCCGGAGCCGAACATTGAAGTAATGATCACAAATGGCTGATTTTCCTGTGTCAAGATAGATGCCGATTGTAGTTCAATCGGTTTAATCACGGGTGAATCGGGGTTCCAATAGCTTCTTAAAAGCCAGCCGACAATCACTTCTACAGGTAACCATGAATAATCATTGGAATTTAAGGGCTTGTCTTTGATGGTCAGTATCAGTTCGTAAGCAACCAGCAGATTCGTGGCGTAGAGCCATTGCCATGAAATCGACTCAATGGTAGTCATTTTTACCCAGTAAGCGCAGGGATTCTGTCGATTATCATTAGGCGGAAAATCTGATCCTGCATAGCGATTTGTTTCAGTAATGTTTGACGGGTTTTCCGACAATATACGACGGTCAATTTTTATAACAAAGTTTTTATTTTGAGATCTTTTACTCTGTTCAAAGTCGACTTTGAGACGTCCTGTCCACGGTTCAGCCTGACAGACGACAGGTAATGACATTAGCAGCCAAAGCAGTGCAGAAAAGAGTAAGTATTGAATAATTCTATTCTTGCGTTCTGATGTACAGAGAGAAAGGATAGATCAAGACAATTAGCGTGTTTTTCTATTAAAAACCTTCTGTCAGAAACTAAAGGCTGAACTGGGCAAATCTTCATGAAAGGGTTGGGGTCAGATGGTTACTTACTCACTTTATCTTCTTGAAGACTGAGGTCACCGTCCAGATCCTCATCAGCAGGTTTGCGTTTCCGATGCATTCTTTTGTGATCCGCCAGAGCTTTAGCAATCTTACAGAGCTTTCCGCATGGTTGCTGCTGGCCATCCTCCCCGACGACAGATACTTCACAAGTTCGTTGCTTGCTCTGGTGTCTTATTTTGTGATTAATCAGGGCCTGAGTATTATTGCAGACCTTCCCGCAAGGTCGCTGTTGGCTATTGCTCGCGACTATGTTCACGTCACAGGATTGTCGCCCCCTGTGGTATCTTCTTTTGTGATCTGACAGGGCTTTAGAATTCTTACAGAGCTTTCCGCATGGTTGTTGCTGGCCATTCAACCCGATCACGATTAAGTTACAGGTTTGTTGTCCTGTGTGTTCTTTTCTCTTGTGATAATAAAAGGCTTGAATATTTTGCCAGACCGCCCCGCATGGTCGCTGCTTACCATCCTTCCCGAACACTGGCATATCACAGTTTTTTTGTCCGCGGTGGGTGCTGCTTCTGTGAGACGACAGGGCTTGAACATTGTTGCAGACCTTCCCGCATGGCCACTGTTGGCCATCCTCCCCGACGACGGTTACGTCACAAGTTCGTTGCTTGCTGTGGTGTCTTCTTTTGTGATTATTCAGGGCCTGAGTATTATTGCAGACCTTCCCGCAAGGTCGCTGTTGGCCATTCTTCGCGACTATATTCACGTCACAGGATTGTTGCCCCCTGTGGTATCTTCTTTTGTGATCCGCCAGGGCCAGGGCATTGCTGCTTATCTTCCCGCATGGCCTCTGCTGACCATCCTGACCGACCACTGATATGTCGCAGGTTTGTTGCTCGGTGTGGTGTCTTCTTTTATGTTTCCACAGAGCTTTAGCAGTCTTGCAGACCGTCCTGCACGGCTGCTGCTGACCATCTTCCCTGACCACTGTTAAATAACAGGTTTGTTGCACACTGTGGATGCCGCTTTTGTTAGACGACGGTAATACGGTATTCTTGCAGACTACTCCGCAAGGTCTTGGCTCGCCATCCTGCCCAACGACGGTTACGTCAGAGGTTTCTAGTCCGGTGTGGTTTTTTCTTTTGTGAGCTAACAGGACTTGAGTGTTTAAGCAGATCTTCCCGCATGGTCGCTGCTGACCATCCTCCCCGACCACCGCCAAGTGACAAGTTTGTTGTACCCTGTGGATGCTGTTTTTGTGAGACGACAGGGCTTTAGCATTCTCGCAGACTGCCCCACAGGGCCGCAGTTGGCCATCTTGTCCAACGATGGTCACGCCACAAGTTTGTTGTTCGCTGTGATCTCTGGTCTGATTTGTGGCTGTCCGGGAAAGAGGTTGGTTCTGACCCGGTTGGGATGATCCAGTTGTTTGTTGTATTTCTGAAATCCCCGTTGGAGGGGCAGAATTGTTGAGGGCAAAGGAGGTTCTGGTATCTTTGAGAGGAAACTGCTTACGTAGATTGAGTAACCCATTGATTATAATCAAGTCATCATTGCTGACAGGCAAATTATTCGATGTATCGAAAGGTGGGATTTGTCGGGAATCTGTAGCGTTTGAAGAATCAAAATCACTTATGCAGCTCAAGCAGTTACCATCCGTCAAATGAGGGCGTGAGTTTTGTTCGGGTGCTGCTTCTGTGTGGTCTGTCGAATTTTCTTTGGAATTCAGTACCCATTCAACTGGCCCGCTGTCATCGGATGCTGGTCGGAATCGACAAACTCCACGGCAGGGATGAACGAAACAATTTAAACCTAAAGTGTGTGAGTCTTGTTCAGGTTCTTCGTTACCGTTGCCAGAGTCAGAATACAGACGATGAGTGAAATAGCCTGTAGGGTTGTTAGTAGCTTGTGGGGCGTGCTGGTCGGATGATTCTGATGACTGGTATTGTGGAGGGTTATCTACGGAGCCATACATTGCTTTGATGGTCGTAAATCGCTGATTCCCCTTTTTCAAAATAAATGTAGCCTGTTGTTCAATCGGGTTAAACAGCTGTGACTCCGGGTTCCAATAGCTTTTTAAAAGCCAGCCGACAATCACTTCTAGAGGTAACCATGGGTAAGGACTGGAATTTAAGGGCCTGTCTTTGATGGTCAAGATCAGTTCGTAAGCAACTACCAGATTCACGGTGTAGAACCATTGCCATGAAATCGATTCAATAATGGTCGTTTTTACCCGGTAATCGCAGGCTTTATGTTGTTTATCCTCAGGCGGAGAGTCTGATCCTGTATAGGGGTTTGTTTTGGAAATTTCTGACGGGGTGCCCGACGATGTATTGTGGTCAGGATTTATACAAAAATTTTGCTTTTGAGATCCTTTACTCTGCTCAAGATCGACAGTAAAACGTCCTGTCCACGGTTCGGCCTGACAGTCGACAGAAAACGGAAGTAGCAGAAACAGCAGCGCAGTAAGGAGTAAGTGTTTAATAATTCTATCCTTGCCTTCTGGTTTACAGAGAGGAAGGATAGATCAAGACAATTAGCGTGCTTTTCTATTAAAAACCTTCTGTTAGAGATTAAAGGCTACACAGAGCAAAATCTCATGAAAGAGCCAGAGTCAGATCGTTACTTACCCATTTTACCTTCTCGATAACTGAGGTCATTGTACTGGCCACCACAAGCAGGTTTGCGTTTTCGATGTATTCGTTTGTGATCGGAAAGGACTTTAGAATTCTTGCAGACCTTTCCGCATTGTCGCAGCTGACCATCATCCCCGACCACTATCAAATGACAGGTTCGTTGGACCCTGTGGATGCTGCTTTTGTGAGTCGACAAGGATCCAAAATTCTTGAAAACTACCCCGCAAGGCCGCGGCTGGCCATCCTGCCCGACGATAGTTAAGTCACAGGTTTGTTGTCCGCTGTGCTGTTTTCTTTTGTGATCTGACAGAGCTTGAACATTGTTGCAGATCGTCCTGCATGGACGCTGCTGACCATCCTGCCCGATGACGGTTACATCACAGGTTTGTTGCTTGCTGTGGTGTCTTCTTTTGTGATCCGTCAGGGCTTGAGAATTGTTGATGACCTTCCCGCATGGCCGCCGTTGGCCATCCTCCCCGACCACTGTCAAGTGACAGGTTTGTTGCCTGCTGTGGTGTCTTCTTTTGTGATCCGACAGGGCTTGAGCATTTTTGCAGATCTTTCCGCATGGTCGCGGCTGACCATCCTGCCCGACGACGGTTAGGTGACAGGTTTCTTGCCCGCTATGTTGTCTTCTTTTGTGATCCGCCAGGGCTTTAGCATCGTTACAGGTCTTCCCGCATGGTCGCTGCTGGTCATCCTGCCCGATGACGTTTACGTTACATGTTTTTAGTCCGGTGTGGTATCTGCTTTTATGAAACGACAGGAATTTAGCATTTCTGCAGACCCTCCCGCAGGGGCGCTGTTGGCCATTCTTCCCGACTATCGTCGTGTCACAGGTTCGTTTCCCTGTGCGATCTTTGATTTGCTTTGTGCGTGTCCGGGAAAGTTGAGACAGGCTCTGACCCGGTTGGGATGATCCTGTTGCTTGTTGTGTTTCTGAAGTTACCACTGGAGAGGGCAAATGGGTAATCGTAAAGGAAGTGACGGTTTCTGCGAGAGGATTATGCTTGCGCAGATTGAGTAACCCGCTGATTATAATCAAGTCATCAGCGGTAGCAGATACAATCCTGGGCATTTCTGTATCATTGGGTTGATAAGCCTGAAAGCGTCGGCAAGAATCGAAGTGGTGCTCAGTGGCAGGCAGATCATTCAATGTATCAAAAGGCGGGATTTGGCGGGAATCTATAGCGTTTGAGGAATCAAAATCACTTATGCAACTCAAGCAGTGTCCATCAGTCAAATGAGGGCGTGAGCCTTGTCCGGGTGCTGCTTCTGTATGGTCTGTTGAATCTTGTTCGGGATTCAGCGACCATTCAGCGAACCCGCTGCTCTGGGATGCTGGTCGGAATTGACAAATGCCATGACAGGGATGGATGAAACAATTTAAACCTAAAGTATGTGAGCCTTGTTCAGGGCCTTGGTTACCGTTACCAGAGTCAGAATACTGAAAATGAGTGAAATAGTCTGTAGGTTTTTTATTGGCCTGTGGGGCTTGTTGGCAGGATGATTTTGATGACGGGTGTTGTGATGGGTTATTTACGGAGCCAAACATTGTAGTGATAGTCGTAAATGGCTGGCCCCCCTGTTTCAACATAGATGCCGACTGTTGTTCAATCGGGTTAAACAGTGGTGAATCGGGGCTCCAATAGCTTTTTATAATCGAGCCAACAACCACTTCTACAGGTAACCATGAATAAGGATTGGAATTGAAGGGCATGTCTTTGATGGTCAGGATCAGTTCGTAAGCAACCACCAGATTTGTAGCGTAGAGCCATTGCCATGAAATAAACTCAATAATAGTCGTTTTTAACTCGTAACCGAAGGATGTATGTCGTTTATCATGTGGCGGAAAATCTGACCCTGAATAGACTTTTTTTTCGATGATGTCTAACGGGTCTCCTGACAATGTACGACGATCACACTTTATAAAAAAGTTTTTCTTTTGACTTTCTGTAATCTGCTCAAGATCGACAGTAAAACGCCCTGTCCACGGTTGAGCCCGAGAGAGCGCAGACAACGGCAGTAGCAGAAACATCAGTGCAGTAAAGAGTAAGTGTTTAATAATTCTATCTTTGCGTTCTGGTATACAGAGAGGAAGGATAGATCAAGACAATTAGCGTGCTTTTCTATTAATAAACTTCTGTCAGAAACTAAGGTCTGCACAGGGCAAAATTTCATGAAAGCTTTGGATTCAGGTCGTTACTTAATCACTTTATCCTCTTGATGACTGATGTCATTGTCCAGGTCCCCGTCAGCAGGTTTGCGTTATCGATGTATTCTTTTGTGATCCGACAGGGCTTGAGCATCCTTGAAGAGCTTTCCGCATGGTCGCTGTTGACCATCCTCCCCGACCACTGTCAAGTGACAGGTCCGTTGCTGTCTGTGAAACCTGCTTTTGTGAGCCGACAAGGTTCTGGCATTCTTGCAGACTGCCCCGCAAGGCCCTGGCCGACGATCCTTACCGACGACGGTTGCGTCACAGATTTGTCGCCCGCTGTGGTGTCTTCTTTTGTGATCCGTCAGGGCCTGAGCATTGTTGCAGACCTTCCCGCATGGCTGCGGCTGGTCATTCTCCCCGGCCACAGTTAAGTTACAGGTTAGTTTTCCTGTGTGGCATGCTCTCTTGTGATTCAAGAGGACTTGAATATTGTTGCAGGTCTTCCCGCACGGCAGTTGCTGGCCAGCTTCCCCAACCACAGTCACGTCACAGGTTTGTTGTCCTGTGTGTTCTTTTCTTTTGTGATACAACAGGGCTTTAACATTGTTATAGACCTTTCTGCATGGCAGCTGCTGACTATCCTCCCCGAACACCATCATGTCACAGATTTTTTTCCTGCCGTGTTCTTTTCTTTTGTGATACGACAGAGCTTGAGCATTGTTGCAGACCTTTTTGCATGGCAGCTGCTGACCATCCTCCCTGAACATTATGAAGTCACAGGTTTTTTGCCCGCTGTGGTATCTGCTTTTGTGTCCTGCCAGAGCTTTAGCTGTCCTGCAGAGTTCCCCGCATGGCTGTGGCTGGCCATTCTTTATCACTGTTGTATGACAGATTTGGTGCACCCTGTGGATGCTGCTTTTGTGAGACGACAGGGCTTTAGCATTCTTACAGACTAACCCGCAAGGCCGCTTCTGGCCATCCTGCCCGATCAGGGTTACGCCACAGGTTTGTTGCCCGCTGTGGTGTCTTCTTTTGTGATCGGTGAGGGCTTGAGCATTTTTGCAGAACATCCCGCATGGCCGCTGCTGGTTATTCTCCCCGACCACGGTTAAGTCACAGGTATGTTGTCCTGTGTGGCTAAACCTTTTGTGAGCTGACAAGGCTTGAGAGCCCTTGAAGATCTTCCCGCATGGAAGTCGCTGGCCGCTTTTATCAATCAGGGGCATGTCACAGGTTTGTTGCCCTGTGTGTTCTTTTCTTTTGTGATACAACAGGGCTTGAGCATTTTTGCTGACCGTCCCGCATGGCCGCAGCTGACCATCCTCCCAGACCACGATTAAGTCGCACTTTTGTTGTCCAGTGTGGCATCTTCTTTTGTGAGCGTTCACGGCTTTGATACTGTTGAAGAGCTTCCCGCAGGGTTGCTGTTGGCCATTCTCCCCGTCTGTGGTCACGTCACAGCTTCGTTGCACAATGTGGTTTGTGCTTTGTGCTGTGTCTGTCTGGGAAAAGTGAGGAGGGCTCTGACCCAATTGCGATGATTCTGTTGTTTGTTGTGTTTCTGAAGTCCCCAATGGAGAGGGCAAATGAGTGGGTGTAGAGGAAGTTGAGGTTTCTTCGAGAGAACCATTTTTACGTAGATTGAGTAACCCATTGATTATAATCAAATCATTAGAAGTGGCTGGTGCACTCCAGGACATTTGCGCATCACCAGGCTGATGAGCCTGAGGCTGAAAGGTTTGGCTGGAAGCGTGCTGGCTTTGAGTGGCGGGGAGATCATTCAAAGTATCGAAAGGCAGGATTTGTCGGGAGTCTGTAACCTTTAAAGAATGAAAGTCACTTATGCAACTCAAGCAGTGTCCTTCCATTAAATGAGGGCATGAGCTTTGTCCGGGCGCTGCTTCTGTGGGGTTTGGCGAATTTTCTTCGGAATTCAGCATCCATTCAAAGGGCCTGCTGTTATCGGATGCTGGTTGGAATTGACAAACGCCATGACAGGGATGGACGAAACAATTTAAACCTAAAGTGTGTGACTCTTGTTCAGGGCCTTCGTTACCGTTGCCAAAGTCAGAATACAAAAGATGAGTTAAATAGCCTCTAGGTATGTTATTGGCTTGTGGGGCTTGTTTGCCGGATGATTCTGATGACGGGCGTTGTGACGTGTTATGCCCGGAGCCAAAAATTGTAGTGATGGTCACAAATAGCTGACCCCCCTGTCTCAATATAGATGCCGCTCGTTGTTCAATCGGGTTAAACAGCGGTAAATCGGGGTTCCAATAGCTTTTTAAAAGCCAGCCGACAATCACTTCTACAGGTAACCATGAATAAGGATTGGAATTTAAGGTGGTGTCTTTGATGGTCAGGATCGGTTCATAAGCAATCAGCAGATTAGAAGCGTAGAGCCATTGCCATGAAATCGACTCAATGATAGTCGTTTTTACTTCGTAACCGATGTGTTTATGTCGTTTATCATAAGGCGGAAAATCTGATCCTGTATGGTCGTTTATTTCGGTGCTTCCTGACGGGATGCCCGTCAATGTGTAGCGGTCACTCTTTATAAAAAAGTTTTGCTTTTGAGAACCTGTGCTCTGCTCAAGGTCTGCAGTAATACGTACTGTCCATGGTTCCGGCTGACAAACCAAAGACAACGGCAGTAACAGCAAAAGCAGTGCAGTAAAGAGTAAGTGTTGAATAATTCTATCCTTGTGTTCTGGTTTACAGAGAGGAAGGATAGATCAAGAAAATAACTATGCTTTCTGTTAAAAAACTCAATTAAAAGCTCAAAGATTGTAATGGGCAAATTCTCATGAAAGGGTGGCTGCCAGATCAAGGATCTTCATCGTCCTGAACAGACTTGCGTTTTCGATGTCTGCTTTTGTGATCCGACAGGGCTCGAGCGTTCTTGCAGACTGCCCCGCATGATCGCCGTTGTCCATCCTCTCCGACCACAGTCAAGTTACAGGTTTTTTCCCCGCTGTGCTCTTTTCTTTTGTGATTCGACAGTGTTTTAGCATTGTTGCAGACCGTCCCGCATGGCCGCTGCTGGCCATCTTTCCCGACCACGGTTACTATGCAGGTTCGTTGCCCGCTGTGGAAATTGAATTTGTGTGACGAAAGTGCTCCACTATTTTTGCTGACCTTCCCGCATGGTCTCGGCTTGCCATCCTCCCCGACCACGGTCAGGTTACAGGTTTGTTGCCCGCTGTGGTCTCTTCTCTTGTGATCCAACAGGGATTTAATATTTTTGTAGGCCTTGTCGCATGGCTGCGTCTGGCCATTCTCCCCGACTACGATCAGGTCACAGGCTTTTTGCCCGCTGTGGGCGCTTCTTTTGTGATCCGTCAAAGCTGAAGAACTCTTGCAGACCAGACCGCATGGCCGCTGTCGACCATCTTCCGCGATTACTGTCACATTACAGGTTTTTTGCCCGCTATGGACTCTGCTTTTGTGAGTCTTCAGGGCTTTAGCACTCTTGCAGATTGTCCCGCATGGTCGCAGCTGGCCATCGTTTTCAACCACTGTCGCATTACAGGTTGGTTGCCTGGTGTGATTGTTGACTTTGTGATCTGAGAGAGCTTTTTGGCAATGTGGAGTTTGTTCGGGAGGCGTTCCTTCGCGATGTAGACAATCATTCCCGGACATTGGCATACCGTAATTGAGTAGTCCGGTAGCGTCAATTGTATAAGAGTCCCCTGTATTCAGTGCGCCGCTATTGGCTGGATTGTCATCAATATTATACGCCTGAAATAGTTGGCCGTAATCGAACGGATATTGAATTTCACAGAGATCGATGAATGTTTCGAAAGGTAGGTTTTGTTCGGAACCTTCAGCACTTACAGGATCAAAGTGACCTTCGCAACTGAAGCAGGATCCATTAGTCAAATGAGGGCATGACCCTTGGCCGGGGTTTGCTACTGTGGAGCCTGTCGAAAATTCTGCGAAATTCAGTGACCATGCATCGGGCTCTCCGTCATTGGATGATGGTCGGAACCTGCAAATGCCATTACAGGGATAAATATAGCAATTTAAGGCCAACGTATGTTGGTGCTGTTGAGGGCCTCCATTACCATCGGCAGAGTGAGAATAAACAAAGCTAGTGAAAGAGCCTGCAAGGTGGATAGTGGTTTGTGGAGGTTGCAGACCGGATGCTTCTGATGGCTGGTATTGTGGAGGGTTATTTTCGGAGCCAAACACCGTAGTGATTGCTGAAAACAGATGATCCCCATGTGTCAACAGAAATGCCGACTGGCGTTCAATCGGGTTAAACAAGGGGAAATCCAGATTCCGGTAGCTTTTTAGAAGCCAACCGAAAACCACTGCTACAGGTAACCATGAATAAGAATTGGAGCCCGGAGAGGCTTCTTTGGTGGTCAGGACCAGTTTAAAACCAGTCAGCAGCTGAGAAGCGTAAAGCCATTGCCACGGAATCGACTCAATAAGGGGCGTTTTTACCCGGCAACTGCTGGGTCTATGTCGTTTTTTATCAGGCAGCAAAGCTGATCCTGTATATGCGTTTGTGGCGATGATGCTTGACGGGCTGCCCGGCAATGTGTGCCAATCACGCTTTATAGAAAAGCTCAGGTTTTGATAACCAGCCTCCTGTTTAAGCTCGACAATAAACTGTTTTGTCAAAGGTTCGTCCTGGCTGGTGACAGCCAGCGACAATAGCAGAAATAGCAGAAAGACCAGAGCTGCAAAGTGTGAGTGTTTAATAATTCTATCTTTGGATCCTATTTTATAGTAGAGGAAGGATAGATCAAGAGAATATGCGCGTTTTTTGTCAAAAGCCTATTGTTAAAAGCCACAGGTCGCCCCGGGCAAACCTCACGAAAGAGCGGGTATCGAAAAAAGAGCCGGGATCAAACCTATTGAAGACTAGTCCATATGATCAGGCTTGCGCTTTCGATGTCTTCTTTTGTGATCCGATAGGGCTTTCGCATTCTTGCAGACCTTCCCGCACGGCGACTGTTGGCCATCCTCTGCGACTACTGCCACATTGCAGTTCTGTTGACCGCTATGTCTGCTTCTTTTATGATCCGAGAGGGCTTGAGCATTCTTACAGACCTTTTCGCATGTCCGCTGCTGGCCATCTTTCCCAATCACTTTTACGTCACAGGTTTGTTGTCCTGTGTGCGCTATTCTTTTGTGATTCATGAGAGCCTGAATGTTTTTACAAGCTTTTTCGCACGGTCGCTGTTGGCCATCCTCTTTGACCACTATCATAGTACAGGTTTGTTGTCCGCTATGGCTGCGTCTTTTGTGATACAAAAGAGCTTTAGCATTCTTACAAACCGATCCGCATGGCTGCTGCTGACCATACTTCCCGACCACAGTCGTGTCACAGGTTTTTTGCCCGCTGTGGATTTTATTTATGTGAGTCCAGAAGGCTTTATTACTTTTGTAAGGCTTCCCGCATGGCCGCAGCTGATCATCCTTCATGACCACGGTCATGTCACAGACTTTTTTACGGCGAAGACTCTTTTTTTGTGGGCCGAAAATGTTTGTTGGCAATCTGTGGTTGCTTCGGAATGCAGAAAAGTATTTCCGAAGATTGGTGCGCCATCATAGAGTGGCCTGCTGGCGAAAGTTGTACAGGCAGCCCCTGCATTCATTGTCATGCTATTGGCAGGCTTACCATCAGTATTACCTGCCAGAGATAGTTCGCCAGAAACACATTGGAGTTGAATGTCTGGGAGGCCTCTCAATGTACCGAAAGACAGTTTTTGTTGGAAATCTGTAGTGTTTAAAGGATCAAAATGACCTATGCAACTAAAGCAGTATCCATTCGCCAGATGAGGGCATGAGCTGAGTCCGGGTGTTTTTTCGCCTTGGTCTGTCGAACGTTCCAGGGAGTTCAGCGACCATTCATCGAGTGTTCTGCTATTGGGTGATGGTCGGTATTTACAAACGCCATTACAGGGATAGACGTAGCAATTTAAATCCAAACTATGCAGGTTTTGTTGAGGATGTCTGTTACCGCCGCCACAGTCAATATTCAGGGGAGCAGAGAAAAAAACTGTTCTCTGGCTGGTGGCTGGTGGGCTTTGCTGGTCCGATGATTTTGTTGGCTGGTGCTGTGGTTGGTCATATCCAGAGCCAAACATTATAGTGATGGTCGCTGAAGGTTGACCCCTCTGTGTCAACAAAGGTGCCGCTTGTAATTCAATCGGATTAAACAGCGCTGAATCCTGGTTCCAAAAGCGTTTTAAATGCCAATCGATAACTACAAGGACTTCTAAAGGTAGCCATGAATGAGGAGTGGATTTTAGAGGGTTGTCTTCAGTCATCAGAATCAGTTCGTAAGCAATCAGCAGATAAGTGGTGTAAGGCCATTGCCACGAAATCGATTCAATGATTATTAAACCGTCAGGTCTGAGTCGTTTGTCGTCAAGCGGAGAATCTGGTACTGAATAGCAGTTTGTATCGGCAATGTCTGAAGAGTTTTGTGGAATTGCATGCCGGTCAAGCTTTATTGATAAGCTCTGTTTTGGAGAACCTGCATTATGTTCAAGTTCAACATTAAAACTTTCTGCCCATGGTTCGACCTTGCAGACGAAAAAAGACGACAGTAGAAGTAACAGCGGTACAGCGAAGTTTGAGTGTTTAATAATTCTATCCTTGTATTCTGGTTTAAAGGGAGGAAGGATAGATCAAGAAAATAAGCGTGTTTTTTGTCAAAGATCATCTGTTAAAAAAACGCAGTTAAAAGCCAAAGGTTGTACCTTGCCAAACTTCATGTAAACACGGGCATCAAATCAAGGGCTGAGGTCATTATCAGTCTTGTGTTTTCGATGTATTCTTTTGTGATTCGACAGGGCTTGAGCACTCTTGCAGGCTTTGCCGCATGGCCGCTTCAGGCCATCTTCTTCGGCCACTACCACGTTGCAGGTTTTTTGTCCGCTGTGTTCCCTTCTTTTGTGATTCATCAGGGCTTTAGCATGCTTATGGATCGTCCCGCATAGTCCTTGCTGACCATCCTTCCCGATCACAGTTTCTTCACAGATTCTGTACCCGCTGTGGATACTTCTTTTGTGATCCTGCAAGTTTTTAATACTCTTGCAGATTCTCCCGCATGGTTGCTCCTGACCATTGTTCCCGACCACGGTTAGGTCACAGGTTTGCCGCCCGGAGTGGACACATCTTTTGTGATCCTTCAGGGCTTTAGCATTGTTGCTGATCTTCCCACATGGCTGCTGCCGGCCATCCTTCCCGGTCACAGTTACGTCGCAGGTTTGTGGTCCGGTGTGGTTTTTTTCTCTGTGGTCCAGAAGGGCTTGGGTATTCTTGCAGACCTTCCCGCATGAGCGCTGCTGACCATCCTGCCCAACCACGTTTGCGGCACAGATTTGCGGCCCGCTGTGGTATTTGCTTTTGTGAACCGATAGCGCACTGGCATCCTTGCAGACCGCCCTGCATGGTCTCTGCTGTCCATCTTTCCCAACCGCTATCGTGTTACAGATTTGTTGCCTGTTGTGGGTGTTTTTTTTGTGACTCATCAGGGCTCTGACATTGCGGCACACTGTCTCGCATGAACGCTGCTGACCATCCTTCCCGACCAGGATCATGTCACAGGTTAGTTGCCCGGCAGGGTTGTATGTATAAGCTGTGCCTGCACTTGTTGAGTGGATAAGGTTGCAGCTATTGGCTGGGTTGTCGTCAATGTCGCACGGCTGTGGCTCAGATAGCTGGCCAGAATCACATTGGAGTTGAATGGCTGGAATGGTATGGCGTTCGTTCCACATTTTGAAAGGTGTGTATTCCCGGGAGAGTGCGTCTGAAGGGGCAAAATGACTTATGCAACAAAAGCAGTTTCCATCAACCAAATGGAGGCAAGAGCTTTCTTTGTAGTCCGGCGACCACTCAGTGAGCTCTCTGCCATCGGATGATGGTCGGAATCTGCAAATGTCATAGCAGGGATAGACGAAACAGTTTAAACCCAACGTATGTTGGTATTGTTGAGGGCCTCTGTTACCGTCGTCAGAGCCAGAATTCAAGGGGCTTGTTAAAGAGCCTGTGGGCTGGGTGCTGGCTTTTGGGGCTTGCAGGCTGGTTGATTCTGATAGCCGATATTGTGGTTGGTCATGTCCGGAGCCAAACATCATGGTGATGGCTGCAAGCCGTTGATACCCATGCGTTAATATAGAATACGCTGGTTGTATAAATACTCTAAACAGCGGTGAATAAAGATTACAGTAGCTTTTTAAAATCCAAACGACAGCGAGAATTACCTCTACAGGCAACCATGAATTAGGAACCGAGCTTTGTGGGGCTAATTTGGTGGTCAAGATCAGTTCGCAGGCAACCAACAGTTCGGTGGCGTAAAGAAACTGCCGAGAAATTGACTCAATAAGAGGTGTTTTTACTCCGGAACTATAAAATATATGTCGTCTGTATTCGGGGGTGAAATCTGAAAGTGCAAAGCCGTAAGAGACGGTAATGACTGATAGGTTAACCGTGAGTGTGTAAATGTCACGTCTTATAGGAAGGTTCTGCCCTGTTGGAAAGTCTGCATTCTGTTCTAGCTTAACAGCAAAGCGTCCTGTCCATGGTTCAGCCTGACTGATGACAGACAAGAACAGTAGCAGCAACAGCGGTGCCGAATAGAGTGAGCGTTTAATAATTCTATCCCTGGCTTCCGGTCTATAGAGAGGAAGGATAGATCAGGAAAATAAGTGTGTATCCGTGCTTTCCTTATGAGTGGTGGGTGTCAGATCAAAGACTGAAGCTATCGACTTGTCTTACATCATCAGGCTTGCGTTTACGATGTTTTCTTTTGTGCTTCCTCAGGGCATTAATATTATTGCAGACCCTTCCGCATGGTCCTTCCAGACCATCCTCCCTGATCACGGTAAAGTCACAGATTTTTTGTCTGGAGTGGTCTTTTTTTATTTTGTGATCTGACAGGGTTTGGCCATCATTTCCGATCTTGGCCACGTCACAGGCTTTTTGTCTCCGGTATTTTCTTCTGTGATTCGCCAGCGCTGACTGACAACTCGAAGTTAATTCCCGGGGAACGTAATCATTCCTGAGCATTGATGGGTCATCATTGAGTGTTCCAGCTGTGTCATCTTTAAAGCCAGTCTCGGCACTCATTGAACCTATAAAGTTGAAGCTATTGGCTGGGTCGTTATCAATGTCATAGGCCTTTATATCAAACATAATTCCAGAGTCGTATGGATTTTCAATGTCAAAAAGATCACAGAATGTTTCAACAGGCGAGTTTTTTCGGGCATCTTTGCCGTTTACGGGATCAAGATAGCCGATACAGCCAAAGTAGGGTTTATTGGCCAGATCGGGGCATGAGCTCTGTCCGTTAGATGCTCCTGCCTGAGCTGTCTCCGGGGAATTCTGCAAACATTCATCGGGCCCTCTGTTATCAGATAGTGATCGGAATTGACAAACGCCATGACAAGGATCGACGAAACAATTTAAACCTAGCGTATGCTGGTGTTGTTGAGGGTCTCCGTTACCGTTGCCAGAGTTAGAATGCAAGGTATGAGAGAAATAGCTCACTGATTGGCTGGTGGCTTGAGGGGCCCGCTGGCTGGAAGATTGTGATGGCTGGTAGTTTAATGGTTTATTTCCGGAGCTTAACATCATTACAATAATCGCAGGCAGGTGGTTCTGACTCGCCTGTTGTTCGATCACATCAGGTTGTTGAATTGGATTAAAGAGCGGTGAATCAACCCTCCAATAGCTTTTTAAAAGCCAGCCAACTATGACAATCATTTCGGCAGGTAACCATGAATAAGGGGCGAAGCTTAGCGTTTCGCCTCTGGTGGTCAGGGTCACTTTGTAAGCAACCAGCAGCTGAGTGGCGCAAAGAAAATGCCAGGAAATTGACTTAATGATGTTTCTGTTTAATTTATAAATTAATGTAATATGTCGTGTATTATCGGGCAGCGAATCCGGTCCTGAATAGCCGTTTATATCAGCACTGACATACGGCTTGCCCGACAATGTGTTCAGGCTATGCTTTATGGAAAAACCCTGGTTTGCAAAACCTGATTTTTGTTCAAGCCCGACAGTAAAGCGTCCTGTCCAGTGTTTGTCCTGACAGGTGACAGACATCGAAATTAGCAGCAACAGCGGTGCCGCGAGGAGTGAGCCTTTAATAATTCTATCCTTGGGTTCTTGGATACAGAGAGGAAGGATAGATCAATAACATAAGTGTGTTTGTTGTGTCTTTTCGTATTCACGAGCCGCTCCGGTAGAACCACTGGCTTTGATTAGAGGGCCAGAGCCAGATCCTTGCTTATTTTTTTACTTTCTTCAGAACTGAGTCATTGTCCCGGTTCACATTAACACGTTGGCGTTTTCGATGACTTTTTTTATGTAACGACAGGGCTTTTGAATTCTTGCAGATGCTCCCACATGGTCGTTGCTGACCATCACTCCCGACCAGGGTTTCATCACAGATTTTTTGCCTTTTGTGGTCTCTTATTCGGTGAGCCGAAAGAGCTTGAGCATGATCTTTATAATCAAAATAAGTGATGCAGTTATAGCAGTCTCGATTGAACAAATGGGGGCATAAGCTGTCTACTGAGTCCAGCGACCATTCAGCAGGCTCTCTGCTATCGGCTGATGGTCGGAATTCACAAACGCCATGACAGGAATAAACAAAACAATTTAAACCCAGCGTATGTTGGTGTTGTTGAGGGCTTCGGTTGCCATCTTCAGACTCAGGAAGAAGCCGAGTCAACTAGCCTACTGGGTTGATGCTGGCTTGAGGTGACTGTTGCCCCGATGATTCTGATGGCCGGTATTGTGATCGGTTATGTCCGGAGTCAAACATCGCTGCGATGGTTAAAAATAGCAAATGTCGTTCAATAGGATTAAGCAGCAACGAATCGGGGTTCCAATAGCTTTTTAAAAGCCAAGCGAAAGTTCCGTCCATTTCTATGTATAGCCATGAATAAGGGTTGGAACTCAGGGTTGTTTTTACCCCGTAATTGTAAAGTTTGTGTCGTTTTTTATCAGGTGGTGAAGCTAGTCCTGAATAGCTGTTTGTGTCATTAATATCCGGCGGGTTTCCTGATAATGTTTGCCGGTCACGTCTTATAGGAAAGCTACAGTTTGGAGCCCGTAACCTGCTCAGGCTCAACAATAAAGCGTCTTGTCAACTGCTCGGCCTGACAGGCGACAGATAACGACAACAGTAACAAAAGTGATGCCATAAAGCATGGGTGTTTAATCATTCTATTTTGCATTCTGATTTAGTCATCGTCCAGGTCCACATCAGCAGGTTTTCGTTTTCGATGTATTCTTTTATGATCCGACAGGACTTTATAGCTCTTGCAAACCTTTCCGCATGGTTGCAGCTGGCCACTCTCCCCGACGACGGCCACGTCGCAGATTCTTTGCCTGCTGTGGTGTCTTTTTTTGTGGTCCCTCAGGGCTTGATTATTCTTGCAGACCTTTTCGCATGGCCGTAGCTGGCCATCTTCGCTGACCACTGTCTCGTGACAGGTATCTTGCCTGCTGTGGATGTCTCGTTTGTGATCAAACAGGACTTTAGAACTACTGCACACCCTGCCGCACGGCCGCTGCTCTCCATCCATCCCGACCACTGTTACGTCACAGGTTTTTTGTTTGCTGTGCGCTCTGCTTTTGTGATCCGAGAGGGCTTTAGCGCTCTTACAGACCATTCCGCACGGCCTCGGTTGTCCATCCTTCCCGACCACTGTCATTTGACAGGTTTTTTGCCCGCTGTGAGTGCTTCTTTTATGATCCGAAAGGGCCCGGACACTTTTGCAGATCGTCCCGCATGGCCGCAGTTGACCATCCTCACCGACTATTGTTGCAGCACAGGTTTTTTGTTCGCTGTGGTATTTTTTTGTGTGATCCGACAGGGCGCGAGCATTCCTCCAGACCGTCCCGCATGGTCGCAGTTGAGCATCCTCCCCGACCACTATTGCATCACAGGTTTTTTCCCCGCTGTGTTGTCTTCTTTTGTGTTCCAACAAGGAGCGGGTATTCTTACAGAGTGTCCTGCATGGTTGTATCTGGCCATCCTTCCCGAACACAATTACATTGCAGTTTTGCTGTCTGATGTGGGCGTTGTTTTTATGACTGCTCAAGGCTAAAGGATTCTTGCAGACTGTCCCGCATGGTCGCTGTTGACCATCCTCCCCGATTATTGTCACGTCACAGGTTCTTTGTCCGCCGTGGTAGTTTCTTTTGTGATCCGAGAAGCTTCTGGCATTTTTGCAGACTGTTCTGCATGGCCGCAGCTGGCCGTTCTCCCCGACCACGATTGCTTCACAGGTTTTTTGTTCGCTGTGACTGCTTCGTTTGTGATTGCAAAGGGCTGCAAGATTCTTGCAGATCGTCCCGCATGGCCGCAGCTGGCGGTCCTCCCCGACTACGATTGCATTACAGGTTTTTTGCCCACAGTGGTTTCTTCTTTTGTGATCTGACAGGGCGCGAGTACTCTTGTAGTGTCTCCCGCATAATTGCAGCCAGCCATCCTTTCTGGTTACGGTTACGTCACAGACTGTTTGCTCGATTTGGGTTGCGGCTTGTATTGCTCCTATCTTGGAAAGATGAGGTTGGCTCTGGTCCAATTGGGATGATGTTGGTTGTTGTTCTAAATGGTCAAGCGTAATAAAAACGTCGTTTATTTCATCGTGATGACTTATATCAGTCGCCTCTCTATAGATCGAACCATCATTAATGGTAGAAGGTAAGCTCCCGAGCATTGCCACATGGTTATTGATTGGTCCCACAGCTTGTTTTGTATCGGTGGCTCTCTCTGAAGTGATCCTGCCTATGGAGTTGCCATCAGTACCACCAAATAGTGTGTCAGAATCGAAAGGGAGTTGAACATCAGGAAGATCATTCAAAGTTCCAAAATGCGACTTTTCTTTGAAATCTGTCGTGTTTAAAGGATCAGAACGACTTATGCAATCTAAACAGTATCCAACAAACAAATGGGGGCATGAGCTTACTGGAGGATTCAGCGACCATTCAGCAAGCCCACTGCTATCGTAAGATGGTTGAAATTGACAAATGCCTTGACAGGGATAGACATAACAATTTAAACCCAGAGTATGTGAGTGTGGTTGAGGGCCATTGTTACCGTCACCATAGTCAGTATTCAGAGGGCTGGTGAAAGAGCTTCCACGGTAAGAGGGGGCACGTGAAGCTTGCTGGCCGGATGATTCTGATGACTGATATTGTTGTGGGTTATGTTCAGAACCAAACAGCGCAGTGATGGTCGCAAGTGGATGATCTGCCTGTGCTAACATAGATGCCGACATTTGTTGAATCGGCTTAAACAGCAATGAATCCGGGCTCCAATAGCTTTTTAAAAGCCAATCAACAACGACAACTATTCCCAAAGCTATACATGAATGAGGATTGGTGCAAATTGGTGTGTCTTTTGTGGTCAGGATCAGTTCGAAATCAACCAGCAGGTTAGTGGCGTAAAGCAACTGCCATGAAATCGACTCAGTAAGAGTTGTTTTTACCCCATAACTGTAAAGATTGTGTCGTTTTCTATCAGGCGGTGAAACCGATCCTGGATAAGTGTCGGTGTTGCCGATTTCTGACAGGTTTTCCGGTAATGTCTGCCAGCTACGTTTTATAGATAAATTCTGTTTTAAAGTACCTTCATCCGTTTCCAGCTCAACAATAAAACGTCGTGTCAATAGCTCTGCCTGACAGGCCGCAGACAATGACACTAGCAGCAACAGCGGTGCTGCAAAGATTGGGTGTTTAATTATTCTTTGCTTGCATTCTGATTCAGTCATCGTCCCGGTCCACATTAACAGGCTTGCGTTTTCGATGTCTTCTCTTGTGGTCTGACAGGTTTTCAGCAGGACGGCGGACCCTCCCGCGAAGCCGGTGCCGGTCATTATTCCGGACCACTATTGCACCAAAGGCTTTTGGCCTGGTGTGGTATTTGCTTTTGTGAGATGACAGGGCATGAGCATTCTTACAGGCCTTCCCGCATGGCTGCTGTTGGCCACCTTCCCCGACTATGGTCACTTCACAGATTTGTTGCCCGGTGTGTTCTAAACTTTTGTGATAGGACAGTATCTGAGTATTCCTGCAGATCAACCCGCATGGCCTCGGCTGGCCATCCTCCCCGATCACTATTGCATCACAGGTTTGTTGTCCGCTGTGCACGTCTCTTCTGTGATTAGTAAGGGTTAAAAAATTTTTGCAGACCATCCCGCATGGTTGCGGTTGACCATCTTCCCCGACTATTTTTACGTCACAGGTTTTTCGACCACTGTGGAAGTTTCTTTTGTGATCCGAGAAGCTTTTGGCACTCTTGCATACTGTCCCGCATGACTGCGGCTGGCCATCCTCACCGACCACTGTTGCATCACAGGTTTTTTGTCTGCTGTGGGCGTTTGTTCTGTGAATGCTCAGGGTTGCAGCATTCTTGCAGATCATCCCGCATGGTCGCTGTTCACCATCCTCTGAGACGAATGTCACGTCACAGGTTTTTTCCCCGCTGTGGCAGCTTCTTTTGTGATTTGACAAGGTTTTGGGGTTCTTACAGACTGTTCCACATGGCCGCGTCTGGCTGCCCTCTTCGACCACTATTACATCACAGGTTTTTTGTGCGCTGTGGGCATTGCTTTTGTGATTGTGCAGGGATGTAAGATTTTTGCAGATCTTCCCGCACGGCCGCTGCTGACCATCCTTTCCGGCCACTATTGTATGACAGGTTTTTTGCCCGCTGTGGTACATTCTTCTGTGAAGCGACAAGACTTGAGCATTCTTGCAGACCTTCCCGCATGGCCGGGGTTGGTCATCCTTTCCAATGACTGTTGCGTTGCAGGCTTTCTGTCCGCTGTGAGCTGCGGCTTGATTTGACACCGTCCGGGAAAGATGAGGCAGGTTCTGATCCAATCGGGATGATCTTGGTTGTTTTTCTGAATGCTCAAGCGTAATAAAACAACCGTCTTCTTGAATAGGAGGCTGTAGATCAGATGCTTTTTTAATGACCGCAAAACCATTGGTGATAGTAGGAAAGCTCGCGAGTACTGGCGCATCATCATTGAGTGAGTCGGCAGCGCCGGTCGTATCGGCGACCCCGTCTGAGGCGACCCCGTCTATAAAGTTGTCATCAAATAGTCGGTCACAATCAAAAGGAAGTCGAACATCAGAAAGATCATTCGAAGATCCAAGGGACAATTTTTCTTGAGAGTCTGTCGTGTATAAAGGATCAAAACAACTTACACAATTTAAGCAGTGTCCGATAACCAAATGAGGACATGAGCTTGATACGGAATTCAGCGACCATTCAGCGGGTTCTCTGCTATCGGTTGATGGTTGCAATTGACAAACGCCATGACAGGGAGAGACGTAACAATTTAATTCCAGGGTATGTGAGTGTTGTTGAGGGCCTCTGTTGCCGCCATAGTCATTATTCAGTTGGCTGATGAAAGAGGCTTTAGAGTGAGAGGGAGTCTGTGGGGCTTGCTGCCCGGATGATTTTGATGACTGATATTGTTGCTGGTTATGATCAGAGCCAAACATCACAGTGATGCTAGCAAACGGAGGGGCTTCCTGTGTCAGCAGAGATGCCGCTTTTTGTTCAGCTGGGCTAAACAGCGGAAAATCGGCGTTCCAATAGCTTTTCAAAAGCCAGCCGACAATGATAACCACTTCTGCGGGCAGCCATGAATAAGGTGTAGAGCATAGGGGAACGTCTTTGGTGATCAGGGTTAGTTCATAAGCAACCAGCAGGCGAGTGGCGCGAAGCAACTGCCACGAAATCGGCTCAACAAGGGTCGTTTTTATTTCGTAACTGTTTTGTTTATGACTTTTGTTATCAGGTGATGAACCGGGCCCTGCACAGCCGCTGGTGTCGGGAATGTCTGACGGGTTGTCCGGCAATGCAGGTCTGCCAGGTTTTATAGAAAAGTTCTTTTTCAGAGAGCCTGAATCCTGTCCAAGCTCGACAAAAAAATGTCGTGTTAACGGCTCGTCCTGACAGACGACAGATAACGAAAGTATCAGCAACAGCACTGCTGAAAAGAATATATGCTTAATCATTCTATCCTTGCATCGTGTTTTACAGGGAGGAAGGATAGATCAACTCTTGAAAATGCGAGTGTCAGATCAAGGACTGAAGTCACCTTTCTGTTTCTCATCAAAAAGCTTGCGTTTATTATGTTTTCTTTTGTATTCAGTCAAGTAATTAGCATTCTTGCAAACTGTCCCGCATAGTCGCTGCAGGCCATCTTCGCCGACCATGCTTACATCACAGGTTCCACTCCCGGACATTGACTCATCATCATTGAGTGGCCCGGAAAGGTCTGTTGTAAAGGTGACTGCTGCAGTTACTGATTCTGTTGGGTTGCAGCTACTGACAGGGAGGTCATTCACATCATGGGACTGAAATAGTTGGGCAGAAGTATATTAGAGTTGAATGACAGAGAAACTGTTCAATGCTTCGAAAGGGAAGTCTTGTTGGGAATAGGCAGGGTTTGTTGGGTCAAAATGAACTATGCAACTAAAGCAGTATCCATCAGCCAAATGAGAGCATGAGCCTTGCCCCGGTGTGGCTTCTGTGTTGACTGTGTAACTTCCTTCGAAGTTCAGCCGCCATTCAGCGGACTCTCTGTTGTCGGATGATGGACGGAATTGACAAACGCCATGACAGGGATCAGCGTAGCAGTTTAAATCCAAAGTATGCAGGTGTTTTTGAGAACCTCCGCTGCCGCCGCCAGAGTCAGAATTCAGAGGGCTGGTTAACATGCCTGTATGGCGGGTGGTACCTTGTGGGGGCTGCTGGCCGGATGATTCTGATAGCTGATTTTTTGTTGGGATATGTCCAGAGCCAAACATTGCAGTGATGATCGCAAACGGTCGATCCATCTGTATTAAAATAGGTGTCGTCTTATGTTGTTCAGTCGGGCTAAACAGCGATGAATAGGGGCTCCAATAGCTTTTTAAAATACAGACGACAGTGACAGTCACTTCTACAGGTAGCAATGAATAAGGGTTGAAGCTCAGATGGGGGTTTATGGTGGTCATGATCAGTTCGTATCTAACCAGCAGGTGAGTGGCGTAAAGTAACTGCCATGAAATCGACTCTGCCAGGGTCGTTCTTACCCCGTAACTGTCAGGCTTGTGTTGTGTGTTATCAGGCGGTGAATCGGATCCTCTATGGCCGTGGGTGGCGGCAATGAATGCCGGTCAGGTTTTATAGAGAAGTTTTGTTTTGGGGGGCTGCATCTTGTTCAAACTCAACAATAAAACGTCTTTTCAATGGATTAGCCTGACAGACGACGAAGAACCACAATAGCATTAACAGTGTTTCAGCAAAGTGCGAGTGTTTAATAATTCTATCCTTGCGTTCTGGTTTAGAGAGGAAGAATAGATCAAGAAAATAAGTGTGTTTTACTGTCAAAAACCTTTTGATAAAACCAGAGACAGTTGCGGGCAAAAATTTGCCGCAAAGAGGCTTGTCGCTCTTAATGGTTTAAGTCATCGTCCTGATCCACGTCAAGAGATTTGTGTTTTCGATGTCTTCTTTTGTTCTCCGAAGGGATTTGAACATTGCTGCAGGCCGTTTCAAATAGCCGTTTCTGTTCATATTTAACGACTGCTGTAGTGTAAGAGATTTTTTGTCCGGTGTGGATGCTTTTTTTTGTGATTACTCAAGATTCCAACATTCTTGCAGATTGCATTGCATGGCTGCAGCTGACCATCCTTCGCGGCCACGGTTAAGTCACAGGTCTCTGCAGGGCAGTTTCGAGACAAAGCTTGATATGAAAGGGTGAATAGGTGGCCTATAGCAGGTATTCTGCAAGCCCATTACCTCAAGCAGTCACCTTTCGTGCAACACACCCATTCACTGGCAAAGCATCTTAAAACCTCTCCTGGCTGGCATCAATTCCGTATTGACCTTATTGCGCTGGTTATTTTTAGCCTCATCCAGATGGGTTCAGTCAACCTGTCCCGTATTGCCCGAACTATGGGGCACGGTACCCAGCTCGACTCCAGGCGTAAACGTCTCAAGCGCTTCTTTGCCTGGAGTGGCATGGAGCTTGATGATATTGCCAGAATGGTCGTTGACTGGATGGCGCCCGAAGGGAACTGGGTTGTCTGTCTGGATCGCACCAACTAGGACTTTGGTATCGGCAATGCCTGACGGTCATGTTTTATAAAAAAGTGCTGTTTTGGAGAACCCGCTTCCTGTTCAGTCTCGACAATAAAGCGCCTTATCAAGGGTTCGGTCTGACAGGCAACAGACAACAGACAACAGACAACGACAATAGCAGTCACAGCGGTGCCGCAAAGAGTGAGTATTTAATAATTCTACCCTTGTATTCTGGTTTACAGAGAGAGGATAGATCATCTCATGCAAGGGCAGGTCTCAGATCAGGGACTGAACTTATCGTTCTGTTTCACATCAACAGGCTTGCGTTTTCGATGTATCCTTTTGTGATCCGAAAGGGCGAGGGCACTCTTGCAGATCTTCCAGCACGGCCGTTGTTGACCATTCTCCCCGAGCACGATCGCTTCACAGACTTTTAGCTCGCCGTGGTTCCTTCTTGTGTGAAGCGATAGGGCGGGAGCATTTTTGCAGACTTTTCCGCATGGCTGCGGTTGACCATCCTCCCCGATCACGATCACGTCACAGACTTGTTGTCCGGAGTGGAAGCTCCTTTTGTGATTTGACAAGACTTTGGTATTCCTGCAGACCGTTCCGCATGGTCGCTGTTGACCATCCTCCCCGATCAGCGTCGCATCACAGGTCCGAATAACACCGTGGACTCTGCCTTTGTGAGATGACAGATTGAGAGTGTTCTTACAGATCTTTCCGCATGGCTGCAGCCGACCATCCTCTGTGACCACCATCACCTTGCAGGTTTGTTCCCCACTGTGGGCTCTGTTTTTATGAGTTGCCAGAGCCTGAGCACTCTGAAAGACTCTCCCGCATGGCCGTTGCTGAACATCTCCCCTGACTATGGAGAAGTCACAAGTCTTTGGTCCGCTGTGATGGCTTTTTTTGTGAGAATACATGGATTGAGCATTCTTGAAGACTTTCCCGCATGGCTTCAGCTGGCCGTCCACTCTGACTGCGGGCGCGTCACAGGTTCGTTGCCCGCTGTGGAATCTGCTTCTATGAGTTGACAGGGCGCTGCTATTCTTGCAGGTCCTCCCGCATGACTGCAGCTGGCCATTTTGCCCAACTACGGTCACGTTGCAGGTTTTTGGTCCGTCGTGATATTTGCATTTGTGTTCAGGCAGACCCTGAGCCCTTTTGCAGACCTTTCCGCATGGCTGTTGCTGTCCATCTTCACCAACCACGGTCACGTCACAGGTTCGTCGCTTGCTACGGTGATTGTGTTTGTGACCCGAAAGAGCTCGTTGGAAATGGTTAATTCCATTCACTGGCTTTGACACATCATCATTGACTGGCCCGGTGGGATCAATGCTGCAGGTGGCTCTTGCAACCATTGACTCTCTGTAGTTGCAGCTATTGGCAGGGTGGTCATTAATGTCATGGGCCTGAAATAGTTGGCCAGAAGTACATTGGACTTGAATGGCAGAGAGATTGTTCAATGTTCCTGACGACGAGAGTTGTTGGGAGCAGGTAGGGTTTGTCGGGTCAAAATGAACTCTGCAATCAAGGCAGTAGCCATCAGCCAAATGAGAGCATGGGCTTTGTCCTGATTTTTCTGTCAGGCCTGTCGAACTTTCTTCGAAATTCGGCAACCATTCAGCGGGCTCTCTGATATCGAATGAGATTCGGAATTGACAAATGCCATGACAGGGATAAACGTAGCAATTCAAACCCAGAGTATGCGCCTGTTGTTGAGGGTCCCGGTCACCGCCGCCAGAGCCAGAATTCAGAGAGCTGGTTAAAGAGCCTTTAAGTTGGGTCGCGTCATGTGGGACTTGCTGGACGGAGGATTCTGATGGCTGGTGGCGTGGTGAAGCATGTCTGGAGCCAAACATCGCAGTGATGATTGCAAACGGGTGATTCCCCGGTGTCGACATGGAAGCTGCCCGTCGTTCAATGGCTTTAAACAGCAGTGAATTGGGATTGCAATAACTTTCTGAAAGCCAACCGATAACGGCAAGCAGGTTTACAGGCAACCACGAATAAGGGAGTGAGCCCGGAGGGGTAGTCAGGATCAGCTCGTAAGCAACCAGAAGGTGAGTGGCGTATAGCAACGGCAATAAAATCGACGTAATAAGGGTTGTTTCTATCTGGTAAATGTAAGGTCTGTGTCGTTTTCCATCAGGCGGGAAATCGGAACCTTTGCAGCCGTTGGTGTTGGCAATGCCCGAAGGGTTGCCCGGTAATGTATGACGGTCACATTTTATAGAAAAGTTCTGTTTTGGAGAATCTGCGTCCTGCTCGAGCTCAAAAACAGAACGTCGTGTCAATGGTTCGGCCTTACAGGCGACAGACAACGACAATAGCAGTATCAGTGGTGCCGCAAAGAGTGATTGTTTAATAATCCTATCCCTGCATTCTGGTTTACAGAGATGAAGGATAGATCACCTTGTGAGAGGGGGCGGGTGTCAGATCAGGGAACGAAGGTATCGTTCTGTTCCACGTCGACAGGCTTGTGTTTTCGATGGGCCCTTTTGTGATCCTTCAGGGCTCGGACATTATTGCAGACCGTCCCGCATAGACTCAGCTGGCCATCCTTCCCCGGCAAGATCATGTCACAGCTTTGCTGCCCGGTGTGGTCTCTGATTTTGTGGACCGACAGAGATTGAGCATTTTTGCAGACCTTTCCACATGGTCGCCACTGGCCGTCCTTCCAGATCACGGTCAATTCACGTGCTTTTTGGGCGCTGTCGGCTCTAGCAGCCTGTCGGACTTAAGACTGTCCTACACGGCAACTGCTCCTGCGTTGCTCTAGCTCCTGCATCCATGCAGTCGTGCGGTTGCAATAAATTGGTCTAAAAATCCCTGTTTCTTCGTCAAATAGCTCGCTATTCTCCTCAGAAACAGAGATTTTTATCCTCAATTTCTTGCAATCCTCGCTACGGACGCTTAAGTCCGACAGGCTGCTAGCCAGTGTTGCGACTGTCCGGGAAAGATGAGTTTGGCTCCGATCCAACTGGAATGACTTAGAGGTAGTTTGTTGTGTTGCTGAAGAGGTAAGCGTAAAGATAACCCCGCCTTGAGAGCCCCAGTCTTGGACGTCCCCCTCTATAAAGTTGTCATCAAAGGTTGGGTCAGAAACCAATGGGGATTGATTGTCAAAAAGATCACGATGCATTCCGAGATGCGAGTTCTCCCGGGAATCTTCAGTATTTGCAGGATTGAAATGACCTATGCAACTAAAGCAGCTTCTATTATCCAGAAGGTGGGATGAGCTTTCTTCGGAATTCAGAGGCCTTTCAGTGAGCCCCTGACCGTCGGATGATGGTCGGAAACTGCAAACGCCATTACAGGGATAGAGGTAGCAATTTACATCCAGCGTATGTTGGTGTTGTTTCGTTACCACCGCTGGAGCCAGAGTACAGGAGGCTGGCCAAATAGCTTATAACGTAGGAGAGTGTTTCCGGGGCTTGTTGGCTGGATAATTCAGATGACTGGTATTGTGTCGGGTTACCTCCAGAGCCAAGCGCTGAAGTGATGATCGCAAATGGACTATCCTGCAGTGTCAAAATAGATTATCTTTGTCGTTCAATAGGATTAAACAATGGTGCGTCGGGATTCCGGTAACTTCTTAAAAGCCAACCGGTAGCGACAACCACTTCTACAAGCAGCCATAAATAAGAGTTGAAGCTCAGTGGGGCGTCTTTTTCATCAGGTGGCGAATCGTATACAACGTAGCTGTTGATAGCGGCTATGGCTTCAGTCCTTAATCTGACAACCGCCCTCTCATGAAGTGATCTATCCTTCATCTCGATTAAATTAGAATACAAGGCTAGAATTACCAAGCACCCACTCTTTGTAGCAACATTGTTAGTGCTGCTGTCGTTGTCAAGAGTCTGTCAGGCCGGACTGTTGGCAGGACATTTTATTGTCGAACTTGAGCTGGATGCAGGTTTTCCAAAACTGAACTTTTCTATAAAGCGTGCCCGGCAAACATTGCCGGGCACGCTGACAGGCATCACCCTTGTAGGAGCCTGTCGGACTTGAACGTCCTCGCTACGGGCGCTATTCTCACTCAGCCTTCTGGTCCGCATCAACAGGCTTGCGCTTTCGATGTGTCCTTTTGTGATTGGTCAGGGCTTGAGGACTGTTGCAGACCTTCCCGCATGGCCCCGGCTGGCCATCCTCCCCGATCACGGTTACTTCACAGGTTTTTTGCCCTCTGTGGTATTTGCTTCTGTGAGATGACAGGGCACGAGTATTCTTACAGACCTTACCGCATGGCTGCTGCCGGCCATCTTTCCCGACCACGGTCAGGTTACAGATTTGTTGCTCACAGTGATCTCTTCGATTGTGGTTCAGAAGGTTTATGATATTACTGAAGACTTTTCCGCATGGCTGCAGGCCATCCTCCCCAGCCACGGTCACGTCGCAGGTTTGTTGCCCGCTGTGGTACCTTATTTTGTGAACCGACATGGCTTCAACACTCTTGCAAACTTTTCCACATGGCTGCGACTGGCCACTCTTCACAACCGCTGTTGCCTGACAGGTATATTCTTTGATGTGGGCTCTTCTTTTGTGATCCATCAGGGCAATGGCATTATTGCAGACCTTCCCGCAGAGTAGCAGCTGGCCATCCTTCCCAAACACGCTCATATCACAGCTTTGTTGTCCGGTGTGGTCTCTTCTTTTGTGCTTCGACAGTGCTTGAGCATTCTTGAAGACGACTCCACATGGCCGCGACTGGCCATCCTTCCCGACCAGCATCTCGTTGCAGGTTTTTTGCCCGGTATGGTAACTGCTTCTGTGAACTGCCAGAGATTTAGCGTTCTTGAAGATGGCCCCACATGGCCGCAACTGCCCATCTTTCCCCACTGTTGTCAGGTCGCATTTTGGTTGCCTTCTGTCGTTTGTAGCATTTGTTGCGCCAACCGGGGAAAGATGAGGTTGGCCATTATCCGGTTGGGATGATTCATTAGTTGATCGTGGTATTTCTGAATAATCAGGCGTTGAGGAAAAACCGGCCTCTCTGAGAAGATCATATAGATCGATTGAGCCATTAATGTCTATTAAATGGTCAGCGGTGGGAGGCCAATAACCGGGCATTGGCAATTCATCATTGAATGGTCCGGCAGCATTTGTTATAGAAGCGATTCCATTCAAGGCGGCCCCGTCCATTGAGTTGCCATCAAATAGTGGGTCAGAAGTGAATAGGGGTTGAATATCAGAAAGATCATTCAGTATTTTGAGAAGCGGCTCTTCCAGGGAGTCTTCAGCGCTTTCAGGTTTAAAAAGATCTATACAATCCAGGCAGTGTCCATTAGCCTGATGGGGGTATGAGCTTTCTTTGGAATGCAGTGGCTGTTCAGATAGCTCTCGACTATCGAATAATGATGGTCGGAATCTGCAAACGCCATTACAGGGATAGACGTAGCAATTTAAATTCAGCGTATGTTGGTGTTGTTCAGGGCCCTCGTCACCATTGCCAGAGTCAGAATACAGGAGTTTGCTGAAATAGCCTTTAGTGAAGGTGAGCTTTTCCCTGGTTTGTTGGCCTGATGATTCTGATAACTGGTATTGTGCTGAGTTCTCTCCAGAGTCGAGTGCTGAAGTGATGATCGCAAACGGATGATCCTCAAATGTCAGAATAGATGCTCTTTGTTGTTCAATAGGATTAAAAAATGGTGAATCGGGATTCCAGTAACTTTTCAAAAGCCAACCGATAGTGATAACCACTTCCACAGTCAGGCATAAATATGGGGTGGAGCTCATTGGGGTGTCTCTGGTGGTCAGGATCAGTTCATAGGAAACCAGCAGATGGGGGGCGTGAAGCCATTGCCACGAAACCGAATCGAGAATGGTCGATTTTATTTCGAAACTGAAAGTCATGTGTCGTTCATTATCGGGTAGCGAACAGGAACCTTTACAAGTGGTGTTGCAGTCAGTGCCTGACAGGCTGCCTGGCAATGTACGACAGTCACACTTATAAAAGCTCTGCTCTGGAGAGTCTGAATTCTGCTCAAGCTTAACAGAAAAACGTTCTGTCCACGGTTCGGCCGGACAGAAGACAGACCGCAACAGTAGCAACAACACCGGTGCTGCAATGAGTGTATGTTTAATAATTCTATCCTTGCATTCTGGTTTAAAAGGCGAAGGATAGATCAAGAAAATAAGCGTGTTTTTCTGCTGAAGTTCTTCTGTTAGAAAAACTCTGTCAAAAGCAAGGGTTGCAGCAGGCAAAACCCCATTAAAGAGAGCTTCAGATCAAGGACTGGGGTCATCCTCCAAATCATAAAACTTGAGTTTTCCATGTGAACATTTGTGAATTGCCAGGGAAAGTACACTCTTGTAGATTTTTCCACATGGCTGCTGCTGGCCACCCTTCGCGACCACTAGAAAGTTACAGGTCTTTTTCCATGAGTGGCATCCTCTTATGTGTTCAAACAGGGTCAGGGCACTCTTGCAGACCTTCCCGCATGGACCCTGCCCCCCATCCTTCCCAACCAGGGTCAAGTCACAGGTTTATTTTCGGGAGTGATATTTTTTTTTGTGAGACGACAGGGCTCTGGAGTTTTTGCAGACTGTCCCGCATGACTTCGTTTGGTCGTCCTCTCTGACCAGAGGCTCGTCACAGATTTTTTGCTCGGAGTGGGCTCTTCTTCTGTGATCAAACAGGGCTCTGGCATTGTTGCAGACTTTGCCGCATGGCTGCTGTTGACCATCCTCTCTCAACAAGACTGAGTCACAGATTTGTTGTCCGCTGTGGGCGCTTCTTTTGTGATCCATCAGGATGCGAGCATTCTTGCAAACCTTTCCGCATTGCCGCTGCTGCCCATTCTCCCCGACCATGAGAAAGTGACAGGTCTTTTGCCCGCTGTGGTATCTGTTTTTATGAGTCGACAGGGTTTTAGCATTCTTGCAGACCACCCCACATGGTTGCGGTTGGTCCTTTTCCCCAATGACTGTTAACCCACAGATTTGTTGCCCGTTGTGGATGCTTTTTTTGTGTTTTGTAAGAGCATGTCTACTGAAGAAGATCTTCCCGCACGGTTGCTGCAGACCATCCTTCACGATTATTGTTACCTTACAGGTTTGTCGTCCTCTGTGCCGCCCCCTTTTGTGATCCGATAGAGCTTGAGAATTCTTGCAGACCATCCCACAGGGGCGCGCTCGGCCATCTGCCCCGACCACCTTTACCATACAGATTTTTTGCACTGTGTGGACTCTGCTTTTGTGATCGGGAAGGACTTGTTGATAATGTGATGTTACTTTGGGAGGTTTTCCTTCCGGAACAAGACAAGCACTTGCGGCCATTGACTCATCATCATTGAGTGGCCCGACAGGGCTAATGCTACAGGTTGCCCCTGATTGAGAGGATTGCATTTCTGTTATCGTCTCTGAAGTCAGTGTTGGTATGCAGGGCTGCTCAAAGTTGGACTCATCTGGCTCTTTGTTACCGGATGATGATCGCAATCGACAAGCGCCATGACAGGGATAGACGAAACAATTTAAACCCACAGTATGCAGGTATTGTTGAGGGCCTCCGTTACCGCCGCCAGAGCCAGAATAAAGGGAGCCGGTGACATAATCTTCAGTCTGGGCATTGGCCTGTGGGGTGTTCTGAGCGGATGATTCTGACGGCTGATATTGCTGCTGGGACTGTTGCTGGTTATGTCCGGAGCCAAACATCATTGTGATGTCTGCAAATGGGTGATCCTCCTGTGTCAATATAAATAGCGTTTGTCGTTTACTCGGAGTATACAGCGCTGAATCGTGGTTCCAAGAGCTTTTTAAAAGCCAAACGACAGCAACAATCACTTCTACAAGTAACCATGAATAAGGGGGCGATCTCGGAGGGGAGCCTTTGGTGGTCAGGATGAGTTCGAAGGCAACCAGTAGATTAGTGGTGTAGAGAAACTGCGACGAAAGTGACTCAATAAGGCCCGTTTTTACTCTGTAATCGTTAGATCTCTGTCGTTTTTTATCAGTCGGCGCGTCTGGTTCTGAAAGGCTGCTGGTTTCGGTAATCTCTGACGGGTTAACCGAAAATGTGTTCAGTTCACGCTTAATAGAAAAGCCCTGGTTTGTTGCAAAATCTGCATTCTGATCAAACTCAACAGTTAAACGTCCCGTCCACGGTTCAGCCCGGCCGATGACAGACAACGAAAATAGCAGTAACAGCAGTGCCGCAAAGAATGAGTGTTTAATAATTCTATCCCTGCATTCTGGTTTAAAGATGAGGAAGGATAGAACAGGAAAATGAAAGCAGTGGCAGGTCAAACTCTTTGAAGCACCTAGTCCAGATCAAAAGGCTTGCGTTTTAGATGTACTCTTTTGTGATTAGACAGGGCTTTAGTATTCTTAATGAGCGCCCTGCATGGCTGCGGCTGGCCATTCTCTCTGACCACGGGCAGGTCACAGATAATTTGCTCGTGGTGGACTCTTTTTTTGTGATCCGACAGGGCGCTTATGCTTTCGCAGACCATTCTGCATGGTCGCTGCTCACCATTCTCCCCGACTACGGTTATTTCACAGGTTTGTTGCCCGCTGTGGTATCTTCTTTTGTGAACCGACAGAGAGATGAGATTGCTGCTTATTTTGCCGCATGGCTGCCGTTGACCATCCTCTCCCACCAAGCTTACGTTACAGGTTTGTTGCCCGCTGTGGTCTTTTAATTTGTGATAGTACAGGGTTTTCGCATTTTTGCAGACCAATGAGCAAAGTCTTTGCTGGCCATCCTCCCCGACAATGGTCACCTTACAGGTTTTTTGTCCGGTGTGATAATCGCTTTTGTGAGTCGACAGGGCATGAGCACTCCTGCAAACCAACCCGCATCGCCTTGGCTGACCATTTTTCCCGGTCACTATTACCTCACAGATTCGTTGCCCGCTGTGGATGCTTCTTTTGTGAATCGACAGGGCATTAGAATTCCTGAAGACCTTCCTGCATTGCTGCTGCTGACCATCTTCTCCGACTATTTTTACGTAGCAGGTTTGCTGTCCGCTGTGCTCTCTTCTTTTGTGTCCCAAAAGGAACTGATAGTTCTCGCAGACTATTCCACATGGCTGCGGCTGATTATCTTTGCCGAGTACTGTTACCGAACAGGTTTTTTTCCCTGAGTGGACTTTGTTTCTATGATTCGACAAGGTTTTAGCATTCTTGAAGACCTTCCCGCATGGTTGCTGCTGGCCATCCCCCCTGACCACGTTTACATCACAGGTTTTTTGCCCGGTGTGGCCTTTGCTTGTTAGATCTGAAAGGGCCTGTGCAGTGTCTGTCGGGGAAAGATGAGGTTGGCGTTGTCTCAATGGGGACGATTCAGTATTGGTTTGTTGTGTTTCTGAAGTTCCCATTGGTGGTGGCAGGTGCGGAAGCATAGAGGAAAACCCGGCTTCTTCGGAAAGGCTCTGTAGATAGCATGATCCATTAACGACCGCAGAATGACGAGCGGTGGATGGCCAGTAGCCGGGCATTGCCGCATCATCATTGAGTGGCCCGGTCGCATTAGTTGTTGAGTCTGCCCCTGCATTCATCAAGTCTATAGAGTTGAAGCTGTTGGTTGGGCTACTTTCAATGTCATAAGCCTGTAAGTCAAACTGTCGGCCAGAATTGAATGGGCATTCAATATCAGAAAGATCGCCTAATGTTCCGAAAGTCGAGTTTTGTTGGGAATCTGTAGCATTTACAGGAACAAAATGACAGGTGCAAGTCAGGCCGCATCCATTAGAAAAATGAGGGCATGAACTGTGTCTGGATGCTGTTTGTGTGTGACCTGTGGAATTTTCTCCGGAATTCAGCGGCCATTCAGCGGGACCGCTGTTATCGGATGAGGGGCGGAATTGACAAACGCCATTACAGGGATAAACGAGACAATTTACATCTAAAGTGTGTAAGTGTTGTTGAGGGTCTTCGTTACCGTCACCAGAGTCAAAGTACAGTGGATCAGTGAAATAGCCCACAGGTTGAGTGGTGGCTTTCGGGGTCTGCTGCCCCGGTGATTCTGATGGCTGGTATTGTGGTGGGTTATGTTCGGAGCTAAACATCGTAGTGATGGTAGCAAAGGGCTGATCCTGACTCGACTCATGTTGTTCAATCGGGTTAAACAGTGGTGAATCAGGGTTCCAGGTGCTTTTTAGAAGCCAACCGACAGCGATAATCGTTTCTAAAGGTGGCCATGAATAAGGCTCTGAGTTAAGAGGAGCATGCTGAATGGTCAAGATCAGTTCATAAGCAATCAGCAGGTTCGTGGCGTAAAGCCATTGCCATGAAATTAATTCAACAATGCTCAAAACGCCATGCCTGTGTCGTTTGTCATCCGGCGCAAAAGTTGATCCTGAATGACTTTTTGCGTCGGTAATGTCTGACGCGGTGCCCGGCAGTGTGAGTCGGCCAGACTCTATAGAAAAGCTCTGTTTTGGAAAAACTGCTTTCTGCTCAAACTCAACGGCACAGCGCCCTGTCCACGGTTCAGCCTGACAGGCGACAGACAGCGATAGTAGGAACAACAGAGGTGCCGTTAAGAGTGAGTGTTTAATAATTCTATTCTTGCATTCTGATTACAGATAGGAAGGATAGATCAAGAAAATAAGTGCGCTTTCCTGTCAAAGTTTTTTTAAGGTTCGTCTTCGTCCCGATCGACATCAACATGTTTGCGTTTTAGATGCTCTCTTTTGTGTTTCTCCAGAGATGTGGCATTCTTGCAGAGTATCTCGCAGGAACTCTGCAGGCTACCCTTCTGGACCGGGCTTGTACTACAGGCTTTTTGCATTCTATGGTTTCTTCTTTTGTGATTCGACAGGCTCTGAGCATTATTGCAGATCTTCCCGCATGGGCGCGGCGGGCCATCATCCCCGGGTACTGTCAGGACGCAGGTTCGTTGCTCGCTGTGCACTCTGCTTTTGTGAGCAGACAGGGCCCGAATACCTTGATAGACCTTCCCGCATAACTGCTGCTGGCCATCATCCCTGACCATGGTCACGTCACAGGTTTGTTGTCCGGTGTGCTTTCTTTTTTTGTGATCCAACAGGGCTCGAGCATGCTTGCAGATCTTCCCGCATGGCCTTGGCTGGCCATCCTCTCCGGTCACGGTCAGGTTACAGGTTTGTGGCTCACTATGGACTCTATTTTTGTGGTCGAACAGGGCTCGGTTATTCTTCAAGACCATCCCGCATGGTTGCAGTTGGCCATTCTCTGCGACCCGTTTCGCGTTACAGGTTTTTTGCCCGCTGTGGTATCTGCTTTTGTGTGTCGACAGAGCTTGAGCAGTCTTGCAAAAAGTCCGGCATGGTCGTGGCTGGCCATCCTCTCCGACCACTATTGCGACACAGGTTCGTTGCTCGGTATGGCGTTCGCTTTTGTGCCTCGAAAGAGATTGAGCATTCTTGCAGACCGTTCTGCATGGCCGCTGCTCACCATCCACCTCAATCACGGTCAAGTCACAGTGTTTTTGCCCGGAGTGATATTTGCTTCTGTGAGCCGACAGAGATCGAGCGTTCCTGAAGACCTTTCTGCATGGCTGTGGTTGGCCATCCATCACGGTCACTGTCACGTCACAGGATATTTGCTCAGTGTGGGCTCTACTCTCGTGATCCGAAAGAGCACATGCTGCACCGGTACGGTAAAGATGTGGTGGGCCACAACTCAATTGGGATAATTCAATGGTGGTTGGCTGTGTTTCTGAAGTTTCCACTGGCAAAGGAAAGTCGCTAAGCGTAAAGGAAAACCCGGCTTCTTCGAGAAGAGTGCGTGGATTGAATGACCCATTGATAGCTGGATATTCAAGAGTGATGGAAGACAAATTCCTGAGCGATGGCTCTTCATCATTGAGTGGCCCGATGGCATCCGTTGTACAGAATAACGCTTCATTCATTATGTTTGTTGAGTTGATGCTATTGTCTGGTTTGTCGTCAATGTCATAAGGCTGTTGATCAAATAGTGGGCCAGACTTGAATGGGAATTCGATGTCAGAAAGAGCGGCCAACATGCCCAAAGACGAGTCTGGTTGGCAATGTGAAGTGTTTAAAGGATCAAAATGACCTGTGCAACTGAGGTAGTGTTCATCAGCTAAATGGGGGCTAGAGTTTTGTTCGGATGTTGCTTCAATGTCATCTATTGAACTTTCTGCGGAATTCAGTGGCCATTCAGCGGAGCTGCCGCTATCGGATGATGGTCGGAATTGACAAACGCCACGGCAGGGATAGACGAAACAATTTAAACCTAAAGTGTGTGAGTCTTGTTGAGGATCTCCGTCTCCGTCGTCAGAGTAGCAATACAGCTGATGAGTCAAATAGCCTGTAGGTTGGATGGTGGCCTGAGGGGCTTGTTGTCCCGGTGGTTCAGATGGCTGGTATTGTTGTGGGTCACATCCAGAGCCAAACATTATGATGATGGTTGCAAACCGGTGTTTTCCCTCTGTCAACGCAGATGCCGACTGTTGTTCACTCTTTTTAAACAGTAGTGAGTCGGGATTCCAAAAGCTTTTTAAAAGCAAGCTGACAGCTACAAACGCTTCTGAAGCTAGCCATGAAAAAAGAGTGGTGCCGGGAGGGGGGGGCCGACTGGTCAGGATCCGATTATAAGCAACCAGCATATTTGCGGCATAAAGCCATTGCCACGAAATCGACTCGAGAATGGTCGATTTTATTTCAAAACTGAAAAGAATGTGTCGTTTATTATCGGGTAGCGAAGCTGATCCTCTATAGCCGTTTGTGTCGGCAACGTCTGACGGGGTGCCCGGCAGTCCATGCCGGCCACGTTCTATAGGGAAACTCTGTTTTGGAAAGCCTGCATTCTGTTCAATCTCAACAGTAAAACATCCTGTCCACGGTTTGGCCTCAAAGGCGACAGACAACGCCAGTAGCGGCAGCAGCATTGTCACAGATAGCGCGTGTTTAATAATTCTATCTCTGGCGTCTGGTTCACAGAGAGGAAGAATAGATCACCTCGTAGCAGAGTGTGTCGTAAAAACTCCAACAACTGGTTCCCACGCTGGAGAGGCTGTCGCAAAGGTAGCGAGCAAAGCTGAGATAAGGCAAAAAGTGGCAAAAAAGTGCAGTTTACAGCGAGTAATGAGGATTTTGAGCCAGATTTTGAGCCACTTTTTAACGCAGTCTCAGCGAAGCGCAGCACTTTTGCGACACCTTCTGGAGCATTGGAGCCAGAGGTTTTCTGACACCTTCACTAGAGCGGAGGTCAGATCAGATCGTTTCTTATTTTTTTTAAACTTCTTCAGGGCTGAGGTCTTCGTTATCTTACTCTGCAGCAGGCTTGCGTTTTTTATGCTTTCTTTTGTGATCTGCCAGGACTTTGGCATTCTTGCAGACCTCTCCGCATGGCTGCTGCTGACCATCCTCCTTGACCACGGTGACGGCACAGGTTCTTTGTCCACTGTGGATGCTTCTTTTGTGATCCATCAGGGCTCTGGAACTCTTGCAGACCCTTCCGCATGGCCGTTGCTGACCATCTTCACCGATCATGGGCGCGTCACAGGTTTTTTGCGTGCTGTGCTTTCTTCCTTTGTGATCCACTCGGGCCTGGGCATTTTTTAAGACTATCCCGCATGGCCGCAGCTGGCCATCCTCCCCGACCACGTTTACTTTACAGGTTTGTTGCTTGCTATGGTCTCTTTTTTTGTGATCGAACAGGGCCTGGGCATTTTTAAAGACTATCCCGCATGGCTGCGGCTGGCCATTCTCTCCGACCAGGATCGCGTTACAGGTCTTTTGCCCGGAGTGGTAGCTGCTTTTGTGAGTCGACAGAGATTGAGCATTCTTGCAGACAGTCCCGCATGGCCGTGGCTGGCCATTCTCGCCAACCACTACGGCAACACAGGTTCTCTGCCCGGTGTGGTGTCCTCTTTTGTGTCTTGACAGAGACGGAGCATTCTTGCAGACCTTTCCGCATGGCCACTGCACGCCATCCTTCCCGATCACGGTCAAGTCACAGGTTTTTTGCCCTGTGTGATATTTGCCTCTGTGAGTCGACAGAGATCGAGCACTCTTAAAGACCTTCCTGCATAGTTGTGGTTGGGCATTCATCTCGTTCACTAAGAAGTCACAGGTTATTTGTCCAGTGTGGACTTTGCTTTTGTGATCCGAAAGAGCGTGTGTTGCGCCCGTCCGGGAAAGATGTAGTGGGCTCTGACTCAATTGGGATGATTCAGAGGTAGTTGGCTGTGTTTCTGAAGTTTCCAATGGTGGAGGGAAGTGGGTTTGCGTACAGGAAGGCTTGGCATCTTCAGCAAGGCCAGATAGATCGAATGACCCATTGATAACCGGAAATTCATCAGTAGTGGAAGACAAATTCCTGAGCGATGGCTCTTCATCATTGAGCGGCCCGACAGCGTCCCTTCTATAGAATGCTCCTTCATTCAATAGATCTATCGAGTTAAAGCTATTAGCTGGTTTGTTGTCAATGTCATAAGCCTGTTGATCAAATGGTGAGCCAGACTCGAATGGGGATTCGGTGTCAGAAAGATTGACCAATGTTTCGAAAGACCAGTCTGGTTGGCAATGTGAAGTGTTTACAGGATCAAAATGACCTATCCAACTGAGGTAGTCTCCATCAGCTAAATGGGGGCTTGAGTATTGTTCGGATATTGCTTCAATGTCACCTATTGAACTTTCTGCGGAATTCAGTGGCCGTTCAGCGGAGCTGCCGCTATCGGATGATGGTCGGAATTGACAAGCGCCACGGCAGGGATAGACGAAACAATTTAAACCTAAAGTGTGTGAGTGTTGTTGAGGGTTTCCGTCTCCGTCTCCGCCTCCGTCGCCAGAGTCGGAATACAGCTGATGAGTCAAATTGCCTGAAGGCTGGATGGTGGCCTGTGGGGCGTACTGTCCCGGTGGTTCAGATGGCTGGTAATGTTGTGGGTCATATCCGGAGCAAAACATCATGGTGATGGTTGCAAACCGGTGTTTTCCGCCTGTCAACGCAGATGCCGACTGCTGTTCACTCTTTTTAAACAGTAGTGAGTCGGGATTCCAAAAGCTTTTTAAAAGCCATCCGACAGTGACAACCGCTTCTAAAGGTAGCCATGAATAACGGAGAGAGCACAGTGGGACGTCCCGGCTGGTCAGGATCAGTTCATAAGCAATCAGCAGGTTCGTGGCGCAAAGCCATTGCCATGAAATCGATTCAATAATAGTCGTACAGGTACGCCTTTGTCGTTTGTCATCCGGCAAAAAAGTTGATGCTGAATGGCTTTTTGTGTCGGTAATGTCTGACATGCTGCCCGGCAGTGTATGTCGGCCAGGCTTTATAGAAAAGCTCTGTTTTGGAGAAACTGCTTTCTGCTCAAACTCAGCAGCGCAACGCCCTGTCCACGGTTTAGACTGACAGGCGACAGACAGCGACAGTAGAAGCAACAGAGGTGCCGCAAAGAGTGAGTGTTTAATAATTCTATTCTTGCATTCTGACTACAGATAGGAAGAATAGATCAAGAAAATAAGTGCGCTTTCCTGTCAAAGCTTTTTCAAGGGCCGTCGTCGTCCCGATCGACATCAACATGTTTGCGTTTTAGATGCTTTCTTATGTGTTTCTCCAGAGATTTGGCATTCTTGCAGACTATCTCGCAGGAACTCTGCGGGCTAACCTCCCCGACCAGGCTTGCGCTACAGGCTTTTTGCTTTCTATGTTTTCTTCTTTTGTGATCCGACAAGGCTTGAATATTTTTGCAAATCTTATTGCATGGCTGTTGCTGGCCATCAGCACCGATCAGGATCACGTCACAGGTTTGTTGCCTGCTATGGCTTCTTCTTTTGTGATCCCAGACAGCTCGAGCATTTCTGCAGATTCGATTGCATGGTCGTTGCTTGCCATCCGCCCCGACCACGATCACGTCACAGGTTTGTTGCTCGCCATGTGTTTTTCTTTTGTGATCCGTCAGGGATCGAGCATGCTTGCAGATCTTCCCGCATGGCCTTGGCTGGCCATCCTCTCCCGTCACGGTCACGTTACAGGTTTTTTGCCCGGTGAGGACTCTGCTTTTGTGATTCGAAAAAGCTTGTGCGGCATCTGTTTGGGAATGAAGAGCTGTGCTTTGACTCAATTGTGACGATTCAGTGGTGTTTGGTTGTGTTTCTGAAGTTCCCATTGGAGGAGGCAATTGGGTGAATTTCAGGGAGCCCCCTGCTTCTTGAGAAAGACCGTGTAGATCGAGTGACTCATTAATGACCGGAAACTCAAGCGCGTTGGACGATAAACTTCTTTGCGATAGCACTTCATCATTGAGTAGCCTGTTAGTATTCGTTTTAAAGGCCACACCTGAATTCACCAAGTCTAAAAAGCTGAAGCTTTTGATTGGGTCGTTATCAAAGTCATACGCCTGCTGATCAAATAGTGGGCCAGAATTGAATGTAAATTCAATGTCAGAAAGATCATCCAATGTTCCGACAGGCGAGATTGGTTGAGAATCTGCAGCATTTAAAGGATCAAGATGACCTATGCAACTAAAGCAGCGTCCGTCAGCCAAATGGGGGCATGAGTTTTGTTCGGGTGTTGTTTTTGTGTGAGCTGGCCAATTTTCTATAGAATTCGACGGCCATTCAGCAGGATCACTGCTATCGGATGATGGCCGGAATTCACAAACGCCACGACAGGGATAGATGAAACAATTTAAACCCAAAGTGTGTGAGTGTTGTTGTGGATCTCCGTTACCGTCGCCAGATTCAGAATACTGGAGATGAGTAAAATAGCCTGTAGGCTGGCTGGTGGCCTGTGGGGTATGCTGCCCCGATGATTCAGCTGGCTGGTTTTGGCGGGGATTATGTTCAGAGCCAAGCATCATAGTGATGGTCGCAAACAGTTGATCTCCCTGTGTCAAAATAGATGTCGCCTGTAGTTCAATTGGTTTAAACAACTGTGAATCATGATTCCAAAAGCTTTTTAAAAGCCAGCTGACAGTGACAACCGCTTCTAAAGGTAGCCATGAACAAGGGGCGGAGCGTAGAGGGACGTTCCGGGTTGTCAGGATCAGTTCATAGGCAACCAGCAGGTTCGTGGCGTAAAGCCATTGCTGCGACATCGACTCACTAATGGTCGAACCGCCAAATCTGTGTCGTTTGTCATCCGGTATTGAAGCTGATCCTGTGTAGTCTTCTGTCTCGGCAGTGTCTGAGGAAGTGCACGGCAGTGTATGGCGGCGACGATTTATAAAAAAGCTCTGTTTTTGAGAACCAGCATTCTGTTTAATATCAACAGTAAAAAGTTCTGCCCACGTTTTGGCCTGACAGACTATAGAAAGCCACATTAGCAGCAACAGCGGTGCCGCGGAGAGTGAATGTTTAATAATTCTATACTGCATTCTGGTTAAAGAGAGGAAGGATAGATCAAGAAAACAAGAGTGCTTTCCTGCTAAAGACCTTCTATTAAAAAAAAAGCTGCACTGGTTAAAACCTCATCTAAGGACGACATCAGATCAAGGGCCGTCACCGTCCTTGCCGATATCAACAAGCTTGAGTTTCAGATGCCTTTTTTTGTGCTTCATCGGGCCTCTGGCATTCTTGCAGATATTTCCGCATTGTCGTTGCCGGCCATCCTCCCCGGTCAGTGTTGCGTCACAGGTTTTTTTCCCGCTGTGGACTCTGCTTTTGTGTTGCGAAAGGGCTTTAGCATTTTTGGAGATTGCCCCGCATCGTCGCTGCTGGCGATCATGGTTGCATCACAGGTTGGTTGTGTTCCTGAAGTTCCCATAGGAGGAGGGAAGCGGGTAAGTGTAAAGGAAAAGCGGGCTTGTTCGGGAAGACTGTGTGGATTGAGTGACCCATTAATGACCGAAAATGTATTAGCGGTGAAAGGCAAGTTTCTGAGCGATGGTTCTTCATCTTTGATTGGCCCTGTAGCATTCATTGTGTGGGCTGCCAAAGCATTCATTGAGTCTATTGAGTTGAAGCTATTGTTCAGGTTGCTATCAATGTCATGCGCCTGCTGATCAAATAGTGGGTCAGAATTGAATGGGAATTCAATGTCAGAAAAATTGGACACTGTTCCGAAAGGCCATTTTGGTTGGTAATGTGGATTGTGTTCAGGCTCAAAACAACCTAAGCAACTAATGCCGCGTTCATCGACGAGATGGAGG
Organism: Endozoicomonas sp. 8E; assembly: GCF_032883915.1. NCBI lineage: Bacteria > Pseudomonadati > Pseudomonadota > Gammaproteobacteria > Oceanospirillales > Endozoicomonadaceae > Endozoicomonas > Endozoicomonas sp. 8E. Next base: position 6,194,978 of record NZ_CP120717.1, on the reverse strand, counting down.
CATGAGCTTTGTTCGGGTGTTGCTTCAGTATGACCTGTCGAATTTTTTACGTAATTCAGCGACAGTTCAGCGAAACCACTGTTATTGGATGATGGTCGTAATTGACAAACTTCATGACAGGGATAGACGAAACAATTAAACCCAAAGTGTGTGAGTGTTGTTGACGATCTCTCTCACCGTCCCCAGAGCCAGAATAAACGAGGCTGGTGAAAAATCTGCAGGGCCGGTGCTGGTTTCAGGGGGGGCTGGCCGGATGATTCTAATGGCTGACATTGTCGTGGGTTATGCCCAGAGCCAAACATCGTAGTGACAGTCGCAAACCGGTGGTCTTGTGTCAACATTAGTAATGTCCGTTGCTCTATAGGATTAAACAGCGGTGAGTAGAGATTCCAAAAGCTTTTTAAAAGACAGCTGACAGCGACAACCGTTTCCAGAGGTAGCCATGAATAAGGGTTGGAGCCATAGGAGGCGTCTTGGTTGGTCAGGATGAGTTCGAAAGCAACCAGCAGGTTCGTGGCGTAAAGCCATTGCCACGAAATCGACTCAATGATAGACGAACAGCCATGTCTGTGTCGTTTTCTATCCGATGGCGAATCTGATCCTGTATAACTGTTTGTGTCGGCAATGTTTGAGTGGGGCGGCAGTGTATGTCGGCTACGCTCTATAAAAAAAGCTCTGTTTTGGAGAACCCGCATTCTGTTCAATCCCAATAGTGAAACGTCCTGTCCAGGTTTTGGCCTGACAGACGACAGAAAACGACAGAAGCAGTACCAAAGAGAGAGTATGTTTGATAATTCTATCCCTGAAGTCTGGTTCACAGGGAAGAAGGATAGATCACCTTACGAAAGAACGGAGGTCAGGTCAGATAGTTACTTATTTACTTAATCTTTTTAAGGGTTAAAAACAGTTCGAAGAAATCTATTATAATCTAAAGCTATCTTATAAAGTCTCAAGCAGGGATAAGTGATTAGTGAAGATAGGTGAGGCAGCTCGTTTACTTGGTACAGACCCAATAACACTACGGAAATCGGAAAATACAGGTGAGCTGCTTCCTGCCAGAAAGACCAAAGGCGGAGCTCGTTACTACGACGTGTCTGAATTGATGGGCTACAGTAACGAAGCTGCGCCTACGCTTTGCTATTGCAGAGTATCCGGTCACGACCAAAAGCCAGACTTAGACAGGCAGCAAGAGTTACTGGAAGCCTACTGTTCTATAGAAGGTTGGCGAACTCAGGTTATACGAAAAAATGCTTGAGACTTTGCGAGATGTTGTTAGCTCACAAGATTGAACTCAGACCGACAAAACAACAAGCCGATTATCTTGATAGGGCTTGTGGTTCTCGTCGTCATGCGTTCAATCAACTGTTAGCCCATTTCAATCAAGAAGGCGTTAAATGGTCAAAGAAGGCTGCGAATGAAAAATACCAAGAACTCAGGCTGGAGTTTCCATGGTATTCAGAAGTCAGCCAACGTGTCACCAGGAACACAATCGACGATCTTCATGACGCCTTTACTCACTTCTTTCGTCGGGTGAAGAAAGGAGAAAAAGCAGGTTATCCAAGATTCAAGAAGCGAGGACTACACGACAGTTTTTCTCTCAGAGAAAAACCCAAGTTCGATGTTGATGGCAGAACACTTCGCATTGAGAAACTGAAAACCCGCATCAAGATGCGCCAAGAGCTGAGATTCACAGGAACACCCTGTCAGGTGACGATCAGTAAGCGAGCCGGAAAGTATTTCGCTTCTATTTTGGTAGACACTCAGGATTACGACCCAAAAGCACAAAGCAATGAGTCTGTAGGCGTTGATTTTGGCATCAAAGATTTAGCTATTTGCTCGAATGGCAAAACCTTTGCTGCTAATCAGAAACTGAAAGGCTCTCTGAAACGCCTTAACAGTAAACAGAGGGCGTTAAGCCGCAAAACAAAGGGAAGCAACCGCTATGTGAAAGCCAAGCGAGCGGTTGCCAAACTGCATTACCGGATAAGTAACCAGCGATCAGCCGTACTACATGAGGTAAGTGATTATCTGACGTCAAGATTCAAAATAATCACCCTCGAAAATCTGAATGTCAAAGGCATGGTAAAAAACCGCAAACTGGCAAGAGCAATCAGTGACGCAGGTTTCGGTAAGCTGAGAGAACTTGTTGAATACAAGGCAGAGCTGAGAGGATGCCAGGTTGTGATTGCAGATCGGTTCTTTCCAAGTTCAAAAAAGTGTGCGGTTCACACTTGCGACTACATAAATGACAATCTCACTCTGTCTGATCGTGAGTGGCGGTGTCCAAAATGTAAAACCCTGCATGACAGAGATTACAGTGCAAGTTTGAACCTTGATAATTATGGTCGAGACACGTTGCAGCTCGACGGGGTCGCCCAGACCCTAAACCCTACGCAAGAGTGGAGTTAGACACGGTTCGTCGTGCATCCATGTTGAAGGCGTAGATAAGTCTACATAATTACAGATTATGTTAGATTTTTAGTAGCGGCTAAGATCATCTTCCTGCTCCTCAGCAGCGTGCTTGCGTTTTCGATGTGTTCTTTTATGTTGCAACAGGGCTTCAGCATTACTGCAGCCATTGGCGCGTGGTTGCGGCTGGCTGTTCCCTACGTCTATGGTTGAGTCACAGATTTGCTGCCCTGTATGCTCTTTTCTTTTGTGATTCGACAGAGACTGAGCATTCCTGCAGACCTTCCCGCATGGTTGCAGCCGGCCATTCTCCGCGACTATTGTCACATCACAGGTCTTTTGCCCGCTATGAAATTGGCTTTTGTGAGTCGATAGAGCTAGAGCACTCCTAAAAATCTTTGTGCATGGCTTAAGCTGTCCATTCTCCCCGACTATTGTCACGTCACAGGTCCTTTGCCCGCTATGATATTGGCTTTTATGAGTCGATAGAGACTGAGCATTCTTACAGATCTTCCCACATGGATGCGACTGACCATCCTCGCCGATCGTTATCACATTACAGGTCTTTTGCCCAGAATGATATTGGCATTTATGACTTGCCAGAGATTGAGCACTCTTAAAAATCTTTGCGCATGGCTGAAGCTGTCCATTCTTCCCGACTACTGTCACATGACAGGTCCTTTGCCCACTATGATGTTGGTTTTTATGAGTTGATAGAGACTGAGCATTCTTACAGATCCTCCCACATGGATGCGGCTGGCTATCCTTTCCGATCATTATCACATCACAGGTTTGTTGCCCGCTGTGGGCTTCGCTTTTGTGAGATGACATGGCTACAGCACTCGTTGAAACCTTCCCGCATAGTTGTGGCTGGCCATCCTTCCCGACCACCTTCATATCGCATACTTGTAGCCTGGGGTGGATTCTGCTCTTGTGACATGACAGGACTCGAGAACTCTTGCAGACTTTTCCGCATCGCCGTTGCTTACCATCCTCTGCGATCACTGTTGCGTTACAGGTTTTTTCTCCGGAATGTTCTCTGCTTTTGTGTTCCGACAGACTTCGAGCACGCTTATAGGCCTTTCCGCATAGTCGTTGCTGGCCATCCTTCCCGATCACTATTAAGTCACAGGTAGTTTGCCCGTTGACGATTATGCGATCTGAAAGGGTTGATGCTGTAGCTGTCGGGGAATGATCAGCCTGGCTTTGACTCAATTGGAATGATTCATGGGTTGTTTGTTGTGTTTCTGAAATTCCCATCGGAGGAGGGGATTGGTTAAGTATCAAGGAAAATCTGGCATCTTCGGCAAGACTCTGAAGACCCAGTGACCCATTAGTGGCCGGGGATTCATAAACCTTGAAAGACAAATTCCTGAGCGTCAGCTCTTCATCATTGAGTGCTCCTACAGCATCCGATCCATAGGCTGCTCCTGCATTTAGTAAGTCAATAGAGTTGAAGTTATTGGCCGGGTTGCTATCAAAGTCGTACGCCTCTCGATCAAATAGTGGGTCAGAATCGAATGGCAATTGAAGTTCAAAAAGCTCATCCAATGCTGCCAAAGTTGAGTATGCCTGGGAGGCTGATGCGCATGCAGGATCAAGATAGCGCATACAACTGAGGCAGTGTCCATGGGGCAGATGAGGACATGTTTGTTGGGGTGTTACTGTGTTGTCTATCGAACTCTTTGTAGAATTCAGCGGCCATTCAGCTGAATCGCTGCTATCGGATGGTGGTCGGAATTGACAAACGCCATTGCAGGGAGAGGCGAAACAATTTAAACCTAACGTGTGTTGGTGTTGTTGAGAGCCTCCGTTGCCATCGGCAGAGCCGGAGTAAAAGACGCTGGTGAAAAAGTCTGTAGCCCGGGTACTGGCTATAGGGGGCGGTTGGCCGGATGATTCTGATGCCTGATAGGGGGGTGGGTTATGTCCAGAGCCAAGCATCGTGGTGATGGTTGCAAATCGGAGATCCTCGTCTGTCAACATAAGTGCCGACTGTTGTTCAATCGATTTAAACAGCGGTGAATCGGGATGCCAAAAGCTCTTTAAAAGCCAGCTGACAGCTATAATCGCTTCCAAAGGTAGCGATGAATAAGGAGCGCAGCTCAGAGGAGCGTCTTGAGTGGTCAGGATCAGCTCAAAAGCAATCAGCAGATTCGTGGCGTAAAACCATCGCCACGAGATCGACTCAATGATGTTCGAACCGGCGTGTCTGTGTTGCTTGTCATCGGTTGACGAAGCTGATCCTGGATAGCCTTTTGTGTCGGTAGTGTCTAGCGGGTTTCCCGACAGTGTTAGCCGGTCAGACTTTATGGAAAAGCGCTGTTTTGAACTTGCATTCAGTTCAAGCTCAACAGTAAAGCGTCCTTTCCACGGATCGGCCTCGCAGGCGGCAGAAAGCCACAGTAGCAGCAACAACGGTGCCGCAAAGAGAAGGTGTTTAATAATTTTGTCTCTGGACCCTGATATACAGAGAGGAAGGATAGATCAAGAAAATAAACATGTTTTTCTGTCAAAAACATTCTCTTTAAAGCCAATGGTTGCAGCCGGGAAAAAGCGTGAAAGGTTGGGAAAGTCAAGGGTTACTGTCCAGACTAACAGGCTTTTGTTTTCGATGTTTTAGTTTGTGGTCCCACAGGGTTTTAGCATTCTTGCAGATCATACCGCATGGTCGTTGCTGGCCATCCTCCCCAACCACTATCACATCACAGGTTTGTTGTCCGGTGTGCACTCTTTTTTTGTGATTCGAGAGGGCATTAGCATTCTTGCAGACCCTCCCGCATGGCCACTGTTTGCCATCCTTCCTGACCACCGTTTTGTCACAGGTTTTTTGCCCGCTGTGGCATTTGCTTTTATGCTCCGTCAGAGAGCGGGCATTCTTGCAGACCATACCACATGGCCACTGCTGGCCATCTTTCCCGACCAGGGTCACATCACAGGTTTGACGTCTGCTGTGGTCTCTTCTTTTGTGATCCGACAGGACTTGAGCATTTTTGCAGAATTTCCCGCAGGGCCCTGGCTGGCCATCTGCTCCAATCAGGGTCACGTCACAGGTTTTTTGCCCGGTATGGTATCTGCTTTTGTGAACCGACAGGGCTTTAGTATTTTTGCAAACCCTTCCGCATAGCCGCGGCTGATCATAATCCCCGACCCGTAGTTCGTTGCATACCCGGTTCCCAACGTAGCATTTGCTTTTATGATTCGTCATGAGTTCCTGTGTCTCGGTCAATTGTTCAGAATCGAATCGGCGTTGAATGTCAGGGAGTTCATTCAACGTTTCAAGAGGTGAGTGTTGTTCGGAATATGTTTTGTTTGCTGGATCAAAACCTATGCAACTAAAGCAGTATCCATTAGTCAAATGAGGGCATGAGCTTTCTATTGAATTCAGCGGCCATTCAGTGGGTTCTGGGCTATCGTATGATGATCGGAATTGGCAAACCCCGTTGCAGGGATAGACGAAACAATTTAAACCCAATGTATGCAGGTGTTGTTGAGGATCTCCTTTACCGTCGCCAGAGCCAGAATACACTGGGTTGGTTAATGAACCAGCAATTCGGGTGATGGGTTGGGGGGCTTTCTGGCTGGATGATACGGATGGCTGGTATTGTTGCTGGTCACTTCCAGAGCCAAACATCGCTGTGATGAACGCAAAAAGGCAATTCCCCTGTGTCAACATAGATGCTGCCTGTTGTTTAATCGGGTTATACAGTAGTGAATCGGGTTTCCTATAGCTGTTTAAAAGCCAACCGATAGCCATAATCGCTTTTACGGGTAGCCATGAAGAAAAGTTGGAATTTAGAGAGGTGTTATCGGTTGTCAGGGTCAGCTCGTAAGCAAGCGGTAGCTTTGTGGCATAAAGCCATTGCCACGAAATTGACTCAGAGGTGGTCGTTTTCACTCGGTAACTGTAAAGTTTTTGGCGTTTGTCATCGTGGGGCGAAGCTAATCCTGAACAGCCGTTTGTGTCGGCAATGTCTGACGGGTTGTCTGGTAATGTCTGACGGTCATGCTTTATGAAAAAGCACGGGTTTGGAGAACCAGCATCCTGTTCAAACTCGACCACAAAACGTCCTGTCCACGATTCGGCCCAGACGACAGATAGTGACTGTAGCAGCAAAAGCAGTCCCGCAAAGATTAAGTATCTAATAATACTATCCTTGCTCTCTGGCTACAGAGAGAAAAGATAGATCAAGAAAATAAGCGTGTTTTTATGTTTCCTTCATAAATGATGGGTATCAGATCCATACTACTTATTCATTTACCTTTTTGTGGAGTGGAGTCATCCTCCCGGCCTTCATCAACAGGCTTGAGTTTTCGATGTATTCTTCTGTGATTCGAGGGCTCTATAGAACGCTGGCAGACCTCCACGAGTGAGCGCAGCTGTGCATCCTCTCCGAGCACTTTTACGTTATAGGTTTGTTGCCTGCTGTGAGCTGTTTTTTTGTGATATGTCAGGGTATGAATATTCTTGCAGACTTTCCCGCATGGCCATTGCTGGCCATCGTCCCCAACCAGGGCTATGTCACAGGTTTTTTGTCCACTATGGTGTCTTTTTTTGTGATCAGATAAAGCTCTGGAGCCCTTGCAAATCGCCCCACATGGCTGCTGTCGGCCGTCCTCCCTGAGCATTATTTCATCGCAGGTTTGTTGCCTGCCGTGATCTGTTCTTTTGTGATATGACAGGGTCTTAAGACTCTTGCAGATCTTCCCACATAGCCGCTGCTGACCATCTTCCCCGACCATTCTCACGTCGCAGGTTTGTTGCCCGCTGTGCTTTCTTATTTTGTGATCCGACAGGGCTCCAGCATTTTTACAGATCCGCCCGCAGAGGTGCTTCTGGCCATTCACTCCGATGACTGTTGCGTCACAGGTCTTTTGCCCCGAGTGTACTTTGCTTTCGTGAACAGATAGCGATAGAGCATTCTTGCAGACTTGCCCACATGGTTGCTGCCGGCCATCCTCTCTGACTACGGTCATATAACAGGCTTGTGGCCCGGTGTGGGCTCTTCTTTTGTGATTCACCAGGGCTTGAATATTCTTGAAGACCATCCCGCATGGCCTCTGCTGACCATCCTCACGGACCACTGTTACTTTGCAGGTTGGTTGCTCGCTGCGGTATTCGCTTTTGTGGTCCGGGCAGTTTTTTTGGCCATGTGAAGCTCCTTTAGAAGGAGCAATTCCGGAAGAAAAACAGACATTCTCAAGCATTGGTACGTCAAAATTGAGTGGTCTGGCTGGATCAGTTGTATAGACGACTCCTGCATTTTTGGAGTCCGGGGTCACTCCTTCTGAGGCGATCCCGTCTGAGGCGACCCCGTCTGAGGCGACCCCGTCTATAAAGCTGTCATCCATGTCATGCGGCTGAAGCCCAAATAGTTGGTCAGAATTATATTGGAGATGAGTGGCAGGAGTGGCACGGGGATTAATCCATATTTCGACAGGTGGTTTTTGTTGGAAATATGTTGCGCCTGCAAGATCAAAATGACCTATGCAACTAAAACGGCATTCATTCACCGGATGGGTGCATGAGCTTTGTCCTTTCGAACTTTCTTCGGAACTCAGTGCCCATTCAGTGGGTTCACTGCCGACAGATAATGGTCGCAATCTGCAAACGCCACGACAGGGATAGATGAAACAATTTAAACCCAGAGTATGTGACTGTTCTTGAGGGCCTCCGTTACCGCCACGATAGTCAATATTCACGAGACTGTTGAAAGAGCCTGTAAGGTGATTGGAGGCTTTCTGGAATTGCTGACCGGATGATGCTGATGGCTGGCATTGTTGTTGGTTATTTCCGGAACCAAACATTGCATTGATGGTCGCAAACGGCTGATTCTGATTCGCCTCTTGCTGAGCCACTTTTGGTTCAATCGGGTTAAACATCGGTGAATTGGGGTTCCAGTAGCTTTTTAAAAGCCAACCGAGAACTAAAATTGCTTCTGAAGGTAACCATGAATAAGGATTGGAGAACAGAGGAGCGTCTCGGGTGGTCAGGATAAGTTCGTAAACCGCCAGCAGATCGGTGGTGTAAAGCCATTGCCACGAAATCACATCAACGATGGTTGTTTTAACTCCATAACTGCAAGATTTTTGAGGTATGTCATCAGTGGGCGAATCAAATCCTGGATGGCCTGAAGTACAGATAGTGTCTGACGGATTTTCTGGCAGTGTGTGCTGGTCTCGTTTTATGTAAAAGCCCTGGTCTGGAGAACCAGTATCCTGTTCAAACTCGACAATAAAACGTCTTGTCCAAGGTTCGGCCTGACAGGGGAGGGACAACGTCAGAAGTAAAAACATCACTGCCGCAAAAGGTGAGTGTCTAATAATTCTATCTTTGCTTTCTGGTATACAGAGAGGAAGCATAGATCAAGAAAATCAGCTTGCTTTTCTGTCAAAGATATTCTGTTAATAAATCTTTGTTAAAACCAGAGGCAACACTGGGCAAAAAGTCGCTGCGTATTGGCCTGACCTTTGCCGAAAATATTAAGGATCGAGGTTATTGTCCAGATCCACATCAACAGGTCTGCGTTTTCTATGAATTCTTTTTTGCTCCGACAGGGCTTTAGTATTCTTGCAAATCCTTTCACATGTCCGATGCTGACTATCCTTCCCGACCAGGGTCGGGTTACAGATTTTTCGCTTAGAGTGGTCTCTTCTTTTGTGAGTGGACAGGGCTTTTGCACCTTTGAAGACCATACCGCACGATCGTTGCAGGCCATCCTTCCCGATTACGGTTTGGCTACAGATTACCTGCCTGGTGTGGTATATGTTTTTGTGAGACGTGAAGGTTAGAGCATTCTTGCAGATCTTCCCGCATGGCCTTTGTTGTTCGTCCTCCCCGACCACGGTCATATCACAGACTATTTGTCCGGTATGGTCTCTGCTTTTGTGATCCGTCAGAGTTTTAGCATTCTTGAAGGCCATCCCACATGTCCGCGGCTGACCATCTTCTCCGAACACTGTCACCTCACAGGTTTTTTCCCCGCTGTGGTATCTGCTTTTGTGAGCTGCCAGGGACATGGTATTCTTGAATACAGTTCCGCACGCTCGAGGTTGGCCATCCTCTCCGACCACGGTCAGTTCACAGGTTTTTTTTTCGTTGTGAGAGATTCTTTTGTGAATCGACATGGCTACGTCACTCTCGCAGATCTTCAAGCAGGGTCGCTGCTGGCCATCCTCCCCGACCACGGTCAGGTTACAAATTTTTTTTCCGCTGTGGCGTTTGTTATTGTGAATACACAGAGATCGAGCATTCTTGCAGACTGTACCACATAGATGATTCTGGCCATCCTTTCCGGTCACGCTGATATTGCATATTATTCGTTTGTTGTCGTATATTATTTCATGCTCGGACAAGGCTTGTTGGCAATGAGTAGCTCCTTTAGCTGGTGTTTCTTCGGGAGCAAGACAATCATTCCCGGGTATTGACACATCATCACTGGGTAACCCGGTAAGAGCTTCTGTAAAGGCTGTCCCTGAACTCATTGCGTCCGGGGCGAAACCTTCCGGGGCGATCCTGCCTGTATAGTTGTCGAGAATGACGCGGGGCTGAAATAGCTGGCCAGAAGTGCATTGGAGTTGAATGGGAGGGAGATCATTCAATATTATGGAAGGTGAGTCAGATTGGGGGTCTGCATCGTCTGCAGGATCAAAATGACCTAAGCAACTAAAGCAGTGTCCATCAGCCAAATGGGGGCATGAGCTTTGTATTTCTTTCATCGCCTCTGGAGTCGGTATTGGCGTGTAGGGACGCTCAAAGTAGAGCCCAGCTGGCCCTTTGCTATAGGATGATTGTCGGAGTTGACAAACACCATTACAGGGATAGACGAAACAATTTAAACCCAAAGTATGATGTTGTTGAGGGCCTCCGTCACCACCGCCGGAGCCAGAGTACAGGTGACGGGTGAAAGAGCTTGTAGGCTGAGCAGTCACTTGTCGGGCTTGCTGCTCAGATGATGATGCTGTTGCTGGTGGCTGGTTTTGTTGCAGGTTATTTCCAGAACCATACATCGCATTGAGGGTCGCAAAAGGGTGATCGCTCTGTGTCAGCATGGACGCAGCCTGTGGTTCAATCGGGTTAAAAAGCGGTGGGCCAGAGTTCCAATAGCTTTTTAAAAGCCAGCCGAAAACTGCAACCGCTTCTGCTGTTAGCCATGAATAGGGGGTGGTGCCTGGAGAGGCGTCTTTGTTGATCAGGATTAGCTCGTAACCAACCAGAAGATGAAAGTCGTAAACTAATTGCCAAAAAGTAGTCCCAATAAGGGGCGCCTTCAGTATGTAACTGCAATGTTTTCGTCGTTTTTTATCAAATAGAAAACCTGGTTCTCTATAGTTGTTTATGTCGGCAACGTTTGATGGGTAGTCCGACAATATATGCCGATAAGGCTTTATAGAAGGGTTCTGATCTGTAAAACTTGCATCCTGTTCAAGCTCGACAATAAAGCGCTCTGTCAATGCTTTCGCCTGACAGATTAAAGAAAACGACAGTATCAGAAAAAGCAATACTGCAAAGAGTGAGTGTTTAATAATTCTATCACTGTATTCTGGTTCACAGAGGGGAAGGATAGGCCAAGAAAATAAGGTTGTTTTTGAGTCAAAGACTTTCTGTTAAAAAACTCTGTTAAAAACCATGATTTGCCGCGCTCAGACCTCTTGAATGGGCAGGTGTCAGATCATTGCCTGACGTCTTGACCCACATCAAAAGGTTTGTGTTTTCGATGCGTTCTTTTTTGAACCGATAGAGATGCGGCATTTTTGCAGACTTTTCTGCATGGCCGCTGCTGGCCATCCGCCCCGACCACGATCATATCGCAGATTCGTTCCCCTGTGTGGTATCTGCTCTTGTGATTTGACAGGTCTTGAATATTATTGCAGATCTTTCTGCGCTGTCGTTGCAGACCATCCTGACCGACTTCGATCAGGTTACATAACGTTTGACTACTGTCGTTATTTATTTGTATTGCTGCTGTCCTGGAAAGATGAAGTTGATTCTGATTCAATTGGGACGATTCAACGGTGGTTTGTTGTTTTTCTAAATGGCTACCAGGCGTAAAGAAAATATCGTCTTCTTCGGGAAGTTGCTGTCGATCATAAGACCCATTCCGGATGATTCTGATGGCTGGTGTAATGATGGGTTATGTCAGGACCCAAACATCGCAGTGATGTTAGCAAACGGGTGATCCCCCTGTGTCAACGAGTAATAGTAGTGCTGTATAGAATAAGTGTTTAATAATTCTATCCTTGTCTTCTGGTCTAGCAGCCTGTCGGACTTAAGACTGTCCTACGCGGCAACTGCTCCTGCGTTGCTCTAGCTCCTGCATCCGTGCAGTCGTGCGGTTGCAATAAATTGGTCTAAAAATCCCTGTTTCTTCGTCAAATAGCTCGCTATTCTCCTCAGAAACAGAGATTTTTATCCTCAATTTCTTGCAATCCTCGCTACGGACGCTTAAGTCCGACAGGCTGCTAGGACGGAGGAAGGATAGAACAAGCAAGTAGAGGTGTTTTTCTGTCAAAAAATCGTTGTCAAAAAAACTCCGTTAAAAACGGGTAGTTGCATCTGGAAAAAAACGTTTGAAAGGGTGCCAGATAATGGACTAATCGTCCTGTTCCACATCTACAGGCTTGCGTTTTCGGTGTATTCTTTTGTGGTTCGAGAGGTCTAGAGCATTCTTGCAGACCTTCCCGCATGGCTTTGATTGGCCATCCTCCCCGACCACGGTTAAGGTACAGGTTTTTTGCCTGCTATGGTCTCTGTTTTTATGGGAAGACAGGGTTGCGGTATTTTTGTAGACCCTCCCACATGCCCCCGGCTGGCCATCTTCCCTGACCACAATCAAGTCACAGGTTCTTTTGCCGGTGTGATAACAGCTTTTGTGAGATGACAGGACTCGAGCATTTTTGAAGACCGACCCGCATGGCCGTGGCTGGCCATCCTCACCGATCACTGTTGTGTCGCAGGTTTGTAGCCCGGTGTGGAGTCTGCTTTTATGATCCCACAGGGCTTGTGGGTTATTGCAGGTCTTCCCGCATGGCTGCCGCTGGCCATCTTCTCCGATCACAGTCATTTCACAGGTTACTCGTCCGGAGTGGTATCTTCTTTTGTGAATCGATAGGGCTACAGCATTCTTGCAAACCTTTTCACATTGCTGGCCCCGGCCATCCTTCCCGACCTTTATTAACTCACAGGTAAGCTGCCTGGAGTGGTCTCTTCTTTTGTGATAGGTCAGGGCTCGAGCATTCTTGCAGATCTTCCCGCATGATTGCTGCTGGCCATTCTCACTGGTCACAGTCACTTCACAGGTTCTTTGCCCGCTGTGGTATTTGCTTCTGTGATACGTCAGGGCTCTGGCATTCTTGCAGACGTTCGCGCATGGCCGCTGCAGGCCATCTTTCCCGACCACGGTGGCATCACAGGTTTTTTGCCCGGTATGGTATTTGTTTTTGTGAGAGGGCAGGGTTGAAGCACTTTTGCAGGCAGTTTCGCTTGGTTGCGGCTGGCCAACATCGCCGGTCACAGTCTCGTCACAGGTTGATTGTGCGCTGTGGCTTGTAGCTTTTATTTGACCACTCAGATGGAGTAAGCCATTGATTATTATCGTGTCATCAGCGTTGACAGGTAAATCCCCGAGTGTTGTTACATCAAAGTCGACTGGTTCGGCAGGTTCAGCATTTGCTGCTCCTGCACTCATTTCGCCTTCCGGAGAGTCTACGGAATTTGGCGGCCATTCAGCGGATCCATTGTTATCGGGTGCTGGTCGAAATTGACAAACGCCACGACAGGGATGGACGAAACAATTTAAGCCCATAGTGTGTGAATGTTGTTGAGAGTCTCCGTCTCCGTCGCCAGAGTCAGAATAAAAGGAGCTGGTGAAAGAGCTTCCAGGGTCGATGTAAGCTCGTGGGGCTTGCTGACCAGAAGATTCTGATGACTGATATTGAAGTGGCTTGTGTTCATAGCCAGACATCATAATGGAGTCCTTAAGCGGAGGGTTTTGACCCGCCTCTTTTTGTTCAATCGGGCTAAACAGCGGTGAATCAGGGTTCCAGTAGCTTTTTAAGAGCCAACAGATAGCGATAATTACTTCTAATGGTATCCACGAATAAGAGGGGATCGCAAAACTCCAGCAACCCGTTCCGACGCTGGAGCAAGGTAGTCGGAGTTTTGCGACAGCCTGATAAGGGTTTGTGCATAGAGGCTTGTCTTTGGTGGTCATGATCAGTTCATAGACAACCAAAAGGTTTGTTGCGTAAAACCATTGCCAGGTAATCGACCCCACTTGGGGCTTTTTCACCCCGTAACTATGTTGTTTATGTCGTTTTTCATCAGATGGCAAACCTGATTCATTGTGGCCGTTGGTGCCGCTAATATCTGAAGGGTTGCCCGACAATGTGCCCCGGTCAAGTTTTATAGAAAAATTATGGCTCGGAGAACCTTCACCCTGTTCAAGCTCGACATTAAAATGTCCCGTCCACGGTTTGGCCTGACAGACGACAGTCAGCGACAGTAGCAATAGTGGCGCTTTGAAGAATAAGTGTTTGATAATTCTATCCCGGTCTTCTGGTCTAAAGTGAGGAAGGATAGAGCAAGCAAGTAGAGGTGTTTTTCTGTCAAAAAATCGTTGTCAAAAAAACTCCCTTAAAAGCGGTAGCTGCACCTGGAAAAAACGCTTGAAAGGGTGCCTGATAAGGGACTAATCGCCCTGTTCCACATCCACAGGCCTGCGTTTTCGGTGAACTCTTTTGTGGTTCGAAAGGTCTAGAGCATTCTTGCAGACCTTCCCGCATGATTGCTGTTGGCCATTCTCAATGATCACGGTCACTTCACAGGTTCTTTGCCCGGTGTGGTATCTTCTTTTGTGATCCGACAAGGCTTTAGCACTTCTGCAAACCTCCCCGCATGGCTGCTGCTGGCCATTTTCTCCGATCACTGACTGGTTACAGGTTTTTTGCCCGCTGTGGTCACCTCTTTTGTGATCCGACAGGGCTTGAGCATTCTTGCAGACTGTTCCGCATGGCTGCTGCTGTCCATCTTCCCTGACCAGTTTCATGTCACAGGTTTTTTGCCCTGTATGGTATCTGCTTTTGTGAGATGCCAGGACTCGAGCATTCTTGCAGATCCTTCCGCATGGGCGACGCTGGCCGTACTTGTCGATTACTCTTTTGTCACAGGTTTGTTGGCCGGTGTGGAATCTGCTTTTGTGATTCATCAGGGCTTGAGCATTCTTGCAGACTGTTCCGCATAGCTGCTGATGGCCGTCTTCAAGGACCAGAGGCGCGTCACAGGTCTTTTGGCCGGTGTGGTATTTGCTTTTGTGAGATGATAGGGCTTGGGCATTTCTAAAGACCTTCCCGCATGGCCGCTGCAAGCCATCTTCCATGACCACGGGCACGTCACAGATTGGTTGTGTGCTGTGGTCTCTGGCTCGTATTTGACCACGTAAACTGAGTAGCGCATTGATTATAACAAGGTCATCAACGGTGACAGGCAAATGCCCGGACATTCGTACATTACAATTGAGCGGCCCGGCAGGGTCAGTATTTGTTGCACCTGCACTCATTGAGTGTGTAGCGTTTATAGAATCAAAATGACTTCTGCAGCTGAAGCAGGAACCATTAGCCAGACAGGCTTGTGAGTTCTGCCCTGTTTGACCTGTCGAATCGTCTAAGGAATTTGGCGGCCATTCATCGTGTTCATTGCTATCGGATGATGGTCGAAATTGACAAACGCCATGGCAGGGATGGACGAGACAATTTAAACCTAACGTGTGAGAGTGTTGCTGAGGGTCTCCTTTACCCTCGCCAGAGCAGAGGAAACTCGTGAAAGAGCTTTTTGGGTGGGTGGTAACTTGAGGAGCCTGCTCACCGGAAGAGTCTGATGGCTGATGCTGGTGTTTTGCCGGGTTATGTTCAGAGCCAGGCATCACAATGGTGATCGCAAACGGACGATTCTGGCTCACTTCTTTTTGTACAATCGGGTTAAATAGCGGTGAATCAGAGTTCCAAAGGCTTTTTAAGAGCCAACCGACAGCGATACTTGCTTCCAGAGGTACCCAGGAATAAGAAGATGTCGCAAAACTCCAGCAATCCTTTCTCACCCCGGAGCAGGTGAGCATTTTTGCGACAGCCTGATAAAGGGTCGGGTCCAGAGGGTTGTCTTTGGTGGTCAAGATCAGTTCGTAAGCAACCAACAGCTTTGTTGCGTAAAGCCATTGCCACGAAATCGACTCAATGAGAGTCTTTTTTATCTCGTAACTATAAATTTTTTGTCGTTTTTTATCAGGTGGCATAACCGCTTCTCCGCAACCGTCAGTGTTGCCAATATCTGAGGAGGGGCGAGACAATCTGCGACGGTCAGGTTTTATAGAAAACTTATGGTCTGGAGAAACTGCATCCTGTTCAGGTTTGACAATAAAACGTCCTGTCCAGGGTCTGGCCTGGCAGACGACAGACAACGAAAGTAGCAGCAATAGCAGTGAAGCCGGTACGATGTGTCTAATAATTCTATCCTTGCATTCTGGTCTATAGAAAGAAAAGATAGAACATGAAAATAAGGCTGTTTTTCTTTCAAAAAGCTCTGTTAAAAAGCTCTGTCAAAAAGCAAAGGTTGCACTGGGAAAAACGTCATGAAGGGCTGCCAGATAGTGACTAGTCCTCCTGGTTCATATGCACGGGCTTGCGTTTTCGATGAAGTCTTTTGTGCACCGACAAGGCGTGAGCATTCAGGCAGATCTTTCCGCATCGCCGCTGCTGACCATCCATCACGACCATGGTCTCATCACAGACTTGTTGCCCTGTGTGGTCTCTTCTTTTGTGAAATGACAGGTCTTGAGCATTCTTGAAGAACTTCCCGCATGGCCGCAGCTGGGTGTCCTCCCCGACCACGACCGCGTCACAGGTTTTTTGCCCGCTGTGGACTCTGCTTTTATGAGACGACATAGATGGAGCATTCTTGAAGATGATTCCACATGGTCGCAGCTGGCCATCTTCCCCAACTACGGTTACGTCACAGACCTTTTGCCCGGTGTGGAATCTACTTTTGTGAGTCGACAGGGCATGAGCATTTTTGTAGAGCTTTCCGCATGGCCGAGGCTGGTCATCATTCCCGATTACAGTCCGGTCACAGGTTTTTTGCCCGCTGTGCCCTCTGCTTTTGTGACTTAACAGGGCTTTAGCATTCTTGCAAGTCATTCCGCATAGCTGCTGCTGGCCATCCTGCCCGGGCTCTATTACCTCACAGACTTGCTGCCCGGTGTGGTCTCTGTATTTGTGATCAACCAGAGCTCGATTATTCTTGCAGGCCTTCCCGCATGATCGCAGCTGGTCATTCTTTACGGTCATGGTCTCATGACAGACTTTTTGCCCACTGTTGTTTGTGGCTTGTATTGCGCCTGTCTGGAAAAGATCAGGTTGGCTCTGACCTGATTGGGTTGATTCACTGGTTGTTTGCTGTGTTTCTGAATGGGTAGACGTACCGGAAATCCCGGTTTTTCCGAGAAGATTCTGGCCACGTAGCTTGAGTAAACCGTTAACTATAACTAAATCATCAGCAGTGACAGGTAGTCTACGCATTGGGATATCATCATTGACTGTCTTGATAGGGTCAGTGTTTGCCACTTCAGTACTCATTGAACGTGTAGGGTTGCAGCCATTCAGATTGCCATCAATGCCATGGGGCTGGTGCTGATCAGTCTCGTGCTCAGAGGGTTGACCAGAAGCACACTGGAGATGAATGTCAGGGGGATTAATCCATATTCCGAAAGGTCGGATTTGTTGGAAATCTTTAGCGTTTTCAAAATCAGAATGATCTGAATAATCAGGGCTGTATCCACTGACTGAATGGGGAGGTGTTTTTTGACCGGGTTTCACTGCTGCGTGGTCTGAGGAACCGTCTTCGGAATTCGTTGGCCATTTGCTGGGTTCTGTGCTGTTGGATGAGGTTCGGAATCCGCAAACACCATGACAGGGATAGACAAAACAATTTAAACCCAAAGTATGAGAGAATTGTTGAGGGCTCCGGTTACCCCGGCCAGAGGCAGAGTGCCGAGGGCTAATTATAGAACCTGCAGGTTGGGTGGTGGCTTGCGGGGCCTGCTGGCCGGGTGGTTCTGATGGCGGGTGTTGTTGTTGGTTATGCTCGGAGCCAAACAGCGCAGTGATGATAGCAAACGGGTGATTCTGACTCGCTTTTTGCTGTGCCTCTTTTAGTTCCATCGGATTAAACAGCGTTGAGTGGGGGCGCCAATAGCTTTTTAAAAGCCAGCTGACAGCGATAACCACTTCGACAGGTATCCATGAATACGGGGTGGAGCGCGGAGGGGCACTTCTGTTAGTCAGGATCAGTTCGTAACCAGGCAGCAAATGATTGGCGTAAAATAACTGCCAGGAAATCGACTCAATAATGGTCGTATCTACCCCGTAGCTACCGGGTCTGTGTTGATTGTCATCAGGAGACGGAACGGATCCGGTATAAACGCTTTTGTCAGCATTGTCTGACGGATTGTCGGACAATGCATGTGGGACACGCTTTACAGAAAAGCTCCGGTTTTGAGGACCTGCATCCTGCTCAAACTCAACAATAAAACGTCCTGTCAAAGGTTCGGCCTGACAGATGAAAGACAAAGACAGTAGCAGCAACAGCGGAGCAGAAAAGGATGAGTGTTTAATTGCTCTATCTCTGCATTCTAATTTAGTCATCGCCCCCGTCCACATCAACAGGTTTGCGTTTTCGATGTACCCTTTTGTGATCCCAAAGCGCTTTATTATTTTTACAGACCTTTCCGCATGGCCTCGGTTGCGAATCCTCCCCGACCACGGCCACTTCACAGGTTTTTTGCTTGCTGTGTTCTCTTCTTTTGTGAAGCGTCAGAGCATAGGAGTTGTTAAAGGGCTTTCCGCATGAGCGCAGTCGGCCATCCTCTTCGACTGAGGTTACCTTGCAAGTTTGTTGTCCTGTATGGCACTTACTTTTGTGAGTCACTAAAGAAGGAGCATTCTTGCAGAGCGTCCCACATGGCCTTAGCTGTCCATCTTTCTCGACCACAGTCAGGCTACAGGTCTGTTGTCCGGTATGGTCTCTTTTTTTGTGATCCGACAGGGTGCCTGCACTCTTGCAGATTTTCCCGCATGGTCGTTTCTGACCATCTTCCCCGACCACGGTTACGACACAGGTTTTTTGGCTGCCGTGCTCTCTCCTTTTGTGATCCGACAAAGCTTTAGCATTATTGCAGACTTTTCCGCATGGCCGCGGCTGGTGATCCCCATCGACTACTGATACTTGACAGGCTTGTTGTCTGGTATTGTCTCGTCTTTTGCGGTCAGACAGTGTTTCTGCATTCTTGCAGAGCTTCCCCCACGTTCGATGATGAACATTCTCCCCGGCCAATGTCGCGTCACGCATTGATTGCTGGCTGCGGTCTGAGGCTTGTATTTGACTGCTTAGATTGAGTAACCCGTTGATTATAATCAAATCATCATCGGTGGCAGGACAATGCCCGGGCATTGGCAGATCATCATTAAGAAGCCCGTTATAGCCAGTACATGGTGTGGCTGCACTCATTGAGTTCATAACCACCCCGTCTCCAGAGTTGCAGCTATTTGTCAGGTTACTATCAGTGCCGAGGGGCTGTGGCTGATGCGCCTGTGGCTGATAAGGTCGGCCGGAAACAAATTGGACTTGAGCGGCAGGGGGATTAATGGATATTAAGAAAGGTGGGTGTTGTCGGGAATGTTTAGTGTATACAGAATCAAAATGACTGATACATCCATAGGAATATCTGTTGACCAAAAAGGGATGTGAGCTTTGTCCGGATGTTGGTCGGAATTTACAAACGCCATTACAGGGATGGATGAAACAATTTAAATCCAAAGTATGTGAGTGTTGTTGAGGGTCTCCGTTACCCTGACCAGAGCCAGAGTCCAGGTGGCTGGTGGCAGAGCTTCCCGATTGGCTGGTGACTTGTGGGGCCTGTTGGCCGGGTGATTCCGATAGCTGGCCTTGTTGTTGGTCATGCCGGGAGCCGGGCATCATAGTGGAAATCACAAACGGGTGATCCTGACTTGTCTCTTGTTGTTCAGTCGTGTTAGACAAGGGTGAATCGTGGCTCCAATAGTTTTTAAAAAGCCAAACGACAGCGACAAACGCTTCTACCGGTAACCTTGAACAAGGTACGTAGCTTAGAGGGGTGCCTCTGCTGGACAGGATCAGTTCGAAGGCAATCAGCAGATTAGTGGCGTAAAGCCAATGCCAGGAAATCAACTCAATGTTGGCCGTTTTTAACCCGTAACTGCCTGATCTGTGTCGTTTGTCATCAGGCGCTAATTCTGATCCTGCATAGCCTTTTGTGTCGGCAATGTCTGATGGGTTGCCCGGCAGTTTATGCAGATCACGCTTTATAGAAAAGCCCTTGTTTGTAAAACCTGCATCCTGTTTAAGCTCGATAATAAAACGTCCTGTTAACGCTTCGCACTGACAGGCAACAGACAATGACAGTAGCATTGCCGCAAAGATTGAGTGCTTAATAATTCTATCCTTGTATTCTGGCTTATAGAGAGGAAGGATAGTTTGTAGTCGTCACAAGGCCAGAGACTGATAAGGCGTTGACAGCTATTAGTCCGACAGTTTCCCTTGGTAATCAGACTTATTCACTTTATCCGTCGGAGGACTGATTTCATTGTCCTTGTCCAGATCAGCAATCTTGCGTTTTCGGTGTTGCCTTCTGTGATCCGACAGGGCATGAGCGTTTGGCAGGGTCTTCTGGCACTCAGGGCAGGTTTGCGCTCCGGTGTGGTCTCTTCTTTTGTGATCTGACAGTGCTTTCGCGTTTGGCAGAGGCTTCTGGCACTCAGGGCAGGCCTGCGCTCCGGTGTGGTCTCTTCTTTTGTGAACCGAAAGGGCTTTTGCGTTTGACAGGGTCTTCTGGCACTCAGGACAGGTTTGTTGCCCGGTGTGGTATTCGCTTTTGTGAACCGACAGCGCACTCGCGTTTGGCAGTGTCTTCTGGCACTCAGGGCAGGTTTGCGCTCCGGTGTGGTCTCTTCTTTTGTGATCTGACAGGGCTTGAGCGTTTGGCAGGGTCTTCTTGCACTCAGGGCAGGTTTGCGCTCCGGTGTGGTCTCTTCTTTTGTGATCTGACAGGGCTTTTGTGTTTGGCAGGGTCTTCTGGCACTCAGGGCAGGTTTGCGCTCCGGTGTGGTCTCTTCTTTTGTGATCTGACAGGGCTTTTGTGTTTGGCAGGGTCTTCTGGCACTCAGGGCAGGTTTGCGCTCCGGTGTGGTCTCTTCTTTTGTGATCTGACAGGGCTTTTGTGTTTGGCAGGGTCTTCTGGCACTCAGGGCAAGTTTGTTGCCCGGTGTGGTATTCGCTTTTGTGAACCGACAGCGCACTCGCGTTTGGCAGGGTCTTCTGGCACTCGGGGCAGGTTTGCGCTCCGGTGTGGTCTCTTCTTTTATGATCTGACAGGGCTTGAGCGTTTGGCAGGGGCTTCTGGCACTCAGGGCAGGTTTGCGCTCCGGTGTGGTCTCTTCTTTTGTGATTCGACAGGGCTTGAGCGTTTGGCAGGGTCTTCTGGCACTCAGGGCAGGTTTGCACTCCGGTGTGGTCTCTTCTTTTGTGATTCGACAGAACTATAGTATTCTTGCAGACCATCTCGCATGACCGCTGCTGACCATCTTCTCCAACTACTGTCACATCACAGGTTTGTTGCCCCGTGTGTAATCTTTTTTTGTGTCTTGATAGAGATTCAGCATTCTTGAAGACCTTCCTGCATTGCCGCAGCTGGCCATTCTCTCCAATCAGGATCACGTTACAGGTTACTTGCCGGTAAGGGTCAGTTGTATGAGGTACGCCTGCACCCGATGAGTCTGAGGCGACCCCATTAGTAGCGTTGCAACTGGATGAATCAGAAGCTGGTCGGAATCGACAAACGCCATGACAGGGATGGACGAAACAATTTAAGCCCAAGGTATGTGAATACTGCTCAGGGGCCTCTTCACCGTCGGCAGAGTCAGAAAACAGTAGGCTGGTGAAATAGCCTCTAATGTGAGTGGTGGATTGTGCGGTTTGCTGGCCGGATGATTCTGATGACTGGCCTTGTTGTGGGTCATGTTCATCGCCAGGCATC
Organism: Endozoicomonas sp. 8E; assembly: GCF_032883915.1. Taxonomy (NCBI): domain Bacteria; kingdom Pseudomonadati; phylum Pseudomonadota; class Gammaproteobacteria; order Oceanospirillales; family Endozoicomonadaceae; genus Endozoicomonas; species Endozoicomonas sp. 8E. Next base: position 6,173,451 of record NZ_CP120717.1, on the reverse strand, counting down.
ATAGTGTTGATTGCAATCGGGTGATCACCCGGTGTCAAAATGGATACTGCCTCTTGATATCCAATAGGGTTAAACATCGATAAATCGGGGTTCCAATAACTTTTTAGCAGCCAGCCGACAACGAGAAACCATAAGGAATGGGTGGAGCTTGGAGGGGTGTCTTCGCCGGTCAGGATCAGTCCGTAGGCAATCAGTAGGTTTGTGACATAAAGCCATTGCCACGAAATCGACCCAATGAAGGTGGTTTTCATTCCGTAACTGTAATATCTGTGTCGTTTTTTTTTGGGTTCCCAATGGAGTTCTGCGCAGTCATTTTTGTCGGCAATGCCTGATGGCCTGCCCGTCCGTTTATGCCGGTCATGATTTATAGAGACGTTCTTTTTTTGGGAACCTGCACTCTGTTCAAGCTCGACAATAAAACCTCCTGTCAACGGTTCGGCCTGACAGATGACAGTTAACCACAGTAGCAACAGCAGTGCCGCAAAGAGTGAGCGTTTAATAATTCTATCCTTGCCTACTGGTTTACAGAGAGGAAGGATAGTTTGTAGTCGTCACAAGGCCAGAGACTGATAAGGCGTTGACAGCTATTAGTCCGACAGTTCCTCCCGATAATCAGACTTATTCACTTTATCTGCCGGAGGACTGATTTCATTGTCCTTGTCCAGATCAGCAATCTTACGTTTTCGGTGTTGCCTTCTGTGACTCGAGAGGCCTTGAGCGTTTGGCAGGGTCTTCTGGCACTCAGGGCAGGTTTGCGCTCCGGTGTGGTCTCTTCTTTTGTGAACCGACAGGGCTTTCGCGTTTGGCAGGGTCTTCTGGCACTCAGGGCAGGTTTGCGCTCCGGTGTGGTCTCTTCTTTTGTGATCCGACAGGGCTTGAGCGTTTGGCAGGGTCTTCTGGCACTCAGGACAGGTTTGCGCTCCGGTGTGGTATTTTGTTTTGTGATCCGACAGGGCTCTCGCGTTTGGCAGGGTCTTCTGGCACTCAGGGCAGGTTTGCGCTCCGGTGTGGTCTCTTCTTTTGTGAATCGACAGGGCTCTCGCGTTTGGCAGGGTCTTCTGGCACTCAGGGCAGGTTTGTTGCCCGGTGTGGTATTCGCTTCTGTGAACCGACAGGGCACTCGCGTTTGGCAGGGTCTTCTGGCACTCAGGGCAGGTTTGCGCTTCGGTGTGATCTCTTCTTTTGTGATCCGACAGGGCATTCGCGTTTGGCAGGGTCTTCTGGCACTCAGGGCAGATTTGCGCTCCGGTGTGGTATTTTGTTTTGTGATCCGACAGGGCTTGAGCGGTTGACAGGGTCTTCTGGCACTCAGGACAGGTTTGCGCTCCGGTGTGTTCTCTTCTTTTGTGATCTGACAGGGCTTTCGCGTTTGGCAGGGTCTTCTGGCACTCAGGGCAGGTTTGCGCTCCGGTGTGGTATTTTGTTTTGTGAACCGACAGGGCTTGAGCATTTGGCAGGGTCTTCTGGCACTCAGGGCAGGTTTGCGCTCCGGTGTGGTCTCTTCTTTTGTGAACCGACAGGGCTTTCGCGTTTGGCAGGGTCTTCTGGCACTCAGGGCAGGTTTGCGCTCCGGTGTGGTGTTTTGTTTTGTGAACCGACAGGGCTTGAGCATTTGGCAGGGTCTTCTGGCACTCAGGGCAGGTTTGCGCTCCGGTGTGGTCTCTTCTTTTGTGATCCGACAGGGCTTTCGCGTTTGGCAGGGCCTTCTGGCACTCAGGGCAGGTTTGTTGCCCGGTGTGGTATTCGCTTTTATGAACCGACAGGGCACTCGCGTTTGGCAGGGTCTTCTGGCACACAGGGCAGGCTTGCGCTCCGGTGTGGCCTCTTCTTTTGTGAACATACAGGGATTTCGCGTTTGGCAGGGTCTTCTGGCACTCAGAGCAGGTTTGTTGCCCTGTGTGGTATTCGCTTTTGTGAACATACAGGGCTTTCGCGTTTGGCAGGATCTTCTGGCACTTAGGGCAGGTTTGCGCTCCGGTGTGGTCTCTTCTTTTGTGATTCGACAGGGCTTTAGCATTCTTGCAGGCCGTCCCGCATGACTGCTGCTGACCATCCTCCCCAACTACTGTCACATCACAGGTTTGTTGCCCCGTGTGTAATCTTTTTTTGTGTCTTGATAGAGATTCAGCATTCTTGAAGACCTTCCCGCATTGCAGCAGCTGGCCATTCTCTCCAATCAGGATTACGTTACAGGTTACTTGCCGGTAAGGGTCAGTTGTATGAGGTACACCTGCAGCCGTTGAGTCTGAGGCGACCCCATTAGTAGAGTTGCAACTATAACAGTATGAATGAGCCAAATCGGGGCATGAGCTTTGTCCGGGTGCCGCTCCTGTGTGGTTTGTCGAACTTGCTTCATAGTCCTGCGCTCCGCTATTGGATGAATCGGAAGCTGGTCGGAATCGACAAAAGCCATGACAGGGGTGGACGAAACAATTTAAGCCCAAAGTATGGGAATACTGCTCAGGGGCCTCTTCACCGTCGGCAGAGTCAGAAAACAGTAGGCTGGTGAAATAGCCTGTAATGTGAGTGGTGGATTGTGCGGCTTGCTGGCCGGATGATTCTGATGACTGGCCTTGTTGTTGGTCATGTTCATCGCCAGGTTTCATAGTGTTGATTGCAATCTGTGTCAAAATAGATGCCGCCTCTTGATGTCCAATAGGGTTAAACATCGATAAATCGGGGTTCCAATAACTTTTTAGCAGCCAGCCGACAACGAGAAACCATAAGGAATGGGTGGAGCTTGGAGGGGTGTCTTCGCTGCTCAGGATCAGTCCGTAGGCAGTCAGTAGGTTTGTGGCATAAAGCCATTGCCACGAAATAGACCCAATGAAGGTGGCTTTCATTCCGTAACTGTAATCTCTTTGTCGTTTTTTTTTGGGTTCCCAATGTCGTTCTGCGCAGTCATTTTTGTCGGCAATGCCTGATGGCCTGCCCGTCCGTTTATGCCGGTCATGATTTACAGAGACGTTCTTTTTTTGAGAACCTGCACTCTGTTCAAGCTCGACAATCAAACGCCCTGTCAACGGTTCGGCCTGACAGATGACAGTTAACCAAAGTAGCAACAGCAGTGCCGCAAAGGGTGAGCGTTTAATAATTCTATCCTTGTCTTCTGGTTTACAGAGAGGAAGGATAGTTTGTAGTCGTCACAAGGCCAGAGATTGATAAGACGTTGACAGCTATTAGTCCGACAGTTTCTCCCGGTAATCAGACTTATTCACTTTATCTGGAGGACTGATTTCATTGTCCTTGTCCAGATCAGCAATCTTACGTTTTCGGTGTTGCCTTCTGTGACTCGAGAGGGCTTTCGCGTTTGGCAGGGTCTTCTGGGACTCAGGGCGGATTTGCGCTCCGGTGTGGTCCCTTCTTTTGTGAACCGACAGGGCTTTCGCGTTTGGCAGGGTCTTCTGGCACTCAGGGCAGGTTTGTTGCCCGGTGTGGTATTCGCTTTTGTGAACCGACAAGGCTTTCGCGTTTGGCAGGGTCTTCTGGCACTCAGGGCAGGTTTGCGCTCCGGTGTGGTCTCTTCTTTTGTGATCCGCCAGGGCTTTCGTGTTTGGCAGGGTCTTCTGGCACTCAGGGCAGGTTTGCGCTCCGGTGTGGTATTTTGTTTTGTGAACCGACAGGGCTTTCGCGTTTGGCAGAGGCTTCTGGCACTCAGGGCAGGTTTGCGCTCCGGTGTGGTCTCTTCTTTTGTGAACCGACAGGGCACTCGCGTTTGGCAGGGTCTTCTGGCACTCAGGGCAGGTTTGCGCTCCGGTGTGGTCTCTTCTTTTGTGATTCGACAGGGCTTTCGCGTTTGGCAGGGTCTTCTGGCACTCAGGGCAGGTTTGTTGCCCGGTGTGGTATTCGCTTTTGTGAACCGACAGCGCACTCGCGTTTGGCAGGGTCTTCTGGCACTCAGGGCAGGTTTGCGCTCCGGAGTGGTCTCTTCTTTTGTGATCTGACAGGGCTTTCGCGTTTAGCAGAGTCCTCTGGCACTCAGGGCAGGTTTGCGCTCCGGTGTGGTATTTTGTTTTGTGATCCGACTGGGCTTTCGTGTTTGGCAGGGTCTTTTGGCACTCAGAGCAGGTTTGCGCTCCGGTGTGGTCTCTTCTTTTGTGATTCGACAGGACTATAGTATTTTTGCAGACCGTCCCGCATGACCACTGCTGACCATCCTCCCCAACTACTGTCACATCACAGGTTTGTTGCCCCGTGTGTAATCCTTTTTTGTGTCTTGATAGAGATTCAGCATTCTTGAAGACCTTCCCGCATTGCAGCAGCTGGCCATTCTCTCCAATCAGGATCACGTTACAGGTTGCTTGCCCGTAAGGGTCAGTTGCATGAGGTACGCCTGCACCCGTTGAGTCTGGGGCGACCCCATTAGTAGCGTTGCAACTGGATGAATCGGAAGCTGGTCGGAATCGACAAACACCATGACAGGGATGGATGAAACAATTTAAGCTCAAAGTATGTGAATACTGCTCAGGGGCCTCTTCATCGTCGGCAGAGTCAGAATACAGTAGGCTGGTGAAATAGCCTCTAATGTGAGTGGTGGATTGAGCAGTTTGCTGGCCGGATGATTCTGATGACTGGCCTTGTTGTGGGTCATGTTCATCGCCAGGCTTCATAGTGTTGATTGCAATCTGTGTCAAAATAGATGCCGCCTCTTGATGTCCAATAGGGTTAAACATCGATAAATCGGGGTTCCAATAACTTTTTAGCAGCCAGCCGACAACGAGAAACCATAAGGAGTGGGTGGAGCTTGGAGGGGGGGCTTTGCTGGTCAGGATCAGTCCGTAGGCAATCAGTAGGTTTGTGGCATAAAGCCATTGCCACGAAATAGACCCAATGAAGGTGGTTTTCATTCCGTAACTGTAATCTCTGTGTCGTTTTTTTTTGGGTTCCCAATGTCGTTCTGCGCAGTCATTTTTGTCGGCAATGCCTGATGGCCTGCCCGTCCATTTATACCGGTCATGATTTATAGAGACGTTCTTGTTTTGAGAACCTGTACTCTGTTCAAGCTCGACAATCAAACGCCCTGTCAACGGTTCGGCCTGACAGATGACAGTTAACCACAGTAGCAATAGCAGTGCCGCAAAGAGTGAGCGTTTAATAATTCTATCCTTGCCTTCTGGTTCACAGAGGGGAAGGATAGTTTATAGTCGTCACAAGGCCAGAGACTGATAAGGCGTTGACAGCTATTAGTCCGACAGTTCCTCCCGATAATCAGACTTATTCACTTTATCTGCCGGAGGACTGATTTCATTGTCCTTGTCCAGATCAGCAATCTTACGTTTTCGGTGTTGCCTTCTGTGACTCGAGAGGCCTTGAGCGTTTGGCAGGGTCTTCTGGCACTCAGGGCAGGTTTGCGCTCCGGTGTGGTCTCTTCTTTTGTGATCCGACAGGGCTTGAGCGTTTGGCAGGGTCTTCTGGCACTCAGGGCAGGTTTGCGCTCCGGTGTGGTATTTTGTTTTGTGATCCGACAGGGCTTGAGCGTTTGGCAGGGTCTTCTGGCACTCAGGACAGGTTTGCGCTCCGGTGTGGTCTCTTCTTTTGTGAATCGACAGGGCTCTCGCGTTTGGCAGGGTCTTCTGGCACTCAGGGCAGGTCTGCGCTCCGGTGTGGTCTCTTCTTTTGTGAACCGACAGGGCTTGAGCATTTGGCAGGGTCTTCTGGCACTCAGGACAGGTTTGCGCTCCGGTGTGGTCTCTTCTTTTGTGATCTGACAGGGCTTTCGCGTTTGGCAGGGTCTTCTGGCACTCAGGGCAGGTTTGCGCTTTGGTGTGGTCTCTTCTTTTGTGACGCGACAGGGCTTGAGCGTTTGGCAGGGTCTTCTGGCACTCAGGGCAGGTTTGTTGCCCGGTGTGGTATTCGCTTTTGTGATTCGACAGGGCTTTCGCGTTCGGCAGGGTCTTCTGGCACTCAGGGCAGGTTTGTTGCCCGGTGTGGTATTCGCTTTTGTGATTCGACAGGGCTTTCGCGTTCGGCAGGGTATTCTGGCACTCAGGGCAGGTTTGCGCTCCGGTGTGTTCTCTTCTTTTGTGAACCGACAGGGCTTTCGCGTTTGGCAGGGTCTTCTGGCACTCAGGGCAGGTTTGTTGCCCGGTGTGGTATTCGCTTTTGTGAACCGACAAGGCTTTCGCGTTTGGCAGGGTCTTCTGGCACTCAGGGCAGATTTGTGCTCCGGTGTGGTCTCTTCTTTTGTGACCCGACAGGGCTTGAGCGTTTGGCAGGGTCTTCTGGCACTCAGGGCAGGTTTGCGCTCCGGTGTGGTTTTTCTTTTGTGATCCGTCAGGGCTTTCGCGTTTGGCAGGGTCTTCTGGCACTCTGGGCAGGTTTGCGCTCGGGTGTGGTCTCTTCTTTTGTGATCCGACAGGGCCTTCGCGTTTGGCAGGGTCTTCTGGCACTCAGGGCAGGTTTGTTGCCCGGTGTGGTATTCACTTTTGTGAACCGACAGGGCACTCGCGTTTGGCAGGGGCTTCTGGCACTCAGGGCAGGTTTGCGCTCTGGTGTGGTCTCTTCTTTTGTGAACCGACAGGGCTTGAGCGTTTGGCAGGGTCTTCTGGCACTCAGGGCAGGTTTGCGCTCCGGTGTGGTCTCTTCTTTTGTGATCCGACAGGGTAATCGCGTTTGGCAGGGTCTTCCGGCACTCAGGGCAGGTTTGCGCTCCGGTGTGGTCTCTTCTTTTGTGAACCGACAGGGCTTGAGCGTTTGGCAGGGTCTTCTGGCACTCAGGGCAGGTTTGCGCTCCGGAGTGGTCTCTTCTTTTGTGATTCGACAGGGCAATCGCGTTTGGCAGAGTCTTCTGGCACTCAGGGCAGGTTTGCACTCCGGAGTGGTCTCTTCTTTTGTGATTCGACAGGGCTTTAGCATTCTTGCAGGCCATCCCGCATGATTGCTGCTGACCATCCTCCCCAACTACTGTCACATCACAGGTTTGTTGCCCCGTGTGTAATCCTTTTTTGTGTCTTGATAGAGATTCAGCATTCTTGAAGACCTTCCCGCATTGCAGCAGCTGGCCATTCTCTCCAATCAGGATCACGTTACAGGTTGCTTGCCCGTAAGGGTCAGTTGTATGAGGTACGCCTTCACCCGTTGAATCTGGGGCGACCCCATTAGTAGCGTTGCAACTGGATGAATCAGAAGCTGGTCGGAATCGACAAACGCCATGACAGGGATGGATGAAACAATTTAAGCCCAAAGTATGTGAATACTGCTCAGGGGCCTCTTCATCGTCGGCAGAGTCAGAATACAGTAGGCTGGTGAAATAGCCTCTAATGTGAGTGGTGGATTGTGCGGTTTGCTGGCCGGATGATTCTGATGACTGGCCTTGTTGTGGGTCATGTTCATCGCCAGGCTTCATAGTGTTGATTGCAATCTGTGTCAAAATAGATGCCGCCTCTTGATGTCCAATAGGGTTAAACATCGATAAATCGGGGTTCCAATAACTTTTTAGCAGCCAGCCGACAACGAGAAACCATAAGGAATGGGTGGAGCTTGGAGGGGGGGCTTCGCTGGTCAGGATCAGTCCGCAGGCAATCAGTAGGTTTGTGGCATAAAGCCATTGCCATGAAATAGACCCAATGAAGGTGGTTTTCATTCCGTAACTGTAATTTCCGTGTCGTTTTTTTTTGGGTTCCCAATGTCGTTCTGCGCAGTCATTTTTGTCGGCAATGCCTGATGGCCTGCCCGTCCGTTTATGCCGGTCATGATTTACAGAGACGTTCTTTTTTTGAGAACCTGTACTCTGTTCAAGCTCGACAATCAAACGCCCTGTCAACGGTTCGGCCTGACAGATGACAGTTAACCACAGTAGCAACAGCAGTGTCGCAAAGAGTGAGCGTTTAATAATTCTATCCTTGTCTTCTGGTTTACAGAGAGGAAGGATAGTTTGTAGTCGTCACAAGACCAGAGACTGATAAGGCGTTGACAGCTATTAGTCCGACAGTTTCTCCCGGTAATCAGACTTATTCACTTTATCTGCCGGAGGACTGATTTCATTGTCCTTGTCCAGATCAGCAATCTTACGTTTTCGGTGTTGCCTTCTGTGATTCGACAGGGCTTTCGCGTTTGGCAGGGTCTTCTGGCACTCAGGGCAGGTTTGTGCTCGGGTGTGGTCTCTTCTTTTGTGATCCGACAGGGCTTGAGCGTTTGGCAGGGTCTTCTGGCACTCAGGGCAGGTTTGCTTTCCGCTGTGGTCTCTTCTTTTGTGAACCGACAGGGCTTGAGCATTTGGGAGGGTCTTCTGGCACTCAGGGCAGGTTTGCGCTCCGGTGTGGTCTCTTCTTTTGTGATCTGACAGGGCTTTCGCGTTTGGCAGGGTCTTCTGGCACTCAGGGCAGGTTTGTTGCCCGGTGTGGTATTCGCTTTTGTGATTCGACAGGGCTTTTGTGTTTGGCAGGGTCTTCTGGCACTCAGGGCAGGTTTGCGCTCCGGTGTGGTCTCTTCTTTTGTGAACATGCAGGGCTTTCGCGTTTGGCAGGGTCTTCTGGCACTCAGGGCAGGTTTGTCGCCCCGTGTGGTATTCGCTTTTGTGAACCGACAGGGCTTTCGCGTTTGGCAGGGGCTTCTGGCACTCAGGGCAGGTTTGCGCTCTGGTGTGGTCTCTTCTTTTGTGAACCGACAGGGCTTGAGCGTTTAGCAGGGTTTTCTGGCACTTAGGGCAGGTTTGCGCTCCGGTGTGGTCTCTTCTTTTGTGATTCGACAGGGCTTTCGCGTTTGGCAGGGTCTTCTGGCACTCAGGGCAGGTTTGCGCTCCGGTGTGGTCTCTTCTTTTGTGATCCGACAGGGCTTGAGCGTTTGGCACGGTTTTCTGGCACTCAGGGCAGGTTTGCGCTCCGGTGTGGTCTCTTCTTTTGTGATCCGACAGGGCTTGAGCGTTTGGCAGTCTCTTCTGGCACTGAGGGCAGGTTTGCGCTCCGGTGTGGTCTCTTCTTTTGTGATTCGACAGGGCTTGAGCGTTTGGCAGGGTCTTCTGGCACTCAGGGCAGGTTTGCGCTCCGGTGTGGTCTCTTCTTTTGTGATCCGACAGGGCCTTCGCGTTTGGCAAGGTCTTCTGGCACTCAGGGCAGGTTTGTTGCCCGGTGTGGTATTCGCTTTTGTGAACCGACAGGGCACTCGCGTTTGGCAGGGGCTTCTGGCACTCAGGGCAGGTTTGCGCTTTGGTGTGGTCTCTTCTTTTGTGAACCGACAGGGCTTGAGCGTTTGGCAGGGTCTTCTGGCACTCAGGGCAGGTTTGTTGCCCGGTGTGGTATTCGCTTTTGTGATTCGACAGGGCTTTCGCGTTTGGCAGGGTCTTCTGGCACTTAGGGCAGGTTTGCGCTCCGGTGTGGTCTCTTCTTTTGTGATCCGACAGGGCTTGAGCGTTCGGCAGGGTCTTCTGGCACTCAGGGCAGGTTTGCGCTCCGGAGTGGTCTCTTCTTTTGTGATTCGACAGGGCTTTCGCGTTTGGCAGGGTCTTCTGGCACTCAGGGCAGGTTTGTTGCCCGGTGTGGTATTGTCTTTTGTGAATATACAGGGCTTTCCCGTTTGGCAGGGGCTTCTGGCACTCAGGGCAGGTTTGTGCTCCGGTGTGGTATTCGCTTTTGTGAACCGACAGGGCTTGAGCGTTTGGCAGGGGCTTCTGGCACTCAGGGCAGGTTTGCGCTCCGGTGTGGTCTCTTCTTTTGTGATTCGACAGGACTTTAACATTCTTGCAGGCCATCCCGCATGACTGCTGCTGCCCATCCTCCCCAACTACTGTCACATCACAGGTCTGTTGCCCCGTGTGTAATCTTTTTTTGTGTCTTGATAGAGATTCAGCATTCTTGAAGACCTTCCCGCATTGCAGCAGCTGGCCATTCTCTCCAATCAGGATCACGTTACAGGTTACTTGCCGGTAAGTGTCAGTTGCATGAGGTACGCCTGCACCCGTTGAGTCTGGGGCGACCCCATTAGTAGCGTTGCAACTGGATGAATCGGAAGCTGGTCGGAATCGACAAACGCCATGACAGGGATGGACGAAACAATTTAAGCCCAAAGTATGTGAATACTGCTCAGGGGCCTCTTCACCGTCGGCAGAGTCAGAATACAGTAGGCTGGTGAAATAGCCTGTAATGTGAGTGGTGGATTGTGCGGTTTGCTGGCCGGATGATTCTGATGACTGGCCTTGTTGTGGGTCATGTTCATCGCCAGGCTTCATAGTGTTGATTGAAATCTGTGTCAAAATAGATGCCGCCTCTTGATATCCAATAGGGTTAAACATCGATAAATCGGGGTTCCGATAACTTTTTAGCAGCCAGCCGACAACGAGAAACCATAAGGAATGGATGGAGCTTGGAGGGGTGTCTTTGCTGGTCAGGATCAGTTCGTAGGCAATCAGTAGGTTTGTGGCATAAAGCCATTGCCACGAAATCGACCCAATGAAGGTGGTTTTCATTCCGTAACTGTAATCTCTGTGTCGTTTTTTTTTGGGTTCCCAATGGAGTTCTGCGCAGTCATTTTTGTTGGCAATGCCTGATGGCCTGCCCGTCCATTTATGCCGGTCATGATTTATAGAGACGTTCTTTTTTAGAGAACCTGTACTCTGTTCAAGCTCGACAATCAAACGCCCTGTCAACGGTTCGGCCTGACAGATGACAGTTAACCACAGTAGCAACAGCAGTGCCGCAAAGGGTGAGCGTTTAATAATTCTATCCTTGTCTTCTGGTTTACAGAGAGGAAGGATAGTTTGTAGTCGTCACAAGGCCAGAGACTGATAAGGCGTTGGCAGCTATTAGTCCGACAGTTTCCCTTGGTAATCAGACTTATTCACTTTATCTGCCGGAGGACTGATTTCATTGTCCTTGTCCAGAGCAGCAATCTTACGTTTTCGGTGTTGCCTTTTGTGATCCGACAGGGCTTGAGCGTTTGGCAGGGTCTTCTGGCACTCAGGGCAGGTTTGCGCTCCGGTGTGGTCTCTTCTTTTGTGAACCGACAGGGCTTGAGCGTTTGGCAGGGTCTTCTGGCACTCAGGGCAGGTTTGCGCTCCGGAGTGGTCTCTTCTTTTGTGACTCGACAGGGCTTGAGCATTTGACAGGGTCTTCCGGCACTCAGGGCAGGTTTGCGTTCCGGTGTGGTATTTTGTTTTGTGAGCCGACAGGGCTTGAGTATTTGGCAGGGTCTTCTGGCACTCAGGGCAGGTTTGTGCTCGGGTGTGGTCTCTTCTTTTGTGACGCGACAGGCCTTGAGCGTTTGGCAGGGTCTTCTGGCACTCAGGGCAGGTTTGCGCTCCGGTGTGGTCTCTTCTTTTGTGAACCGACAGGGCTTGAGCGTTTGGCAGGGTCTTCTGGCACTCAGGGCAGGTTTGCGCTCCGGTGTGGTCTCTTCTTTTGTGACTCGACAGGGCTTGAGCGTTTGGCAGGGTCTTCTGGCACTCAGGACAGGTTTGCGCTCCGGTGTGGTCTCTTCTTTTGTGACGCGACAGGGCTTGAGCGTTTGGCAGGGTCTTCTGGCACTGAGAACAGGTTTGCACTCCGGTGTGGTCTCTTCTTTTGTGATCCGACAGGGCTTTCGCGTTTGGCAGAGGCTTCTGGCACTCAGGGCAGGTTTGCGCTCTGGTGTGGTCTCTTCTTTTGTGATCCGACAGGGCTTGAGCGTTTGGCAGGGTCTTCTGGCACTCAGGGCAGGTTTGCGCTCCGGTGTGGTATTTTGTTTTGTGATCCGACAGGGCTTGAGCGTTTGGCAGGGTCTTCTGGCACTCAGGGCAGGTTTGCGCTCCGGTGTGGTATTTTGTTTTGTGAACCGACAGGGCTTTCGCGTTTGACAGGGCCTTCTGGCACTCAGGGCAGGTTTGCGCTCCTGTGTGGTCTCTTCTTTTGTGAACCGACAGGGCACTCGCGTTTGGCAGGGTTTTCTGGCACTCAGGGCAGGTTTGCGCTCCGGTGTGGTCTCTTCTTTTGTGAACCGACAGGGCACTCGCGTTTGGCAGGGTTTTTGGCACTCAGGGCAGGTTTGCGCTCCGGTGTGGTCTCTTCTTTTGTGATCCGACAGGGCACTCGCGTTTGGCAGGGTTTTCTGGCACTCAGGGCAGATTTGCGCTCCGGAGTGGTCTCTTCTTTTGTGACCCGACAGGGCTTGAGCGTTTGGCAGGGTCTTCTGGCACTCAGGGCAGGTTTGCGCTCCGGTGTGGTCTCTTCTTTTGTGAACCGACAGGGCAATCGCGTTTGGCAGGGTCTTCTGGCACTCAGGGCAGATTTGCGCTCCGGAGTGGTCTCTTCTTTTGTGACCCGACAGGGCTTGAGCGTTTGGCAGGGTCTTCTGGCACTCGGGGCAGGTTTGCGCTCCGGTATGGTCTCTTCTTTTGTGATCCGACAGGGCAATCGCGTTTGACAGGGTCTTCTGGCACTCAGGGCAGGTTTGCGCTCCGGAGTGGTCTCTTCTTTTGTGATTCGACAGGGCTTTGGCATTCTTGCAGGCCATCCCGCATGACTGCTGCTGCCCATCCTCCCCAACTAGTGTCACATCACAGGTTTGTTGCCCCGTATGTAATCTTTTTTTGTGTCTTGATAGATATTCAGCGTTCTTGAAGACCTTCCCGCATTGCAGCAGCTGGCCATTCTCTCCAATCAGGATCACGTTACAGGTTACTTGCCCGTAAGGGTCAGTTGCATGAGGTACGCCTGCACCCGTTGAGTCTGGGGCGACCCCATTAGTAGCGTTGCAACTGGATGAATCGGAAGCTGGTCGGAATCGACAAACGCCATGACAGGGATGGACGAAACAATTTAAGCCCAAAGTATGTGAATACTGCTCAGGGGCCTCTTCACCGTCGGCAGAGTCAGAAAACAGTAGGCTGGTGAAATAGCCTGTAATGTGAGTGGTGGATTGTGCGGTTTGCTGGCCGGATGATTCTGATGACTGGCCTTGTTGTGGGTCATGTTCATCGCCAGGCTTCACAGTGTTGATTGCAATCGAGTGATCCCCCTGTGTCAAAATGGATACCGCCTCTTGATATCCAATAGGGTTAAACATCGATAAATGGGGATTCCAATAATTTTTTAGCAGCCAGCCGACAACGAGAAACCATAAGGAATGGATGGAGCTTGGAGGGGTGTCTTTGCTGGTCAGGATCAGTTCGTAGGCAATCAGTAGGTTTGTGGCATAAAGCCATTGCCACGAAATCGACCCAATGAAGGTGGTTTTCATTCCGTAACTGTAATCTCTGTGTCGTTTTTTTTGGGGTTCCCAATGGAGTTCTGCGCAGTCATTTTTGTCGGCAATGCCTGATGGCCTGCCCGTCCATTTATGCCGGTCATGATTTATAGAGACGTTCTTTTTTAGAGAACCTGCGCTCTGTTCAAGCTCGACAATAAAGCGTCCTGTCAACGGTTCGGCCTGACAGATGACAGTTAACCACAGTAGCAACAGCAGTGCCGCAAAGAGTGAGCGTTTAATAATTCTATCCTTGTCTTCTGGTTTACAGAGAGGAAGGATAGTTTGTAGTCGTCACAAGGCCAGAGACTGATAAGGCGTTGACAGCTATTAGTCCGACAGTTTCCCTTGGTAATCAGACTTATTCACTTTATCTGCCGGAGGACTGATTTCATTGTCCTTGTCCAGATCAGCAATCTTACGTTTTCGGTGTTGCCTTCTGTGATTCGACAGGGCTTTCGCGTTTGGCAGGGTCTTCTGGCACTCAGGGCAGGTTTGCGCTCGGGTGTGGTCTCTTCTTTTGTGATCCGACAAGGCTTGAGCGTTTGGCAGGGTTTTCTGGCACTCAGGGCAGATTTGTGCTCCGGTGTGGTCTCTTCTTTTGTGACCCGACAGGGCTTGAGCGTTTGGCAGGGTCTTCTGGCACTCAGGGCAGGTTTGCGCTCCGGTGTGGTTTTTTCTTTTGTGATCCGTCAGGGCTTTCGCGTTTGGCAGGGTCTTCTGGCACTCTGGGCAGGTTTGCGCTCGGGTGTGGTCTCTTCTTTTGTGATCCGACAGGGCCTTCGCGTTTGGCAGGGTCTTCTGGCACTCAGGGCAGGTTTGTTGCCCGGTGTGGTATTCGCTTTTGTGAACCGACAGGGCACTCGCGTTTGGCAGGGGCTTCTGGCACTCAGGGCAGGTTTGCGCTCTGGTGTGGTCTCTTCTTTTGTGAACCGACAGGGCTTGAGCGTTTGGCAGGGTCTTCTGGCACTCAGGGCAGGTTTGCGCTCCGGTGTGGTCTCTTCTTTTGTGAACCGACAGGGCACTCGCGTTTGGCAGGGTTTTCTGGCACTCAGGGCAGGTTTGCGCTCCGGTGTGGTATTTTGTTTTGTGAACCGACAGGGCTTTCGCGTTTGGCAGGGTCTTCTTGCACTCAGGGCAGGTTTGCGCTCCGGTGTGGTCTCTTCTTTTGTGAACCGACAGGGCACTCGCGTTTGGCAGGGTCTTCTGGCACTCAGGGCAGGTTTGTTGCCCGGTGTGGTATTCGCTTTTGTGATTCGACAGGGCTTTCGCATTTGGCAGGGTCTTCTGGCACTCAGGGCAGGTTTGCGCTCCGGTGTGGTCTCTTCTTTTGTGAACCGACAGGGCTTGAGCGTTTGGCAGGGGCTTCTGGCACTCAGGGCAGGTTTGCGCTCCGGTGTGGTCTCTTCTTTTGTGATCCGACAGGGCACTCGCGTTTGGCAGGGTCTTCTGGCACTCAGGGCAGGTTTGCGCTCCGGTGTGGTATTTTGTTTTGTGAACCGACAGGGCAATCGCGTTTGGCAGGGTCTTCCGGCACTCAGGGCAGGTTTGCGCTCCGGAGTGGTCTCTTCTTTTGTGACCCGACAGGGCTTGAGCGTTTGGCAGGGTCTTCTGGCACTCAGGGCAGGTTTGCGCTCCGGTGTGGTCTCTTCTTTTGTGACCCGACAGGGCTTGAGCATTTGGCAGGGTCTTCTGGCATTCAGGGCAGGTTTGCGCTCCGGTGTGGTCTCTTCTTTTGTGATTTGACAGGACTTTAGCATTCTTGCAGGCCATCCCGCATGACCGCTGCTGACCGTCCTCCCCAACCAGCGTCACATCACAGGTTTGTTGCCCCGTGTGTAATCTTTTTTTGTGTGTTGATAGAGATTCAGCGTTCTTGAAGACCTTACCGCATTGCCGCAGCTGGCCATTCTCTCCAATCAGGATCACGTTACAGGTTACTTGCCCGTAAGGGTCAGTTGCATGAGGTACGCCTGCACCCGTTGAGTCTGGGGCGACCCCATTAGTAGCGTTGCAACTGGATGAATCGGAAGCTGGTCGGAATCGACAAACACCATGACAGGGATGAACGAAACAATTTAAGCCCAAAGTATGTGAATACTGCTCAGGGGCCTCTTCACCGTCGGCAGAGTCAGAAAACAGTAGGCTGGTGAAATAACCTGTAATGTGAGTGGTGGATTGTGCGGTTTGCTGGCCGGATGATTCTGATGACTGGCCTTGTTGTGGGTCATGTTCATCGCCAGGCTTCACAGCGTTGATTGCAATCGGGTGATCCCCCTGTGTCAAAATGGATACCGCCTCTTGATATCCAATAGGGTTAAACATCGATAAATCGGGATTCCAATAACTTTTTAGCAGCCAGCCGACAACGAGAAACCATAAGGAATGGATGGAGCTTGGAGGGGTGTCTTTGCTGGTCAGGATCAGTTCGTAGGCAATCAGTAGGTTTGTGGCATAAAGCCATTGCCACGAAATCGACCCAATGAAGGTGGTTTTCATTCCGTAACTGTCATCTCTGTGTCGTTTTTTTTTGGGTTCCCAATGGAGTTCTGCGCAGTCATTTTTGTCGGCAATGCCTGATGGCCTGCCCGTCCATTTATGCCGGTCATGATTTATAGAGACGTTCTTTTTTAGAGAACCTGCGCTCTGTTCAAGCTCGACAATAAAGCGTCCTGTCAACGGTTCGGCCTGACAGATGACAGTTAACCACAGTAGCAACAGCAGTGCCGCAAAGGGTGAGCGTTTAATAATTCTATCCTTGTCTTCTGGTTTACAGAGAGGAAGGATAGTTTGTAGTCGTCACAAGACCAGAGACTGATAAGGCGTTGACAGCTATTAGTCCGACAGTTTCTCCCGGTAATCAGACTTATTCACTTTATCTGCCGGAGGACTGATTTCATTGTCCTTGTCCAGATCAGCAATCTTACGTTTTCGGTGTTGCCTTTTGTGATCCGACAGGGCTTGAGCGTTTGGCAGGGTCTTCTGGCACTCAGGGCAGGTTTGCGCTCCGGTGTGGTATTTTGTTTTGTGACTCGACAGGGCTTGAGCGTTTGGCAGGGTCTTCTGGCACTCAGGACAGGTTTGCGCTTCGGTGTGGTCTCTTCTTTTGTGACGCGACAGGGCTTGAGCGTTTGGCAGGGTCTTCTGGCACTGAGAACAGGTTTGCACTCCGGTGTGGTCTCTTCTTTTGTGATCCGACAGGGCTTTCGCGTTTGGCAGAGGCTTCTGGCACTCAGGGCAGGTTTGCGCTCCGGTATGGTCTCTTCTTTTGTGACGCGACAGGGCTTGAGCGTTTGGCAGGGTCTTCTGGCACTCAGGGCAGGTTTGTTGCCCGGTGTGGTATTCGCTTTTGTGATTCGACAGGGCTTTCGCGTTCGGCAGGGTCTTCTGGCACTCAGGGCAGGTTTGTTGCCCGGTGTGGTATTCGCTTTTGTGATTCGACAGGGCTTTCGCGTTCGGCAGGGTCTTCTGGCACTCAGGGCAGGTTTGCGCTCCGGTGTGGT
This sequence comes from Endozoicomonas sp. 8E, assembly GCF_032883915.1. Classification (NCBI taxonomy): domain Bacteria; kingdom Pseudomonadati; phylum Pseudomonadota; class Gammaproteobacteria; order Oceanospirillales; family Endozoicomonadaceae; genus Endozoicomonas; species Endozoicomonas sp. 8E. Next base: position 6,156,796 of record NZ_CP120717.1, on the reverse strand, counting down.
CTCTTCTTTTGTGACGCGACAGGGCTTTCGCGTTTGGCAGGGTCTTCTGGCACTCAGGGCAGGTTTGTTGCCCGGTGTGGTATTCGCTTTTGTGATTCGACAGGGCTTTTGCGTTCGGCAGGGTCTTCTGGCACTCAGGGCAGGTTTGAGCTCCGGTGTGGTCTCTTCTTTTGTGAACCGACAGGGCTTTCGCGTTTGGCAGGGTCTTCTGGCACTCAGGGCAGGTTTGTTGCCCGGTGTGGTATTCGCTTTTGTGAACCGACAAGGCTTTCGCGTTTGGCAGGGTCTTCTGGCGCTCAGGGCAGGTTTGCGCTCCGGTGTGGTCTCTTCTTTTGTGAAAATGCAGGGCAATCGCGTTTGGCAGGGTCTTCTGGCACTCAGGGCAGGTTTGCGCTCCGGTGTGGTCTCTTCTTTTGTGATCCGACAGGGCACTCGCGTTTGGCAGGGTCTTCTGGCACTCAGGGCAGGTTTGCGCTCCGGAGTGGTCTCTTCTTTTGTGACCCGACAGGGCAATCGCGTTTGGCAGGGTCTTCTGGCACTCAGGGCAGGTTTGCGCTCCGGTGTGGTCTCTTCTTTTGTGATCCGACAGGGCAATCGCGTTTGGCAGGGTCTTCCGGCACTCAGGGCAGGTTTGCGCTCCGGAGTGGTCTCTTCTTTTGTGAACCGACAGGGCTTGAGCGTTTGGCAGGGTCTTCTGGCACTCAGGGCAGGTTTGCGCTCCGGAGTGGTCTCTTCTTTTGTGATTCGACAGGGCAATCGCGTTTGGCAGAGTCTTCTGGCACTCAGGGCAGGTTTGCACTCCGGAGTGGTCTCTTCTTTTGTGATTCGACAGGGCTTTAGCATTCTTGCAGGCCATCCCGCATGACTGCTGCTGACCATCCTCCCCAACTACTGTCACATCACAGGTTTGTTGTCCCGTGTGTAATCCTTTTTTGTGTGTTGATAGAGATTCAGCATTCTTGAAGACCTTCCCGCATTGCAGCAGCTGGCCATTCTCTCCAATCAGGATCACGTTACAGGTTACTTGCCCGTGAGGGTCAGTTGCATGAGGTACGCCTGCACCCGTTGAGTCTGGGGCGACCCCATTAGTAGCGTTGCAACTGGATGAATCGGAAGCTGGTCGGAATCGACAAACGCCATGACAGGGATGGATGAAACAATTTAAGCCCAAAGTATGTGAATACTGCTCAGGGGCCTCTTCACCGTCGGCAGAGTCAGAATACAGTAGGCTGGTGAAATAGCCTGTAATGTGAGTGGTGGATTGTGCGGTTTGCTGGCCGGATGATTCTGATGACTGGCCTTGTTGTGGGTCATGTTCATCGCCAGGCTTCATAGTGTTGATTGCAATCGGGTGATCCCCCTGTGTCAAAATGGATACCGCCTCTTGATATCCAATAGGGTTAAACATCGATAAATCGGGGTTCCAATAACTTTTTAGCAGCCAGCCGACAACGAGAAACCATAAGGAATGGGTGGAGCTTGGAGGGGTGTCTTTGGCGGTCAGGATCAGTTCGTAGGCAATCAGCAGCTTTGTGGCATAAAGCCATTGCCACGAAATCGACCCAATGAAGGTGGTTTTTATTCCGTAACTGTCATCTCTGTGTCGTTTTTTTTTGGGTTCCCAATGGAGTTCTGCGCAGTCATTTTTGTCGTGAATGCCTAATGGCCTGCCCGTCCATTTATGCCGGTCATGATTTATAGAGACGTTCTTTTTTAGAGAACCTGCGCTCTGTTCAAGCTCGACAATAAAGCGTCCTGTCAACGGTTCGGCCTGACAGATGACAGTTAACCACAGTAGCAACAGCAGTGCCGCAAAGGGTGAGCGTTTAATAATTCTATCCTTGCCTTCTGGTTTACAGAGAGGAAGGATAGTTTGTAGTCGTCACAAGGCTAGAGACTGATAGGGCGTTGACAGCTAGTCCGACAGTTTCCCTTGGTAATCAGACTTATTCACTTTATCTGCCGGAGGACTGATTTCATTGTCCTTGTGCAGATCAGCAATCTTACGTTTTCGATGTTGCCTTCTGTGATTCGACAGGGCTTGAGTGTTTGGCAGGGTCTTCTGGCACTCAGGGCAGGTTTGCGCTCCGGTGTGGTCTCTTCTTTTGTGATCTGTCAGGGCTTTCGCGTTTGGCAGGGTCTTCTGGCACTCAGGGCAGGTTTGCGCTCCGGTGTGGTCTCTTCTTTTGTGACTCGACAGGGCTTGAGCGTTTGGCAGGGTCTTCTGGCACTCAGAGCAGGTTTGCGCTCCGGTGTGGTCTCTTCTTTTGTGAACCGACAGGGCTTGAGCATTTGGCAGGGTCTTCTGGCACTCAGGGCAGGTTTGCGCTCCGGTGTGGTCTCTTCTTTTGTGAACCGACAGGGCTTGAGCGGTTGACAGGGTCTTCCGGCACTCAGGGCAGGTTTGCGCTCCGGTGTGGTCTCTTCTTTTGTGAACCGACAGGGCTTGAGCATTTGGCAGGGTCTTCTGGCACTCAGGGCAGGTTTGCGCTCCGGTGTGGTCTCTTCTTTTGTGAACCGACAGGGCTTGAGCATTTGGCAGGGTCTTCTGGCACTCAGGGCAGGTTTGCGCTCTGGTGTGGTCTCTTCTTTTGTGAACCGACAGGCCTTGAGCGTTTGGCAGGGTCTTCTGGCACTCAGGGCAGGTTTGCGCTCCGGTGTGGTCTCTTCTTTTGTGAACCGACAGGGCTTGAGCGTTTGGCAGGGTCTTCTGGCACTCAGGGCAGGTTTGCGCTCCGGTGTGGTCTCTTCTTTTGTGACTCGACAGGGCTTGAGCGTTTGGCAGGGTCTTCTGGCACTCAGGACAGGTTTGCGCTCCGGTGTGGTCTCTTCTTTTGTGACGCGACAGGGCTTGAGCATTTGGCAGGGTCTTCTGGCATTCAGGGCAGGTTTGCGCTCCGGTGTGGTCTCTTCTTTTGTGATCCGACAGGGCTTTCGCGTTTGGCAGAGGCTTCTGGCACTCAGGGCAGGTTTGCGCTCTGGTGTGGTCTCTTCTTTTGTGATCCGACAGGGCTTGAGCGTTTGGAAGGGTCTTCAGGCACTCAGGGCAGGTTTGCGCTCCGGTGTGGTATTTTGTTTTGTGATCCGACAGGGCTTGAGCGTTTGGCAGGGTCTTCTGGCACTCAGGGCAGGTTTGCGCTCCGGTGTGGTATTTTGTTTTGTGATTCGACAGGGCTTTAGCATTCTTGCAGGCCATCCCGCATGACTGCTGCTGCCCATCCTCCCCAACTACTGTCACATCACAGGTTTGTTGCCCCGTATGTAATCTTTTTTTGTGTCTTGATAGAGATTCAGCATTCTTGAAGACCTTCCCGCATTGCAGCAGCTGGCCATTCTCTCCAATCAGGATCACGTTACAGGTTACTTGCCCGTAAGGGTCAGTTGCATGAGGTACGCCTGCACCCGTTGAGTCTGAGGCGACCCCATTAGTAGCGTTGCAACTGGATGAATCGGAAGCTGGTCGGAATCGACAAACACCATGACAGGGATGAACGAAACAATTTAAGCCCAAAGTATGTGAATACTGCTCAGGGGCCTCTTCACCGTCGGCAGAGTCAGAAAACAGTAGGCTGGTGAAATAACCTGTAATGTGAGTGGTGGATTGTACGGTTTGCTGGCCGGATGATTCTGATGACTGGCCTTGTTGTGGGTCATGTTCATCGCCAGGCTTCACAGTGTTGATTGCAATCGGGTGATCCCCCTGTGTCAAAATGGATACCGCCTCTTGATATCCAATAGGGTTAAACATCGATAAATCGAGATTCCAATAACTTTTTAGCAGCCAGCCGACAACGAGAAACCATAAGGAATGGATGGAGCTTGGAGGGGTGTCTTTGCTGGTCAGGATCAGTTCGTAGGCAATCAGTAGGTTTGTGGCATAAAGCCATTGCCACGAAATCGACCCAATGAAGGTGGTTTTCATTCCGTAACTGTCATCTCTGTGTCGTTTTTTTTGGGGTTCCCAATGTCGTTCTGCGCAGTCATTTTTGTCGGCAATGCCTGATGGCCTGCCCGTCCATTTATGCCGGTCATGATTTATAGAGACGTTCTTTTTTAGAGAACCTGCGCTCTGTTCAAGCTCGACAATAAAGCGTCCTGTCAACGGTTCGGCCTGACAGATGACAGTTAACCACAGTAGCAACAGCAGTGCCGCAAAGAGTGAGCGTTTAATAATTCTATCCTTGTCTTCTGGTTTACAGAGAGGAAGGATAGTTTGTAGTCGTCACAAGGCCAGAGACTGATAGGGTGTTGACAGCTATTAGTCCGACAGTTTCTCCCGGTAATCAGACTTATTCACTTTATCTGCCGAAGGACTGATTTCATTGTCCTTGTCCAGATCAGCAATCTTACGTTTTCGGTGTTGCCTTTTGTGATCCGACAGGGCACTCGCGTTTGGCAGGGTCTTCTGGCACTCAGGGCAGATTTGCGCTCCGGTGTGGTCTCTTCTTTTGTGATCCGACAGGGCTTGAGCGTTTGGCAGGGTCTTCTGGCACTCAGGGCAGGTTTGCTCTCCGGTGTGGTATTTTGTTTTGTGAACCGACAGGGCTTTCGCGTTTGGCAGGGTCTTCTGGCATTCAGGGCAGATTTGCGCTCCGGTGTGGTCTCTTCTTTTGTGACCCGACAGGGCTTGAGCGTTTGGCAGGGTCTTCTGGCACGCAGGGCAGGTTTGCGCTCCGGTGTGGTCTCTTCTTTTGTGAACCGACAGGGCAATCGCGTTTGGCAGGGTCTTCTGGCACTCAGGGCAGATTTGCGCTCCGGAGTGGTCTCTTCTTTTGTGACCCGACAGGGCTTGAGCGTTTGGCAGGGTCTTCTGGCACTCAGGGCAGGTTTGCGCTCCGGAGTGGTCTCTTCTTTTGTGATCCGACAAGGCACTCGCGTTTGGCAGGGTCTTCTGGCACTCAGGGCAGGTTTGCGCTCCGGTGTGGTACTTTGTTTTGTGAACCGACAGGGCTTTCGCGTTTGGCAGGGTCTTCTGGCATTCAGGGCAGATTTGCGCTCCGGTGTGGTCTCTTCTTTTGTGACCCGACAGGGCTTGAGCGTTTGGCAGGGTCTTCTGGCACGCAGGGCAGGTTTGCGCTCCGGTGTGGTCTCTTCTTTTGTGAACCGACAGGGCAATCGCGTTTGGCAGGGTCTTCTGGCACTCAGGGCAGATTTGCGCTCCGGAGTGGTCTCTTCTTTTGTGACCCGACAGGGCTTGAGCGTTTGGCAGGGTCTTCTGGCACTCAGGGCAGGTTTGCGCTCCGGAGTGGTCTCTTCTTTTGTGATCCGACAGGGCAATCGCGTTTGACAGGGTCTTCTGGCACTCAGGGCAGGTTTGCGCTCCGGAGTGGTCTCTTCTTTTGTGATTCGACAGGGCTTTAGCATTCTTGCAGGCCATCCCGCATGACTGCTGCCCATCCTCCCCAACTACTGTCACATCACAGGTTTGTTGCCCCGTATGTAATCTTTTTTTGTGTCTTGATAGATATTCAGCATTCTTGAAGACCTTCCCGCATTGCAGCAGCTGGCCATTCTCTCCAATCAGGATCACGTTACAGGTTACTTGCCCGTAAGGGTCAGTTGCATGAGGTACGCCTGCCCCCGTTGAGTCTGGGGCGACCCCATTAGTAGCGTTGCAACTGGATGAATCGGAAGCTGGTTGGAATCGACAAACGCCATGACAGGGATGGACGAAACAATTTAAGCCCAAAGTATGTGAATACTGCTCAGGGGCCTCTTCACCGTCGGCAGAGTCAGAAAACAGTAGGCTGGTGAAATAGCCTGTAATGTGAGTGGTGGATTGTGCGGTTTGCTGGCCGGATGATTCTGATGACTGGCCTTGTTGTGGGTCATGTTCATCGCCAGGCTTCATAGTGTTGATTGCAATCGGGTGATTCCCCTGTGTCAAAATAGATGCCGCCTCTTGATGTCCAATAGGGTTAAACATCGATAAATCGGGGTTCCAATAACTTTTTAGCAGCCAGCCGACAACGAGAAACCATAAGGAATGGATGGAGCTTGGAGGGGTGTCTTTGCTGGTCAGGATCAGTTCGTAGGCAATCAGTAGGTTTGTGGCATAAAGCCATTGCCACGAAATCGACCCAATGAAGGTGGTTTTTATTCCGTAACTGTAATCTCTGTGTCGTTTTTTTTTGGGTTCCCAATGGAGTTCTGCGCAGTCATTTTTGTCGGCAATGCCTGATGGCCTGCCCGTCCATTTATGCCGATCATGATTTATAGAGACGTTCTTTTTTTGAGAACCTGTACTCTGTTCAGGCTCGACAATCAAACGCCCTGTCAACGGTTCGGCCTGACAGATGACAGTTAACCACAGTAGCAACAGCAGTGCCGCAAAGGATGAGCGTTTAATAATTCTATCCTTGCCTTCTGGTTTACAGAGAGGAAGGATAGTTTGTAGTCGTCACAAGGCTAGAGACTGATAGGGCGTTGACAGCTAGTCCGACAGTTTCCCATGGTAATCAGACTTATTCACTTTATCTGCCGGAGGACTGATTTCATTGTCCTTGTGCAGATCAGCAATCTTACGTTTTCGATGTTGCCTTCTGTGATCCGACAGGGCTTGAGCGTTTGGCAGGGTCTTCTGGCACTCAGGGCAGGTTTGCGCTCCGGTGTGGTCTCTTCTTTTGTGATGCGACAGGGCTTGAGCGTTTGGCAGGGTCTTCTGGCACTGAGAACAGGTTTGCACTCCGGTGTGGTCTCTTCTTTTGTGATCCGACAGGGCTTTCGCGTTTGGCAGAGGCTTCTGGCACTCAGGGCAGGTTTGCGCTCCGGTGTGGTCTCTTCTTTTGTGACGCGACAGGGCTTGAGCGTTTGGCAGGGTCTTCTGGCACTCAGGGCAGGTTTGCGCTCCGGAGTGGTCTCTTCTTTTGTGACTCGACAGGGCACTCGCGTTTGGCAGGGTCTTCTGGCACTCAGGGCAGGTTTGCGCTCCGGTGTGGTCTCTTTTTTGTGATCCGACAGGGCTTGAGCGTTTGGCAGGGTCTTCTGGCACTCAAGGCAGGTTTGTTGCCCGGTGTGGTATTCGCTTTTGTGATTCGACAGGGCTTTCGCGTTTGGCAGGGGCTTCTGGCACTCAGGACAGGTTTGTGCTCCGGTGTGGTCTCTTCTTTTGTGAACATGCAGGGCTTTCGCGTTTGGCAGGATCTTCTGGCACTCAGGGCAGGTTTGTTGTCCGGTGTGGTATTCGCTTTTGTGAACCGACAGGGCTTGAGTGTTTGGCAGGGTTTTCTGGCACTCAGGGCAGGTATGCGCTCTGGTGTGGTGTCTTCTTTTGTGAACATGCAGGGCTTTCGCGTTTGGCAGGGTCTTCTGGCACTCAGGGCAGGTTTGTTGCCCGGTGTGGTATTCGCTTTTGTGAACCGACAGGGCTCGAGCGTTTGGCAGGGTCTTCTGGCACTCAGGGCAGGTTTGCGCTCCGGTGTGGTCTCTTCTCTTGTGATTCGACAGGACTTTAGCATTCATGCAGACCATCCCGCATGACCGCTGCTGACCATTCTCTCCGACTGCTGTCACATCACAGCTTTGTTGCCCCGTGTGTAATCTTTTTTTGTGTCTTGATAGAGATTCAGCATTCTTGAAGACCTTCCCGCATTGCAGCAGCTGGCCATTCTCTCCAATCAGGATCACGTTACAGGTTGCTTGCCCGTAAGGGTCAGTTGCATGAGGTACGCCTGCACCCGTTGAGTCTGGGGCGACCCCATTAGTAGCGTTGCAACTGGATGAATCGGAAGCTGGTCGGAATCGACAAACACCATGACAGGGATGGACGAAACAATTTAAGCCCAAAGTATGTGAATACTGCTCAGGGGCCTCTTCACCGTCGGCAGAGTCAGAAAACAGTAGGCTGGTGAAATAGCCTGTAATGTGAGTGGTGGATTGTGCGGCTTGCTGGCCGGATGATTCTGATGACTGGCCTTGTTGTTGGTCATGTTCATCGCCAGGTTTCATAGTGTTGATTGCAATCTGTGTCAAAATAGATGCCGCCTCTTGATGTCCAATAGGGTTAAACATCGATAAATCGGGGTTCCAATAACTTTTTAGCAGCCAGCCGACAACGAGAAACCATAAGGAATGGGTGGAGCTTGGAGGGGTGTCTTCGCTGGTCAGGATCAGTCCGTAGGCAATCAGCAGCTTTGTGGCATAAAGCCATTGCCACGAAATCGACCCAATGAAGGTGGTTTTTATTCCGTAACTGTAATCTCTGTGTCGTTTTTTTTTGGGTTCCCAGTGTGGTTCTGCGCAGTCATTTTTGTCGGCAATGCCTGATGGCCTGCCCGTCCGTTTATGCCGGTCATGATTTATAGAGACGTTCTTTTTTTGAGAACCTGCACTCTGTTCAGGCTCGACAATCAAACGCCCTGTCAACGGTTCGGCCTGACAGATGACAGTTAACCACAGTAGCAACAGCAGTGCCGCAAAGAGTGAGCGTTTAATAATTCTATCCTTGTCTTCTGGTTTACAGAGAGGAAGGATAGTTTGTAGTCGTCACAAGGCCAGAGACTGATAAGGCGTTGACAGCTATTAGTCCGACAGTTTCCCTTGGTAATCAGACTTATTCACTTTATCTGCCGGAGGACTGATTTCATTGTCCTTGTCCAGATCAGCAATCTTACGTTTTCGGTGTTGCCTTCTGTGATTCGACAGGGCTTTCGCGTTTGGCAGGGTCTTCTGGCACTCAGGGCAGATTTGTGCTCGGGTGTGGTCTCTTCTTTTGTGAACCGACAGGGCTTTCGCGTTTGGCAGGGTCTTCTGGCACTCAGGGCAGGTTTGTTGCCCGGTGTGGTATTCGCTTTTGTGATTCGACAGGGCTTTCGCGTTCGGCAGGGTCTTCTGGCACTCAGGGCAGGTTTGCGCTCCGGTGTGGTCTCTTCTTTTGTGAACCGACAGGGCCTTCGCGTTTGGCAGGGTCTTCTGGCACTCAGGGCAGGTTTGTTGCCCGGTGTGGTATTCGCTTTTGTGATTCGACAGGGCTTGAGCGTTCGGCAGGGTCTTCTGGCACTCAGGGCAGGTTTGCGCTCCGGTGTGGTCTCTTCTTTTGTGAACCGACAGGGCTTTCGCTTTTGGCAGGGTCTTCTGGCACTCAGGGCAGGTTTGCGCTCCGGAGTGGTCTCTTCTTTTGTGATTCGACAGGGCAATCGCGTTCGGCAGAGTCTTCTGGCACTCAGGGCAGGTTTGCACTCCGGAGTGGTCTCTTCTTTTGTGATTTGACAGGACTTTAGCATTCTTGCAGGCCATCCCGCATGACTGCTGCTGCCCATCCTCCCCAACTACTGTCACATCACAGGTTTGTTGCCCCGTGTGTAATCTTTTTTTGTGTCTTGATAGAGATTCAGCATTCTTGAAGACCTTCCCGCATTGCAGCAGCTGGCCATTCTCTCCAATCAGGATCACGTTACAGGTTACTTGCCGGTAAGTGTCAGTTGCATGAGGTACGCCTGCACCCGTTGAGTCTGGGGCGACCCCATTAGTAGCGTTGCAACTGGATGAATCGGAAGCTGGTCGGAATCGACAAACACCATGACAGGGATGAACGAAACAATTTAAGCCCAAAGTATGTGAATACTGCTCAGGGGCCTCTTCACCGTCGGCAGAGTCAGAAAACAGTAGGCTGGTGAAATAGCCTGTAATGTGAGTGGTGGATTGTGCGGTTTGCTGGCCGGATGATTCTGATGACTGGCCTTGTTGTGGGTCATGTTCATCGCCGGGCTTCACAGTGTTGATTGCAATCGGGTGATCCCCCTGTGTCAAAATGGATACCGCCTCTTGATATCCAATAGGGTTAAACATCGATAAATCGGGGTTCCAATAACTTTTTAGCAGCCAGCCGACAACGAGAAACCATAAGGAATGGGTGGAGCTTGGAGGGGTGTCTTCGCTGGTCAGGATCAGTCCGTAGGCAATCAGTAAGTTTGTGGCATAAAGCCATTGCCACGAAATAGACCCAATGAAGGTGGTTTTCATTCCGTAACTGTAATCTCTGTGTCGTTTTTTTTTTGGTTCCCAATGGAGTTCTGCGCAGTCATTTTTGTCGGCAATGCCTGATGGCCTGCCCGTCCATTTATGCCGGTCATGATTTATAGAGACGTTCTTTTTTTGAGAACCTGCACTCTGTTCAAGCACGACAATAGAACGTCCTGTCAACGGTTCGGCCTGACAGATGACAGACAACCACAGTAGCAACAGCAGTGCCGCAAAGAGTGAGCGTTTAATAATTCTATCCTTGTCTTCTGGTTTACAGAGAGGAAGGATAGTTTGTAGTCGTCACAAGGCCAGAGACTGATAAGGCGTTGACAGCTATTAGTCCGACAGTTTCCCTTGGTAATCAGACTTATTCACTTTATCTGCCGGAGGACTGATTTCATTGTCCTTGTCCAGAGCAGCAATCTTACGTTTTCGGTGTTGCCTTCTGTGATTCGACAGGGCTTGAGCGTTTGGCAGGGTCTTCTGGCACTCAGGGCAGGTTTGCGCTCCGGTGTGGTATTTTGTTTTGTGATTCGACAGGGCTTGAGCGTTTGGCAGGGTCTTCTGGCACTCAGGACAGGTTTGCGCTCCGGTGTGGTCTCTTCTTTTGTGATCTGACAGGGCTTTCGCGTTTGGCAGGATCTTCTGGCACTCAGGGCAGGTTTGCGCTTTGGTGTGGTCTCTTCTTTTGTGACGCGACAGGGCTTGAGCGTTTGGCAGGGTCTTCTGGCACTCAGGGCAGGTTTGTTGCCCGGTGTGGTATTCGCTTTTGTGATTCGACAGGGCTTTCGCGTTCGGCAGGGTCTTCTGGCACTCAGGGCAGGTTTGTTGCCCGGTGTGGTATTCGCTTTTGTGATTCGACAGGGCTTTCGCGTTCGGCAGGGTCTTCTGGCACTCAGGGCAGGTTTGCGCTCCGGTGTGGTCTCTTCTTTTGTGACCCGACAGGGCTTTCGCGTTTGGCAGGGTCTTCTGGCACTCAGGGCAGGTTTGCGCTCCGGTGTGGTATTCGCTTTTGTGATTCGACAGGGCTTTTGCGTTCGGCAGGGTCTTCTGGCACTCAGGGCAGGTTTGTTGCCCGGTGTGGTATTCGCTTTTGTGATTCGACAGGGCTTTCGCGTTCGGCAGGGTCTTCTGGCACTCAGGGCAGGTTTGCGCTCCGGAGTGGTCTCTTCTTTTGTGATTCGACAGGGCAATCGCGTTTGGCAGAGTCTTCTGGCACTCAGGGCAGGTTTGCACTCCGGAGTGGTCTCTTCTTTTGTGATTCGACAGGGCTTTAGCATTCTTGCAGGCCATCCCGCATGACTGCTGCTGACCATCCTCCCCAACTACTGTCACATCACAGGTTTGTTGCCCCGTGTGTAATCCTTTTTTGTGTGTTGATAGAGATTCAGCATTCTTGAAGACCTTCCCGCATTGCAGCAGCTGGCCATTCTCTCCAATCAGGATCACGTTACAGGTTGCTTGCCCGTAAGGGTCAGTTGTATGAGGTACGCCTTCACCCGTTGAATCTGGGGCGACCCCATTAGTAGCGTTGCAACTGGATGAATCAGAAGCTGGTCGGAATCGACAAACGCCATGACAGGGATGGATGAAACAATTTAAGCCCAAAGTATGTGAATACTGCTCAGGGGCCTCTTCATCGTCGGCAGAGTCAGAATACAGTAGACTGGTGAAATAGCCTCTAATGTGAGTGGTGGATTGTGCGGTTTGCTGGCCGGATGATTCTGATGACTGGCCTTGTTGTGGGTCATGTTCATCGCCAGGCTTCATAGTGTTGATTGCAATCTGTGTCAAAATAGATGCCGCCTCTTGATGTCCAATAGGGTTAAACATCGATAAATCGGGGTTCCAATAACTTTTTAGCAGCCAGCCGACAACGAGAAACCATAAGGAATGGATGGAGCTTGGAGGGGTGTCTTTGCGGGTCAGGATCAGTTCGTAGGCAATCAGTAGGTTTGTGGCATAAAGCCATTGCCACGAAATCGACCCAATGAAGGTGGTTTTCATTCCGTAACTGTCATCTCTGTGTCGTTTTTTTTTGTGTTCCCAATGGAGTTCTGCGCAGTCATTTTTGTCGGCAATGCCTGATGGCCTGCCCGTCCGTTTATGCCGGTCATGATTTACAGAGACGTTCTTTTTTAGAGAACCTGTACTCTGTTCAAGCTCGACAATCAAACGCCCTGTCAACGGTTTGGCCTGACAGATGACAGTTAACCACAGTAGCAACAGCAGTGTCGCAAAGAGTGAGCGTTTAATAATTCTATCCTTGTCTTCTGGTTTACAGAGAGGAAGGATAGTTTGTAGTCGTCACAAGACCAGAGACTGATAAGGCGTTGACAGCTATTAGTCCGACAGTTTCTCCCGGTAATCAGACTTATTCACTTTATCTGCCGGAGGACTGATTTCATTGTCCTTGTCCAGATCAGCAATCTTACGTTTTCGGTGTTGCCTTTTGTGACTCGAGAGGGCTTTCGCGTTTGGCAGGGTCTTCTGGCACTCAGGGCAGGTTTGCGCTTTGGTGTGGTCTCTTCTTTTGTGACGCGACAGGGCTTGAGCGTTTGGCAGGGTCTTCTGGCACTCAGGGCAGGTTTGTTGCCCGGTGTGGTATTCGCTTTTGTGATTCGACAGGGCTTTCGCGTTCGGCAGGGTCTTCTGGCACTCAGGGCAGGTTTGCGCTCCGGAGTGGTCTCTTCTTTTGTGAACCGACAGGGCTTTCGCGTTTGGCAGGGTCTTCTGGCACTCAGGGCAGGTTTGTTGCCCGGTGTGGTATTCGCTTTTGTGAACCGACAAGGCTTTCGCGTTTGGCAGGGTCTTCTGGCACTCAGGGCAGGTTTGCGCTCCAGTGTGATCTCTTCTTTTGTGATCCGCCAGGGCTTTCGTGTTTGGCAGGGTCTTCTGGCACTCAGGGCAGGTTTGCGCTCCGGTGTGGTATTTTGTTTTGTGAACATACAGGGCTTGAGCGTTTGGCAGGGTCTTCTGGCACTCAGGGCAGGTTTGCGCTCCGGTGTGGTATTTTGTTTTGTGACCCGACAGGGCTTGAGCATTTGGCAGGGTCTTCTGGCACTCAGGGCAGGTTTGCGCTCCGGTGTGGTATTTTGTTTTGTGACCCGACAGGGCTTGAGCATTTGGCAGGGTCTTCTGGCACTCAGGGCAGGTTTGCGCTCCGGAGTGGTCTCTTCTTTTGTGAACATACAGGGCTTGAGCGTTTGGCAGGGTCTTCTGGCACTCAGGGCAGGTTTGCGCTCCGGTGTGATCTCTTCTTTTGTGATTCGACAGAACCATAGTATTCTTGCAGACCATCCCGCATGACCGCTGCTGACCGTCCTCCCCAACCGGTGTCACATCACAGATTTGTTGCCCCGTGTGTAATCTTTTTTTGTGTCTTGATAGAGATACAGCATTCTTGAAGACCTTCCCGCATTGCCGCAGCTGGCCATTCTCTCCAATCAGGATCACGTTACAGGTTACTTGCCGGTAAGTGTCAGTTGCATGAGGTACGCCTGCACCCGTTGAGTCTGGGGCGACCCCATTAGTAGCGTTGCAACTGGATGAATCGGAAGCTGGTCGGAATCGACAAACACCATGACAGGGATGGACGAAACAAGTTAAGCCCAAAGTATGTGAATACTGCTCAGGGGCCTCTTCACCATCGGCAGAGTCAGAATACAGTAGGCTGGTGAAATAGCCTGTAATGTGAGTGGTGGATTGTGCGGTTTGCTGGCCGGATGATTCTGATGACTGGCCTTGTTGTGGGTCATGTTCATCGCCAGGCTTCATAGTGTTGATTGCAATCTGTGTCAAAATAGATGCCGCCTCTTGATGTCCAATAGGGTTAAACATCGATAAATCGGGGTTCCAATAACTTTTTAGCAGCCAGCCGACAACGAGAAACCATAAGGAATGGGTGGAGCTTGGAGGGGTGTCTTCGCTGGTCAGGATCAGTCCGTAGGCAATCAGCAGCTTTGTGGCATAAAGCCATTGCCACGAAATCGACCCAATGAAGGTGGTTTTTATTCCGTAACTGTAATCTCTGTGTCGTTTTTTTTTGGGTTCCCAATGTGGTTCTGCGCAGTCATTTTTGTCGGCAATGCCTAATGGCCCGCCCGTCCGTTTATGCCGGTCATGATTTATAGAGAAGTTCTTTTTTTGAGAGCCTGCACTCTGTTTAAGCTCGACAATAAAACGTCTTGTTAAGGGTTCGCACTGACAGGCAACAGATAACGACAGTAACAGCAGTGCCGCAAAGATTGAGTGCTTAATAATTTTATCCTTGTGTTCTGGCCTACAGAGAGGAAGGATAGATCAAGAAAGTAAGCGTTTTTTTCTGTTAAAAACCTTCTTTTAAAAAACCAAAGCTGCACAGGGCAAAACCTCATAAGAGGACAGGCGCCAGATCAGGGGACACATTGGTTCAAATCAACAAGCTTGCGTTTTCGATGCACTCTTTTGTGTTCCGATAAAGCTTGAGCACTCTTGCAGACCTTCCCGCATGGGCGCGGCTGACCATCCTCCCCGACTATGGTCTCTTCACAGGTTTGTTGCCCGGCGTGGTCTCTTCTTTTGTGACTCGACAGGGCTTGAGCGGTTGGCAGGGTCTTCTGGCACTCAGGGCAGGTTTGCGCTCCGGTGTGGTATTTTGTTTTGTGAACCGACAGGGCTTGAGCATTTGGCAGGGTCTTCTGGCACTCAGGGCAGGTTTGCGCTCCGGTGTGGTCTCTTCTTTTGTGATCCGACAAGGCTTTCGCGTTTGGCAGGGTCTTCTGGCATTCAGGGCAGGTTTGCGCTCCGGTGTGATTTCTTCTTTTGTGATCCGACAGGGCTTGAGCGTTTGGCAGGGTCTTCTGGCACTCAGGGCAGGTTTGCGCTCCGGTGTGGTCTCTTCTTTTGTGATCCGAAAGGGCTTTCGTGTTTGGCAGGGTCTTCTGGCACTCAGGGCAGGTTTGTGCTCCGGTGTGGTATTTTGTTTTGTGATCCGACAGGGCTTGAGCGTTTGGCAGGGTCTTCTGGCACTCAGGACAGGTTTGCGCTCCGGTGTGGTATTTTGTTTTGTGAACCGACAGGGCTTTCGCGTTTGGCAGGGTCTTCTGGCACTCAGGGCAGGTTTGCGCTCCGGTGTGGTCTCTTCTTTTGTGACTCGACAGGGCTTTCGCGTTTGGCAGGGTCTTCTGGCACTCAGGACAGGTTTGCGCTCCGGTGTGGTCTCTTCTTTTGTGACTCGACAGGGCTTTCGCGTTTGGCAGGGTCTTCTGGCACTCAGGGCAGGTTTGCGCTCCGGTGTGGTCTCTTCTTTTGTGAACATACAGGGCTTTCGCGTTTGGCAGGGTCTTCTGGCACTCAGGGCAGGTTTGTTGCCCGGTGTGGTATGCGCTTTTGTGAACATGCAGGGCTTTCGCGTTTGGCAGGGTCTTCTGGCACTCAGGGCAGGTTTGCGCTCCGGAGTGGTCTCTTCTTTTGTGATCCGACAGGGCACTCGCGTTTGGCAGGGTCTTCTGGCACTCAGGGCAGGTTTGCGCTCCGGTGTGGCCTCTTCTTTTGTGATTCGACAGGGCTTTAGCATTCTTACAGGCCATCCCGCATGACTGCTGCTGCCCATCCTCCCCAACTACTGTCACATCACAGGTTTGTTGCCCCGTGTGTAATCTTTTTTTGTGTGTTAATAGAGATTCAGCATTTTTGAAGACCTTCCCGCATTGCAGCAGCTGGCCATTCTCTACAATCAGGATCACGTTACAGGTTACTTGCCCGTATGGGTCAGTTGCATGAGGTACGCCTGCACCCCTTGAGTCTGGGGCGACCCCATCAGTAGCGTTGCAACTGGATGAATCGGAAGCTGGTCGGAATCGACAAACGCCATGACAGGGATGGACGAAACAATTTAAGCCCAAAGTATGTGAATACTGCTCAGGGGCCTCTTCACCGTCGGCAGAGTCAGAAAACAGTAGGCTGGTGAAATAGCCTCTAATGTGAGTGGTGGATTGTGCGGTTTGCTGGCCGGATGATTCTGATGACTGGCCTTGTTGTGGGTCATGTTCATCGCCAGGCTTCATAGTGTTGATTGCAATCGGGTGATCCCCCTGTGTCAAAATGGATACCGCCTCTTGATGTCCAATAGGGTTAAACATCGATAAATCGGGGTTCCAATAATTTTTTAGCAGCCAGCCGACAACGAGAAACCATAAGGAATGGATGGAGCTTGGAGGGGTGTCTTTGCTGGTCAGGATCAGTTCGTAGGCAATCAGTAGGTTTGTGGCATAAAGCCATTGCCACGAAATCGACCCAATGAAGGTGGTTTTGATTCCGTAACTGTAATCTCTGTGTCGTTTTTTTTTGGGTTCCCAATGTGGTTCTGCGCAGTCATTTTTGTCGGCAATGCCTAATGGCCCGCCCGTCCGTTTATGCCGGTCATGATTTATAGAGAAGTTCTTTTTTTGAGAGCCTGCACTCTGTTTAAGCTCGACAATAAAACGTCTTGTTAAGGGTTCGCACTGACAGGCAACAGATAACGACAGTAACAGCAGTGCCGCAAAGATTGAGTGCTTAATAATTTTATCCTTGTGTTCTGGCCTACAGAGAGGAAGGATAGATCAAGAAAGTAAGCGTTTTTTTCTGTTAAAAACCTTCTTTTAAAAAACCAAAGCTGCACAGGGCAAAACCTCATAAGAGGACAGGCACCAGATCAGGGGACACCTTGGTTCAAATCAACAAGCTTGCGTTTTCGATGCACTCTTTTGTGTTCCGATAAAGCTTGAGCACTCTTGCAGACCTTCTCGCATGGGCGCGGCTGTCCATCCTCCCCGACTATGGTCTCTTCGCAGGTTTTTTGCCCGGCGTGGTCTCTTCTTTTGTGACCCGACAGGGCTTGAGCGGTTGGCAGGGTCTTCTGGCACTCAGGGCAGGTTTGCGCTCCGGTGTGGTATTTTGTTTTGTGAACCGACAGGGCTTGAGCATTTGGCAGGGTCTTCTGGCACTCAGGGCAGGTTTGCGCTCCGGTGTGGTCTCTTCTTTTGTGAGCCGACAAGGCTTTCGCGTTTGGCAGGGTCTTCTGGCATTCAGGGCAGGTTTGCGCTCCGGTGTGATTTCTTCTTTTGTGATCCGACAGGGCTTGAGCGTTTGGCAGGGTCTTCTGGCACTCAGGGCAGGTTTGCGCTCCGGTGTGGTCTCTTCTTTTGTGAACATACAGGGCTTTCGCGTTTGGCAGGGTCTTCTGGCACTTAGGGCAGGTTTGTTGCCCGGTGTGGTATGCGCTTTTGTGAACATGCAGGGCTTTCCAGTTTGGCAGTGTCTTCTGGCACTCTGGGCAGGTTTGCGCTCCGGAGTGGTCTCTTCTTTTGTGATTCGACAGGGCTTTAGCATTCTTGCAGGCCATCCCGCATGACTGCTGCTGCCCATCTTCCCCAACTACTGTCACATCACAGGTTTGTTGCCCCGTGTGTAATCTTTTTTTGTGTGTTGATAGAGATTCAGCGTTCTTGAAGACCTTCCCGCATTGTAGCAGCTGGCCATTCTCTCCAATCAGGATCACATTACAGGTTACTTGCCCGTAGAGGTCAGTTGCATGAGGTACGCCTGCACCCGTTGAGTCTGAGGCGACCCCATTAGTAGCGTTGCAACTGGATGAATCGGAAGCTGGTCGGAATCGACAAATGCCATGACAGGGATGGACGAAACAATTTAAGCCCAAAGTATGTGAATACTGCTCAGGGGCCTCTTCACCGTCGGCAGAGTCAGAAAACAGTAGGCTGGTGAAATAGCCTGTAATGTGAGTGGTGGATTGTGCGGTTTGCTGGCCGGATGATTCTGATGACTGGCCTTGTTGTGGGTCATGTTCATGGCCAGGCATCATAGTGTTGATTGCAATCGGGTGATCCCCCTGTGTCAAAATGGATACCGCCTCTTGATATCCAATAGGGTTAAACATCGATAAATCGGGGTTCCAATAACTTTTTAGCAGCCGGCCGACAACGAGAAACCATAAGGAATGGGTGGAGCTTGGAGGGGTGTCTTCGCCGGTCAGGATCAGTCCGTAGGCAATCAGTAGGTTTGTGACATAAAGCCATTGCCACGAAATAGACCCAATGAAGGTGGTTTTCATTCCGTAACTGTAATATCTGTGTCGTTTTTTTTTGGGTTCCCAATGGAGTTCTGCGCAGTCATTTTTGTCGGCAATGCCTGATGGCCTGCCCGTCCATTTATGCCGGTCATGATTTATAGAGACGTTCTTTTTTAGAGAACCTGCGCTCTGTTCAAGCTCGACAATAAAGCGTCCTGTCAACGGTTCGGCCTGACAGATGACAGTTAACCACAGTAGCAACAGCAGTGCCGCAAAGGGTGAGCGTTTAATAATTCTATCCTTGTCTTCTGGTTTACAGAGAGGAAGGATAGTTTGTAGTCGTCACAAGACCAGAGACTGATAAGGCGTTGACAGCTATTAGTCCGACAGTTTCTCCCGGTAATCAGACTTATTCACTTTATCTGCCGGAGGACTGATTTCATAGTCCTTGACCAGATCAGCAATCTTACGTTTTCGGTGTTGCCTTCTGTGACTCGAGAGGCCTTGAGCGTTTGGCAGGGTCTTCTGGCACTCAGGGCAGGTTTGCGCTCCGGTGTGGTCTCTTCTTTTGTGACCCGACAGGGCTTGAGCGTTTGGCAGGGTCTTCTGGCACTCAGGGCAGGTTTGCGCTCCGGTGTGGTCTCTTCTTTTGTGACCCGACAGGGCTTGAGCGTTTGGCAGGGTCTTCTGGCACTCAGGGCAGGTTTGCGCTCCGGTGTGGTCTCTTCTTTTGTGAACCGACAGGGCTTTCGCGTTTGGCAGGGTCTTCTGGCACTCAGGGCAGGTTTGTTGCCCGGTGTGGTATTCGCTTTTGTGATTCGACAGGGCACTCGCGTTTGGCAGGGTTTTCTGGCACTCAGGGCAGGTTTGCGCTTTGGTGTGGTCTCTTCTTTTGTGAACCGACAGGGCATTCGCGTTTGGCAGGGTTTTCTGGCACTCAGGGCAGATTTTCGCTCCGGTGTGGTCTCTTCTTTTGTGACCCGACAGGACTTGAGCGTTTGGCAGTGTCTTCTGGCACTCAGGGCAGGTTTGCGCTCCGGAGTGGTCTCTTCTTTTGTGATCCGACAGGGCACTCGCGTTTGGCAGGGTCTTCTGGCACTCAGGGCAGATTTGCGCTCCGGTGTGGTCTCTTCTTTTGTGACCCGACAGGGCAATCGCGTTTGGCAGGGTCTTCTGGCACTCAGGGCAGGTTTGCGCTCCGGAGTGGTCTCTTCTTTTGTGATCCGACAGGGCAATCGCGTTTGGCAGGGTCTTCTGGCACTCAGGGCAGGTTTGCGCTCTGGTGTGGTCTCTTCTTTTGTGATCCGACAGGGCTTTCGCGTTTGGCAGGGTCTTCTGGCACTCAGGGCAGGTTTGCGCTCCGGTGTGGTCTCTTCTTTTGTGAACCGACAAGGCTTTCGCGTTTGGCAGGGTCTTCTGGCACTCAGGGCAGGTTTGTTGCCCGGTGTGGTATTCGCTTTTGTGAACCGACAAGGCTTTCGCGTTTGGCAGGGTCTTCTGGCACTCAGGGCAGGTTTGCGCTCCGGTATGGTCTCTTCTTTTGTGAACATACAGGGCTTTCGCGTTTGGCAGGGTCTTCTGGCACTTAGGGCAGGTTTGTTGCCCGGTGTGGTATGCGCTTTTGTGAACATGCAGGGCTTTCCAGTTTGGCAGTGTCTTCTGGCACTCAGGGCAGGTTTGCGCTCCGGTATGATCTCTTCTTTTGTGATCCCACAGGGCTTGAGCGTTTGGCAGGGTCTTTTGGCACTCAGGGCAGGTTTGCGCTCCGGAGTGGTCTCTTCTTTTGTGATTCGACAGGGCTTTAGCATTCTTGCAGGCCATCCCGCATGACTGCTGCTGCCCATCCTCCCCAACTACTGTCACATCACAGGTTTGTTGCCCCGTGTGTAATCTTTTTTTGTGTCTTGATAGAGATTCAGCGTTCTTGAAGACCTTCCCGCATTGCAGCAGCTGGCCATTCTCTCCAATCAGGATCACGTTACAGGTTACTTGACCGTAAGGGTCAGTTGCATGAGGTACGCCTGCACCCGTTGAGTCTGAGGCGACCCCATTAGTAGCGTTGCAACTGGATGAATCGGAAGCTGGCCGGAATCGACAAATGCCGTGACAGGGATGGACGAAACAATTTAAGCCCAAAGTATGTGAATACTGCTCAGGGGCCTCTTCACCGTCGGCAGAGTCAGAATACAGTAGGCTGGTGGAATAGCCTGTAATGTGAGTGGTGGATTGTGCGGTTTGCTGGCCGGATGATTCTGATGACTGGCCTTGTTGTTGGTCATGTTCATCGCCAGGCTTCATAGTGTTGATTGCAATCGGGTGATCAACCTGTGTCAAAATAGATGCCGCCTCTTGATGTCCAATAGGGTTAAACATCGATAAATCGGGGTTCCAATAACTTTTTAGCAGCCAGCCGACAACGAGAAACCATAAGGAATGGGTGGAGCTTGGAGGGGTGTCTTCGCTGGTCAGGATCAGTCCGTAGGCAATCAGTAAGTTTGTGGCATAAAGCCATTGCCACGAAATAGACCCAATGAAGGTGGTTTTCATTCCGTAACTGTAATCTCTGTGTCGTTTTTTTTTTGGTTCCCAATGGAGTTCTGCGCAGTCATTTTTGTCGGCAATGCCTGATGGCCTGCCCGTCCATTTATGCCGGTCATGATTTATAGAGACGTTCTTTTTTTGAGAACCTGCACTCTGTTCAAGCACGACAATAGAACGTCCTGTCAACGGTTCGGCCTGACAGATGACAGACAACCACAGTAGCAACAGCAGTGCCGCAAAGAGTGAGCGTTTAATAATTCTATCCTTGCCTTCAGGTATACAGAGAGGAAGGATAGATCAAGAAAGTAAGGGTGTTTTCTCTTAAACACCTTCCGTTAAAAAACCAAAGCTGCACCGGACAAAACCTCATGAAAGGACAGGCATCAGATCAGGGGACGCCCTGGTTCAAATCAACAAGCTTGCGTTTTCGATGCACTCTTTTGTGCTCCGACAAGGCTTGAGCACTCTTGCAGACCTTTCCGCATGGGCGCGGCTGACCATCCTCCCCGGCTATGGTTTCTTCACAGATTTTTTTCCTGGCGTGGTCTCTTTTTTTATGATCCGACAGGGCCCTGGCATTCTTGCAGGTCTTCCCGCATTGTTGCTGCCGACCATCCCCCCCGACCATGATTATGCTACAGGTTTTTTGCCCGGTATGGTTTCTGCTTTTGTGATCCGAAAGGGATCTGATATTTTTGCAGACCTGCCCGCACGGCAGCGTCTGACCACCTTTTCCGACCACGGTTACGTTGCAGATTTGTTGCCCGGTATGGTGTCTTCTTTTGTGATCCGACAGAGCACTGGCATTCTTGCAGATCTTCCCGCATGATTGCTCTTGGCTATTCTCTCCAAACACTGTTTCGTTACAGGTTGGTTGCTTGAGATGGTGTTTGGTTTTGTGAGATGACAGGGCTTTAGCATTTTTGCAAACCGCCCCACATGGTTGCTGTTGGCCATCCTCTCTGACCACCGAAACCTCGCAGGTTTTCTGCCCGGAGTGGTTTCTGCTTTTGTGATATGAGAGGGCTTTAGCATTCTTGCAAACTATGCCGCATGGCTGCTGCTGACCATTTTCCTCGACCACGATCACGTCACAGGCTTGTTGCCCGCTGTGTTTTCTGATTTTGTGATCTGAAAGGGATTGAGAACTCTTGCAGAGCTTCCCGCATGGCCGCCGATGACCATCCTCCTCGACTACTGTTATGCCACAAATCTGTTGCCCGCGGTGGTTTTTGCTTTTGTGAGATGACAGGGCTCGAGAATGTTTGCAAAGCTTCCCGCATGGCCGTTGTTGACCATCCTGTCCAACCATGGTCACATCACAGGTTTGTTGCTCGCTGTGGTATTTGCTTTTGTGAGACGAAAAAACTTGAGAGTTTTTACAGACTTTGCCGCATAGCTGCTGCTGGCCATCCTCCCTGATCACGGTCAGGTCACAGACTTGTTCCCCGGAGTGGATTTTGCTCTTGTGACATGACAGGGCTCGAGCATTCCTACAGACTGATCCGCATGGTCGCTGCTGGCCATCCTCACCAATCACGGTCACTTGACAGGTCTTTTGTCCGGTGTGGTATCTGCTTTTGTGAGACGAGAGGGCTTTAGCATCCTTGCAGATTGCTCCGCATGGTCGTTGTTGGTTATCCCTTCCGATTATGCTCAGGTTACAGGTTCTTTGTTTGCTGTGATCTGCAGTTTGCGCCTTATCTGTCCAGGAATGGTAAGTTTGGTTTTGACCCAATTGGCATAATTCTGTTGTCGTTTGTTGTGTTTCTGAAGTCTCCATTGGGGGAGGGGGAAGTGTAAATGGAGTTCCGTTTTTTTCGAGAAGAACGCGCTCACCCAGATTCAGTAGAGCGTTGACTATAACCCAATCATCAGTGTTGACAGGCAAATGCTCATGCATTGAAACATCATCATTGAGTGTATCGGTGTGGTCAATATATGTTGTCCCTGTAGTCGAGTTTGCATGGTTGCAGTTGTCGGCCGGGTTGCCACTGATGCCCTCAGACTCTGGCTGGTGCGCCTGTGGCTGAATGAGTTGGCCAGAAATGTATTGCAGTGGTATGCCAGAGGTGGGAGCCCATGTTTCGACAGGCGGATTTTGTTGGCAATTGATAGTGTATATAGAATCAAAATGACCCACACAATCAAGGCAGTAAGCATTGGTATATTGAGGGCGTGAGCTTTGTTCGGGTGCTGCTCCTCTGCGGTCTGTAAAACTGTCTTTATAATTTAGCGGCGATTCAGCGGACACCCTGCTATCAGCTGGGGGTCTGAGCCTGCACAGGCCATTGCAGGGATAAACGAAACAATTTAAATCAAAACTATGCGAGTGTTGGTGAGGGCCCTGGTCACCGCCGCCAGAACCGGAATACAGGCGATTAGTGAAATAGTTTTTAGTGTGTGTGATGGGTTGTGGGGTATGCTGCCCCGGTGACTTTGGTGGCTGGTATAGCGATTGGTCATGTCCAGAGCCAAGCAGCATAGTGATGGCCGCAATAGGGTGATTCTGACTCGTTTCCTGTTGCTCGATCGAGCTGAACAGCGGCGAATCGATGCTCCAATAGTTTTGTAAAAGCCAACCGGCGGCGACAACCGCTTGTATCGATAGCCATGAATAAGGGTTGGAACCCAGAGGGACGTCTCTAGTGGTCAGGGTCAGTTCGAAGGCTACCAGCAGATAAGTGGCGTAAAGCAACTGCAAGGAAATCGATTCTATTTTGGTCGTTTTTAACCCGTAACTGAATGAACTGTGTCGTTTGTTATAAGGCGGTAGTTCTGAATCTGCATAGCCTTTTGCTCCGGCAATGCCTGATAGCTTGTCCGGCAGTGTATGCAGGTCATGCTTTATATAAAAACACCTGCCTGTATAAGCTGAATCCTGTTCAAACTCGACAACAAAACGTTTTTTTAACGGTTCAGCCTGACAGACGACAGATAACGACAGTAAAAGTAGTGCCGTAAAGATTGAGTGTTTAATAATTCTATGCTTGCATTCTGGTTTAAAGAGAGGAAGGATAGATCAAGAAAGTAAGCATGTTATTCTGTCAAAGATCTTTTGATAAATACTCTCTGTTAAAGGCCTTCTGTTAAAAACCAAAAGCTGCACCGGGCAAATCTGTTTGGCCTGTCGAATTTTCTTCGGAATTCAGCGGCCATTCTGTGTAGCGTCTGCTATTAAATGATGGTTGGAAACTGCAAAAGCCATGACAGGGATAGACGAAACAAATTAAGCCCAAAGTATGACGGCGTTGTTGGGGGTCTCTGTTACCATCGCCAGAGTTGGTATGCATGAGATGAGTGAAATAGCCTGTAGGACGGGTGGTGGCTTTCAGGTCTTGTTGACTGGATGATCCTTCTGGCTGGTATTTTAATTGGCTGTGTCCAGAGCCAAACATTGTATTCACTTTGCCTTTTGATGGCACAGGTCGTCGTCGCGATTCAATGAAACGGGCTTGCGTTTTCGATGTGCTCTTTTGTGATCCAACAGGGCTTTACCACTTTTACAGACCCTCCCGCACGGTCGCTGCTGACCATCCTTCCCGACCACGGTTGCGTCACAGGTTTTTTGATTGGAGTGGAATCTTTTTTTGTGATCCGTCAGGGCTTGGGCATTGTTGCAGAACTTTCCGCATGGTCGTTGCTGGCCATCCTCCCCGGTCACTGTTACTTCACAGGCTTTTTGCCCTGTGTGACATCCGCTCTTGTGAGCCGTCAATGCTCCAGCATTATTGCAGATCTTCCCACATGGCTGCGACTGGCCATCCTGCCCGACCAGGATCTCGTTACAGGTTTGTTGTCCGGTGTGGTATTTTCTTTTGTGATACGACAGTGATTGAGCATTTCTGCAGACCTTCCCGCAGGGCTGCTGATTTCCATCTTCGCCGACCACATTCGTGGCGCAGGTTTTTTTCCCGGTATGGAGTTTGCTTTTGTGAGCCCAAAAAGCTGGGGCATTCTTGCAGACCGTCCCGCATGGACGCTGCTTACCATCTTCCCCGTCCACGGTTTCTTTACAGGCTTTTTGTCGGCTATGGTATTTGCTTTTGTGAGTCGAGAAGGTTTTAGCATTCTTGCAGATCTTACCACATGACTTCAGTTGGCCATTTTTTCTGACCAGAGGCAGGTCACAGGTTAGTTCTACTGTGTGGTTGGTTTGTCTTGTACCTGTCCGGGAAAGATGAGGTGGGCTTTGGCCCAATTGGGCTGTTCCTGTTGTTTGTTGTGTTTCTGAAGTCCCCACCGGAGGGGTGACATGGGTAAGTTTACAGAACATTTCTTTTTCATCGAGAAGACTACGATCACGAAGAGTGAGTAAGCCATTGACTATAACCATGTCATCGTAGGTAACAGGCAGGTGCCTGAGCATTGGCACATCATAATTGAGTGGCTCTGTATGGCTTGTCGAACTGTCTGTTGAATCAGGAGACCATTGAGTGGAGCCGCTGCTATTGAATGATGGTCGGAACCTGCAAACGCCATTACAGGGATAGACGAAACAATTTAAGCTCAAAGTATGTGAGTGTTGCTGAGGGCCTCTGTTACTGCCAGCAGAATCAGAAAACAGGAGACCGGTGAAATAGTCTGTTCGGTGGGTGGATGTTTCCGGGGATTTCTGACCAGGTGATGCTGATGGCTGGTGTTGTGCCGGGTTATCTCCAGAGCTATACATCGCAGTGATGGTTGCAAACGGAAGACCTCCTTGTGTCAACAAAGATACCGTCTCTTGTTGTTCAATCGGGTTAAACGGCGGTGAGTCGGAGTTCCAATAGCTTTTTAAAAGCCAGCAGAGAATTATAATCGCTTCTCCAGCTACCCATGAATAAGGACTGGAGCCCAAATTGGCATCATTGTTTTTCAGTTTGAGGGCGTCAGCAACCAGAAGGCGAGTGGAGTAGAGCCATTGCCAGCAAATCGACTCAATAGAGTTTGACTTTATCTCGTAGCCGCACGATCTCAGTGATTTCTCATCAGACCGTGAATCTGACTCTGCACAGCTATCTGAGTCAACAATATCTGACGGGTTGCCCGGTAGTGTGCGCCAGTCATGCTTTATAGAAAAGCTCTGGTTTGGAGAACCTGCACTCTGTTCGAGCTCAACAGTAAAACCACTTGTCCACGGTTCGCCTTGACCGGTGAAAAAAAACGACAGTAGCAGCAAAAGTGGTGCCCAAAAGAGTGAGTGTTTAATAATTCTAGCCCTGTATTCTGATCCTGAGAGAGTTAGGATAGATCAGGAAAACAGGCATGCTTTTCTCTTCAAGATCCTCTCTGAAAAACTCTCTTAAAAGCCAAAGGTTGCATAGGGAAAAAATATCTCTGAACTGGCCTGCCTTGCGCTGGGTTATTAGAGATTGAGGTCTTAGTTCTGATTCGGATTGACAGACTTGCTCTTTAGGTGTCCACTCTTCCGCTTTCTCAGGGGCTTAGCATTCTTGTAGACCGTCCCGCAGGATCGCGACTGGCCATCCTTCCCGTTCACTGTTATATCAAAGGATTGTTGCCCGGTGTGGTGTCTGCTTTTGTGATCGCTCAGGGCTTGAGTATTCTTGCAGGACAACCCACAATGTCGCGGCAGTCCATCGTCACCGACCACTGTCTCGTCACGGGTTTGTTTCCTGCTGTGGTTTCTTCTTTTGTGATCCGACAGGGCTATGGTATTGATGCAGATCTTCCCACATGGTCGCGACAGGCCATTCTCTACGATCACAATCTTGTCACAGGCGTATTGTCCGCTGTGGTCTCTTTTTCTGTGAGCCGACAGTTTCATAGCATTCTCGCAGACTCTCCCGCATATTCGCGACAGGCCATCCTCTCCGATCATGTTCTTGTTACAGGTTTTTTGCCCGGTGTGGTATCTGCCTTTGTGAAGCGTCAGGGCTTTGGCGCTCTGACAGACCTTCCCGCATGGTCGCTGTTGATCATCCCCTGTGACCACTAACGCCTTGCAGGTTTTTTGCCCGCTGTGGGCTGTTCTTTTGTGATCCGACAGGGCTTGAGCACTTTTGCAGATCTTCCCGCATGGTTGCCGCTGGCCATCTTCCACGGATACTGTCGTTTTACAGGTTTTTTGCCCACTATGGATTCTTTTTTTGTGACACGCAAGGATGCGAGCATTCTTGCAGACCGACCCACATCGCAGTCGTTGGCCATCCTCAGTAAACACTGTCACGTCACAGGTTTGTTGTCCGCAGTGGGAGCTATTTTTGTGAGATGATAGATAATGAGCATTCCTGCAGACTACCCCACATAGCCGCTGCTGGCCATCCTCCCCGATTACCGTCACGTCGCAGGTTTGTGACTTACTGCTTTTTTTTCTTTTCCGATTCGGCAGAGCTTGCTGGCAATGCGTCGTTCCGGGAGTAATATTCTCGGGTACTACCGGAGCTTGTGTTGTGACTGGCTGTAATAGATGAGCCGGACTCTGGCTTGATTGAGGTGATTCAGTGGTTGTTTTTTGTGTTTCTGAATGGGAAAACGTAAAGGAAATCCCGGTTTGGTCGGTAAAGCCCAGAAGGCTCATTGCTTCATTATTGCCCGTAAAATCATTAGTGGTGGAGGGCATATTCCAGGTCATTGGAAGATCATCATTGTGTGGCCTGACAGGGGTCGTTGTATAAACGGCTAAATTCGTATAGTTGCAACTATTGGCTGGCTTGCCATTACTGTCATGGGGCTCTGGTTGATGAGCCTGTGACTCGAATACTTGGGCATAATCTAATGGGAGTTGAATGTCAGTAGGATGTTTTAATGCCTCGAGAAGC
Source organism: Endozoicomonas sp. 8E (assembly GCF_032883915.1). NCBI lineage: Bacteria > Pseudomonadati > Pseudomonadota > Gammaproteobacteria > Oceanospirillales > Endozoicomonadaceae > Endozoicomonas > Endozoicomonas sp. 8E. The sequence continues at coordinate 6,129,481 of NZ_CP120717.1, read as the reverse complement.
AAGTTTTTTTCGGCATGTATAGCCCCTTCAGAATCAAAGTAGCCTATACATTGATGGCATTGGCTATTAACCAAATGAGGACATGAGCCTTGTCCGGGTGTTGCTGCTGTGTGACTTGTCAAGCTTTCTTGCAAATTCAGTGGCCATTCAGTGGGCTCTCTGCCAAGAGATGATGGTCTAAATAGACAAACGTCCATACAGGGATACGTGTAGCAATTTAAACCCAGAGTGTGCAGGCGTTCTTCAGGGGCTCCGTTACCTTCGCCATGGTTAGTATTCAGTGGGCTGGTAAAAAAGCCTGTAGGCTGGGTAGTTGTCCCTGGAGCTTGCTGGACGGATGATGCTGATGGTCGGTATTGTTGTTGGTAATTTCCATAGCCATACATCCCGGTGACGATCGCAAACGGTGTCGACATAGACCCGGTTTCCTGTTGTTCGATCGGGTTAAATAGCGGTGAGTAAGAGTTCCCAAAGCTTTTTAAAAACCAGCCAACACTTATAACCGCTTCTGCAGGTATCCATGAATAAGGGCTGGAACCCGCAAGAGTGCTTTTGTTAATCAGGATCAGTTCATAACTAACCAGCAGATGAGTGGCGTAAAATAATTGCCAGGAAATCGACTCAATCAGGGTTGTTTTTAGCCTGTAACTGTCAGGTTTGTGTCGTTTGTGATCAGGTGGTAAATCTGGTTTTGTATAGCAGGCAATGTTTGACGCATTGGACTGCAATGAAGGCCGATCAGGCTTTATAGAAAATTTCTGTTTTGTAAAATCTGCATCCTGTTGAAGCTCGACAACAAAACGTCTTGTAAAAGGTTCGGCCTGAATGATGATCGACAACGACATTAGCAGTAACAGTAGTGCCGCAAAGAGTGAGCGTTTAATAATTCTATCCTTGTATTCTGGTTTACAGAGAGGAAGGATAGATCAATAAAGTAAGCGAGTTTTTCTGTTAATAAACTTCTGTTGAAAGCGAAAGGTTGCAACGGACAAAATGTCGCCGCGAAATGGCCTGACCTGTGCGGGGGGTATTAAAGATCCTGATCGGGATTCTGTTTTATAGTGACAGACTTGCGTTTTAGGTGTTTTCTTCTTCTGTGATCCGCCAGACTTTTGCTACTACTGCAGACCTTCCTGCATGGTTGCGATTCGCCATTGATCCCGATCACAGTCAGGTCACAGATTTGTGGCCCGGTGTGGTGTTTGCGTTTGTGATCCCTCAGGGCTTGAATATTTTTGCAGACCAACCCACATGGCCGCCGCTGGCCATCCTCTTTGACCTCGGTCAGGTCACAGGTTTTTTGCCCGCTGTGGTTTGCGCTTTTGTGCCTCCTCAGGGCTCCGATATTATTGTAGAGCTTCCCACATAGTTGCGACAGGCCATCCTTCCTGACCACGGTTGCGTCACAGGTGTGTTGTTCACCGTGACATCTTCTTTTGTGATCCGACAGGGCCGCAGCACTGTTGCAGACTGCTCCACATGGATACTGTAGGCCATCCTTTGTGACCAGAGTCAGATAACAGGTTTTTTGTCCGCTGTGGCTTCTGGTTATGTGATCCGACAGGGCCGTAGCGCTCTTGCAGACCTTTTCGCATGGCCGCGGCTGGCCATCCTTCCCGACCAGGGTCCGCTGACAGGTTTTTTTCCCGCTGTGGAAGCTTCTTTTGTGATTATAAAGGGTTTTAGCATTCGGCCAGACCGTCCCGCATGTATGTGGCTGGCCATCCTCACCGATCACAGTCATGTTACAGGTTCTTTTCCCTGTCTGGTGACTGCCTTTGTGAGATCTCAGGCTCTGGGCGTTCTTGCGGACTGCCCCGCATGGGCGAAGCTGGCCACCTTCCCTGACGATGTTGACGTCATAGGTCATCTGGTTGCTGTGGTCTCTTATTTTTTGATCGGACTCGGATTCTACTGTGCCTGTCTGGCAAAAGTCAGTCTGGCACTGATTTGAATGGGATGATTCAGAAGTTACTACAAGCGTTTCAGAATGAGAAATGGAAACCCCGATTTCTCCGAGAAGACTAAGTAAATAGAGTGAATCATTATTGGCCGCAAAATCAGCGGTGGGAGTTAAATTTCCGGGCATTCGCAATTCATGATGGAATACCTTGGCAGAGCCAGTGCTACAAGTAGCCTCGTCTTGGGCGACCCCGTCCACAGAGTCGATGCCATCGGCAGGATTGCCACCAATGTCATACGTCAGTAGCTCAGACAGTGGGTCAGAATCGAGTAGGTGCTGAATGCCAGAACAATCATTCAATAGTTCTAAAAGCGATTTTTCTTGGGAATCTGGAACCTCTTCAGACTTAAAATACCCCATGCAACTATTGCAGTGTTGGTTAGCCGAATGAGAGCATGAGCTTTGTCCCGGCGTTGCTCCTGTGAGGCCTGTCGAATTTTCTTCGAAATCCAGCGGCCAATCATCGGGCCCTCTGCCATCGGATGCTGATCGCAATCGACAAACACCATGACAGGGGTGGACGAAACAAGTTAAACCTAAAGTGTGCGAGTGTTGTTGAGGGTCTCTGTTATCTTCGCCAGAGTCATAATTCGGGAGATGAGTCAAATGGCCTTTAGTGCGGGTGGTGGTTTGAGGGGCCTGATGAGCGGGTGGTTCTGATGGTCGGTCTTGTGTCTGGTCATACCCGGATCCAAGCACTGCGATGGTGGTCGCAAAGGAACTTTCCCGCTGTGTCAGCATAGATGTTACTTCTTGTTGCTCAATCAGATTGAGTTGTTCAGTCGGCTTAAGTATCGGTGAATCGGGGTTCCAATAGCTTTTTAAAAGCCAACCGAGAACGATAACTGCTTCTGAAAGTCGCCACGAATAAGGGAAGGTGCTCAGGGTCGCGTCTTTGACGGTCAGTTCGAAACCAGTCAGCAGGTTAGTGACGTAAAGCCATTGCCAGGTTATCGAGTAAAAAAGGGTCGTTGCTACTGCAGAACCATACAATTTTTGTCGTTTTTTATCAGGTGGCGAAGTTGATCCTGCATAGCTGTTTTTGTCGGCAATCTCTGACAGGCTGTCCGGCAATGTCCGTCGGTCACGTTTTATAGAAAAGCTCTGTTCAGGAGAACCTGCATCCTGTTCAAGTTTGATAATAAAACGTGCTGCCCATGGTTCGTCCTGACAGAAGACAGATAACGACAGTAGCAGCGCTAAAAAAAGTAAGTGTTTAATAATTCTATCCTTGCGTTCTGATATTCAGAGAGGAAGGATAGATCAAGAAAATAAGTGTGTTTTTCTTTTGAAGATTTTCTGTTAAAAACCAAAGGCATCGCCGGTCAAAAAAATCGCTGCAAATAGCTCTGTCTTCTTGAGGAATGAAGCCATCATCCCGGTTTATGGTGCCAGTGAAAGAGTGTGTGCAGTGGTTAATTGTCTGCGAGGCTTTCTGGGTGGATGATTTTGATGACTGGTCTTGTGGTAGGTCATGTCCGGAGCCAAACATCATAGTGATGGTCACAAATAGGTAATCCACCTGTGCTAATATATAATAACAATGTCGTACATATGGATTAAACAGCGTTGAGACTGGTTTCCATTAGCTTTTTATAAGCCAAACGGCAGTGATAGCTGCTTCTGTAATGGGTATCCAAGAATAGGGACTGGAGCACAGAGATGCATTTTTGCTCGTCAGTTTCAGTTCGCAACCAACCAGCAGATGAGTGGCGTAAAGAAATTGCCATGAAATCGACCCAGCGAAGTTGGTTTTCACTCTGAAATAGAAAGACTTGTGTCGTTTTATTCCGAATAGCCAATCCTCTTTTGCATAGCCGTTTATATCGGCAATGTTTGAAATATTGACCGACGATGTATGCTGTTCACGCCTTAGAGAAAAGTTCTGTTTTAGAAAACTTGCATCCTGTTCAAACTCGTCTGGATAACGTCCTGTCAAAGTTTTGGCCTGACAGATGACAGAAAACGACTGCAGCAGCAACAAAAAGTACCGCAAAGAATGAGTGTTTAATAACTCTATCCCTGCATTCTGGTTTACAAAGAGGAAGGATAGATCAAGAAAACAGGCGTGTTTTTCTGTTACGATGTTTCGTCAAAAAACGGCTGTTAAAGACCAAAGTCTGCATCGGGTAAACCTCATAAAATGGCGTGTGCCAGATCAGGGTTTGAAGCCATCGTCCTGATCAGGATTAACAGGCTTGCGCTTTCGATGTATTCCCTTGTGATGCGACAGGACCTGAGCATTCTCACAGACCTTTCCGCATCGTCGTCGCTGCCCATCCTCTTTGATCACTCTTACTGCACAGGTTTTTTGCCCGGAGTGTCCTTTTCTTTTGTGTGCCATCAGCGATCCAATGTTCTTGCAGACCGCCCCGCACAACTCTGGTCGGCCATCTTTCCCGGCCAAGGCCACATCACAGGTTTTTTGCTCGCTGTGCACTCTGCTTTTGTGAGATGAAAAGGCTTGAGCATTATTGTAGACTTTACCGCATGGCCGCTGCTGGTTATCCTTCCCGACCACAGTCATGGTGCAGATTTTTTGCTCGCTGTGTTCCCTGTTTTTGTGGTCCCACAATGCCTGGTTATTCTTGTAGATCCTTCCGCATGGTCGCTGCTGGCCATTCGCATTGACCATGATCGTGTCACAGGTTTTTTGCCCGGTGTGGTATTTGCTTCTATGAGATGTCAGAGCTTTAGCATTCTTGAAGATCTTCCCGCATGTTTGCAGCTGGCCATCTTCCGCGACCACGATTACTCCACAGGTTTGTTGCCCGGTGTGGATTCTCAGTTTGTGATCCGCCAGGGCTTGAGCATTTCTGCAGACTGTCCCGCATGGCCGCTGGCCATCCTCAGAGAACAGAGTTACATCACAAACTTTTTGTCCGCCGTGGTTTCTTCTTCTGTGACCTGTCAGGGAGTGAAAACTCTTGAAGATCTTCCCGCATTGTCGCTGCTGGCCGTCGTCTCCTACTACGGTCGCGTCACAGGTTTCCAGCCCGCTGTAGTCTGAGGCTTGTACTTCTCCTGTCCGGGAGGGATGGGGTGGGTTTTGACCTACCTGGGTTGGTCTTGTTGTTTGTTGAGTTTCTGAAGTCGCCACTGGCGATGTTAAATGGTTGAGCGTAAAGGAAATCCTGATTGCTTCTGAAAGACTATGACCACGTAAATTGAGCAACCCGTTGATTATGACCAAGTCATCATCGGTGATGGACATATTTCGAGGCATTCGTAAATGACCATTAAGTGCCACGCTGTGGCCAGTATATGCTGCCTCTGTGGTCATTGTGAGTGAATGGTTGCAGCTTGTCGGGTTGCCATCCACGCCGTGATGCTGTGTCTGCGGCTGAGAGGGTTGATCAGAAGCGCATTGGAGTTGGATGGCAGGGAAATCATTCAATGTTTCTAAAGACGGGTTATATTGGGAGTGAGTATTCAGCGGCCATTCAGCGGGCTCCCTGCTATCGGATGATGATCGGAATCTACAAACGCCATTACAGGGACGGACGAAACAATTTAAACCCAGAGTGTGTAAGTCTTTTTGAGGATTTCCGTTACCGCCGCCACCGTCAGTATTCTGGAGTCTGATGAGAGAGCGCGTAAGGCGGGTAGCTGTCGCTGGGGCTTTCTGGTTGGATGATTTTGATGGCTGGTATCCTGGTTGGTCACGTCCGGAGCCAAACATCAGAGTGATAGCCATAAATGGGTAATCCTGATTTATCTGCTGTTGTTCAATCGTGCTAAACAGGTGGGAATCGGGGTTCCAATAACATTTTAGAAGCCAGCCAACAGCGACAGCCGCTTCTAAGGGTATCCATGAATAAAAGCTTGAGCTCAGAGCTGCACCCTTGGTCGTCAGGATTAGTTCGTAAGCAACCAGTAGATGAGTGGCGTAAAGTAATTGCCAGGAAATCGGCTCTGTAAGGGGGGGGGGCAGTCTGAAATTGTAAGACTTTTGTTGTTTTTCGTCAGGAGGCCAATCTGGCTCTGCGTAGCCGTTTGTGTCGGCAATGTTTGACGGGTTGTTCAGCAATATATGCTGGTCATGCTTTACAGAAAAGCTCTGTTTTAGAAAGCCTGCTTCCTGCTCAAGCTCGACTGTAAAACGTCTAGTCAGGGGTTTGGCCGGACAGATGACATTCAACGACAGTAACAGTAGGAGAAGTGCCATAAAGAGTGGGTGTTTAATAGTTCTATCCCTGCATTTTAGCTTACAGAGAGGAAGGATAGATCAAGAAAATAAGCTTGTTTTTCGATCAGAGATCTTCATTAAAAAAAACTCTGCTGTAAACCCGAGGCACGCAGGGCAGAACTTCACGAAAAGAGTGTCAGATCAAGGACCGATTTCATTGTTCTGCTTCTCATCAACAGGCTCGCGTTTGCGATGTGTTTTTTTGTGGTCATACAGGGCTCGAGCATTCTTGCAAACTTTTCCGCATGGCCGCGGCTGCCCATTCTTCCCGACTACAGTCAGGTTACAGGCTTGTGGCCCTGTGTGGTATCTGCTTTTGTGAACCGACAGGGATGGTGCATTCTTGCAGACCGTCCCGCAACGCTGCGGCTGGCCATCCTCCCCAACAATGATCAGGTCACAGGTTTGTTGCCCTGTGTGGTGTCTTCTCCTGTGAAGCGATAGAGACGGCGCATTGTTGCAGATGATCCCACATGGTTGCGGCTGGCCACCCTTCCCGATCACGGTTTCCTGACAGATTTCTTGTCTGCTGTGGTCTCTTTTTTTGTGATTCTTAAGGACCAGAACGTTCTTGCAGACTGTCCCACATAGTTGCAGCTGGCCATCCTCCCTGACCACTGTCATATCACATCTTTTTTCTCCGCTGTGGTCTTTTCTTTTGTGATAGTACAAGGTTTGACCATTCTTGAAGACTTTCCCGCATGGCCGCTGCTGACCGTCCCTCCCGAACACGATTACATCACAGATTTTTTGCCCACCGTGGTGTCTCCTTTTATGGTCCACCAAGACTTGAGCATTCCTGAAGACTATCCCGCACGGTTGTTGCTGGCCACCCTCTGGGAACAAGGTTACGTCACAAACTTTTTTTCCGCTGTGGTTTCTTTTTCTGTGGTCCGTCAGAGCATTAGAATTCTTTAAGATCTTCCCGCATTGTCGCTCCTGACCGTCGTCCCCTACCAAAGTTGCGCCGCAGGTTACTTGCCTGCTGTTTATTGCCCGCATTGTATCTGTCTGGGAAAGATGGGGTGGGTTTTGATCCAACTGGGGTGATCCTGTTGTTTGTTGTGTTTCTGATGTCTCCACTGGAGGTGTTAAAGGATTGAGTCTAAAGGAAGTCCCGATTGCTTCTGGATGGCTATGAGCACCCAGATTGAGCAACCCGTTGACTATAACCAAGTCATCATTAGTGACAGGCGTATACCGAAGCGTTCCTGCATTATCGTTCAGTGGTCTCGTGTGGTCAGTATATGCGGGCCATGTAGCCATTGAGGGTGAATTGTTGCAGTTATTTATCGGATTGCCATCAATGCCATTGGTCTGCGGTTGATGCGCCTGTGGCTGAAAGGGGTGGCCAGAAGCATATTGGAGTCTGATAGGAGGGGGATAATTCAATGTTTCGAAGGGCTGGTTTTGTTGGGAATGAGTTTTTAGTGTCGACTTAGCGAGTTCTCTACTAACGAATGCTGGTCTGAATCTACAAATGCCATTACAGGGATTGACGAAGCAATTTAAATCTAAAGTGTGTGAGTGTTGTTGAGGGTTTCTGTTACTGTCGTTAGAGTCAGAATATATAGGGCTTATGAAAGAGCCTCTATGGTGGATAGTTGTCTCTGGGGCTCTCTGGCCGGATGATGCTGGTGGCTGGTGTTGTTGGTTATTCCCGGAGCCATACATCGCAGTGATGATCGCAAACGGATGATCTGACTGCGCCAGCATAAATGTTGTCTCCTGTTGTCCAATCGTATTAAACAGGGGGGAGCCGGGGTTCCAATAGCTTTTAATAAGCCAGCAGACAGCGACAACCGCTTTTACAGGTATCCATGAATCAGAGCCAGAGCATGGGGAGGTACCTTTGCTCATCAGGATCAGCTCGTAACCAACCAGCAGTTGAGTGGTGTAAAGTAATTGCCATAAAACCGACTCTGCAAAGGTGGTTCGTAGCCTGTAGCTGTCAGTCTTTTGTCGTTTGTTGTCAGGGGGCGGAACTGGTTCTGCATACCCGCTTGTCCCAGCAAGATTTGGCATGTTCTCTGGCAATGTATGCCGATCAGGCTTTACAGAAAAGTTCTGTTTTGGAAAGCCTGTATCCTGTTCAAACTCGACAATAAAAAGTCTTGTCAGAGGTCTGGCCTGGATGACGAAGGACAACGACAGTAGCATCAACAGGAGTGTTGCAGTGAGTGAATGTTTAATAATTCTATCCTTGCATTCTGGTTTACAGACAGAAAGGATAGATCAAGAAAATAAGCGTGTTTTTGTGTCAAAGACCTTTGGCTAAAAAAACTCTGTTAAAGGTCAAAGGCTGCATCGGGCAAAATCTTATGAAAGGGTGGGGCCTGTATCAAGGACCATGATCATTCTCCTGCTTATTACCAACGGGCTTGTTGTTTCGATGTTTTCTTTTGTGATTCGCCAGATCGCCGACACTCTTGCAGGCCTTTCCGCATGGCTGTGATTGGCCATCCGCCCCAACCACTGTTACGTCACAGATTTTTGGGCTGCTATGCACACTCCTTTTGTGGTCCGACAAAACTTGAGAATTCTTACAGACTGCTCCGCATGGCCGCGGCTGGTCATCCTCCGAGGTCACGGTCACGTCACAGGTTTTTTGCCCGGTGTGGATTTTGTATTTGTGATCCCAAAAGGCTCGAATATTCTTGCAGACAGTCCCGCATGGCCGCAGCTGACCATTCTTTTCGAGGATTGCCGCGTCACAGATTTTTTGTTTGGAGTGGGCTTTGCTTTTGTGATCCCAAAATGCTCGAGCATTCTTGCAGACAGCCCCGCATGTCCTCTGCTGCCCATCCTCCCCGATGATTGTTAGGTCGCAGTTTTTTTGCCCGGAGTGGATTCTGCTTCTGTGATTCAGCAGGGTGTGAACATTTCTGAAGACCTTTCCGCATGGCCGCTGCTGGCCATCTTCCTCGACAACGATTGCGTCACAGACTTGTTGTCCGGTGTGCTCTTTTCTTTTGTGGAGCGCCAGACTTTTAGAAGTCTTGCAGACCACCCCGCATGGCTGCAACTGGAGATCCCATCCGATGACGATCTCCTCACAGGTTTTTTTTTTGCTTTGGGCTCTGTAATTTTGAACCGAAAAGCTCCAGACATTCTTGCAGAGCATTTTGCATGGTCGCTGCTGGCCATCCTCTCCGTCTATTCTGACGACACTGTTAGTGCATCCGACAGGGTCTATTGTATAAGCTTTTCCTTCACCTGTTGAGTCCGAGGCGATCCCGTCTGAGGCGGCCCCGTCTGAGGCGACCCTATCTATAGGTTTGCAGTTATGGGTCGGGACACCGTCAATGCTACAAATCTCTGGCATAAATAATGGGTCAGAATCGTATTGGAACTGAATCAATGTTTCGAAAGGCGAGTTTTGTTGGATATCTGCAGTGTTTAAAGGATCAGTTTGAACCAGACAACTAAAGCAGTATCCGGTGGCCAAATGAGGGCACGAGCTTTGTCCGGGTATTAATTCTGTGTCGTCTGTTGAATTTTCTTCAGAATTCAGCGGTAATTCAGCAGGCCCTCTGCTATTGGATGATGATCGGAATCGACAAACGCCACGACAGGGATGGACGAAACAATTGAAACCTAAAGTATGCAGGTCGCCTTTGGGGTAATCGCTACCGTCACGATAATCAGTATTCAGCAGAAGAGTGAAAGAGTTTGTAATAAGGGAAGTGGTTTGTGAGGCTTGCTGCCCCGATGATCCTGATGGCTGATATTGTTGTGCGTTGTGTTCGGAGCTAAACATGGTAGTGATGGCAGCAAACAGTTGAACTAGCCGTGTCAGGGTCGGCGACGTCTCTTGTTGTTCTATGGGGCTAAACAGCTTTGAATCCGGGCACCAATAGTTTTTTAAATACCAGCCGAAAGCGATAAACAATTCCACTGGTGGCCATGAATAAGGACTGGAGCTCAAAGGGGCGTTTTTAGAGGTCAGGATCAGTTCGTATGCAACCGGCAGATTTGTGGCATAAAGCCATTGCCACGAAATCGAATTGGTAATGGTCGTTTTAACTCTGTAACCGCCAGGTCTGTGTCGTGTGTCATCAGGCTGAGAATCTGATCCTGGGTAGCCATTGGTGTCGACAATGTCTGACGGGCTGCCCGGCCATATATGCCGGACAGACTTTATAGAAAAGTTCTGTTTTAGAAAACCTGTATCCTGCTGAAGCTCAAAAATAAAGCGTCTTGTCAAGGTTTCGGGCTGACAGACCATAGGTACCGACAGCAGCAGTGCGACAAAGCATGAGTGTTTAATAAATCTGTCCTTGCATTCTGGGTTACAGAAGTGGAAGGATAGATCAAGAAAATAAGCGTATTATTCTTTTAAAAACTTCTGTTAAAAGTTGAGTTGCACTGGGAACAACCTCACGAATGGCCGGATTTCAGACCAGATCATTACTCATCCAATTTATTTTTTAGGGCTAAGGTCATCGTTCTGATCCACATCAGCAGGTCTGCGTTTTTTCGCCACCCTCGCCCCCGGTTGGCCATTCTCTGCGACCGGGCTCCTAGGAGCCTGACCGAGAATAGACTGCCCTACGCGGCAACTGCTCCTGCGTTGCTCTAGCTCCTGCATCCATGCAGTCGTGCGGCGGCAGCAAATCGGTCTGAAAATCCGCTTTTGTTCGTCAAATAGCTCGCTATTCTCCTCACAAAACCGAATTTTCATCCTCAATTTTCTGCCGTCCTCGCTACGGGCGCTATTCTCGGTCAGGCTCCTAGTCGAAGGTTTTCTCCTTCCTGTGGTATTTGCTTTTGTGAATTATCAGAGCTTGAACATTCTTGCACACCGTCCCGCATGGCCGCAGTTGGTTGTCCTCCCCGGCCACAGTCACTTCACAGGTTTGCTGTCCGGTGTGGGCTATTCTTTTGTGATCTGCCAATTTTTTAGCACTCAGGCAGAGCCGCCCGCATGGTTGCGGCTGACCATTCTTCCCGACTAAGGGCACGTCACAGTTTCTTTGCCGTGTGTGTGCGCTTCTTTTGTGTTCCGAGAGGGCTTGAACATTCTTACAGACTCTCCCGCATGGCCTTGGCTGGCCGTATTCTCCATCCACTTTGATATCACATTTTTGTTGCGCAGTGTGGATATTTCTTTTGTGATGCCAAAGGCTATCAGCATTCATGTAAATCTTTCCGCATGGCCGCAGCTGGCCATCTTTCCCAATCACTGTCATGTCACAGGTTTGTTGCCCGGTGTGTTCCCTTCTTTTATGATACGACAGGGCTTGGATATGCTTGCAGACCTTCCCGCATGGCCGACGCTGGCCATCTTCCCCGACCACTATCACGTCACAGGCTTTTTGCCCGCTGTGGCATCTCTTTTTGTGACACGACAGGGTTTGTGCATTCTTGCAAACCTTCCCGCATGGCCGATGCTGGCCATCCTCGCCGGTTTCGATTATGTCACAGGTTTGTCGCCCTCTGTGGTATTTGCTTCTGTGCTCCCATAGAGCCGCGACGTTCTTGCAGATCATTCCGCATAGTTTCGGCTGGCCATCCTCCCCGACCACCTTGAGGTCACAAATGTGTTGCTCAGTATGGGCCTTGTTTTTGTGAGTTGAGAGATGTTGGGTGCTGTTGCAGACTATCCCGCACAGATATGACTGGCCATCCCTCCCGATCACTGTGACATTACAGGTTTTTTGGTGATCTGACAGGGATTGTTGTAAATCTGCAGTTCCAGAGGGAGGCATTCCTATGGGAGGAAAAAAACCATACCTGGGCAATGATCCAACATAATTGAGTGGTCCTGTAGCGTCAGCTACCTGGGCTGCCAATGCATTCAGTGAGCCCGGGGCGACCCAGTCCGGGATGGTCCCTTCTATGACGACTTCTTCTATGGCGACTCCTTCTAAAGGGTTGTCGCTATTAGCTGGATTACCATTCATCTCATGCGCCTGTAGCTCGAATAGTTGACCAGAATTAAAATGATCTATGCAACTGAAGCAGTGGCCAGTATCCAAATGGAGGCATGAGCTTTGCCCGGGTGTTGCTTCTGTCTGACCTGTTGAACTTTCTATGGTATTCAGCAGCCATTCAGCTTGCTCTGTGCTATAAGGTGTTGTACGGAGTCTGCAAGCGCCATGACAGGGATAGACGAAACAATTTAAACCTAAAGTATGGGAGTGTTGTTGAGGGCCTCGGTTACCGTCCCCAAAGCCAGAATACAGCAGGTTGGTGAAATAACCCGTAATGTGGGTGCTCGCTGCCGGGACTCGCTGGCCTGATGATTCTGATGACGGGTACTGTTGTGGATTGTCTCCAGAGCCAAACATCGCAGTGATGATCGCAAACGCAAAATTTTCCTTTTTCAATACAGATGCTGCCTGTTGTTTAATTGGGTTAAACAGGAAGAGGAAGGAATCGGGGTTCCAATAGCTTTTTAAAAGCCAGCCGAGAGCGACAACCGCTTCTACCGGTGGCCATGAATCAGGGCTGGAGCTTAGAGGATTGTCTTTGGTAATCAGGGTCAGTTCGTAAACAACCAGCAGATTCGTGACATAGAGCCATTGCCACGAAATCGACTCAGTAATGGTCGTTTTAACTCTGTAACCGTATGGTCTGTGTCGTTTTTCATCTGATCCTGCATAGCCGTCTGTATCGGCAATGCCTGACGGCTTGCCAGGCAATGTATTCGGATCGCATTTTATAGAAAAACCTTGGATCGGGTAGCCTGCAATCTTTTCAAACTCAACAGTAAAATGTTCTGTCCACGGTTCTGCCTGACAGACGACACACAGCAACAGTTGAAGTAACAGCGATGCCGAAGAGAGTGAGCGTTTAATAATTATATCCTTGTATTCTGGTTTACAGAGAGGAAAGATAGATCAAGAAAACAAGGGTGTTTTGTGTTTAAAACCTTCTGCTATTCCTGGTCCACATCATCTGGCTTGTGCTTTCGATGTATTCTTTTGTGATTCGTGAGGGTTTGAGCATTCTTGCAGACCTTTCCGCAAGGCCAGCGCTGGCCATCCTCCCCGACCACTGTCTGTTCACAGGTTTGTTGCCCGAAGTGGTATCTGCTTTTGTGATATGACAGGACTCGAGAATTCTTGCAGATCTTTCCGCATAGTTGTTGTTGGCCATCTTCCCCGGTCATTTTTATGTAGCAGGTTTTTTGCCCGCAGTGGTGTCTGCTTTTGTGATAAGACAGGGCTTGAGCATTCTTGCAGATCTTCCCGCATGGCCTTGACAGGCCATCTCCTCCAACTACGTTCACGTCACAGGTTTTTTGACCGGAGTGGAAGATTCTTTTGTGATATACCAGGGCCAGAGAACTCTTGCAGATCTTCCCGCATGGTCGCTGCAGGCCATCTTTCTCGATTATTGACAGAGTGCAGGTTTGTTGCCCGGTATGTTCTCTTCTTTTGTGGTCCAAAAGGGCTTGAGCATTCTTGCAGACTGCGCCACATGGCCGCTGCAGGCCATCTTCCCCAACCAGTATTGTTCCGCAGGTTTGTTGCCCGGAGTGGTATCTGCTTTTGTGAGAAGACAGGGCTCGAGCACTCTTGCAGACCCTTGCGCATAATTGTTGCTGGCCATCCTCCCCGGTTATGGTTACATAACAGGTTTGTTGCCCGGAATGGTATCTGCTTTTGTGATCCGACAGGGCTTGAGCATTCTTGCAGAGCTTTCCACATGGCCGGGGCTGACCACCCTTCTCTGCCACGGTTAAGTCACAGATTTGTGGTCCAGTGTGGGCAACTCTTTTGTGAGACATCAGAGCCTGGGTACTTCTGCAGATTCTCCCGCATGTCCGCTGCTGGCCATCCACCCCGACTACTGACAGACCACAGGATTGTTGCTTGCTATGGTCTCTTCTTTTGTGATCCGACAGGGCTTGAGCATTCTTGCAGAGCTTACCGCATGGTCGTGGCTGACCATCTTTCTCTGGCACGGTTAAGTCACAGGTTTGTGGTCCAGTGTGGGCAGCTCTTTTGTGATTCATTAGAGCCTTCATGTTTTTGCAGACTCTACCGCATGTCCGCTGCTGGCCATCCATCCCGACTACTGACAGATTACAGGATTGTTGCCCGCTATGGTCTCTTTTTTTGTGATCCGCCAGGGCTTGAGCATTCTTGCAGACTTTCCCGCATGGCCGCTGTTGGCCATCCTCTGCGACCAGTGTCTGGTCGCAGCTTTTTTGTCCGCTGTGGTATCCCCTTTTATGAGCCAACAGGGTATTTGCATTCTTGCAGATCCTCCCGCACAGTCGAGGCTGGCCATCTTCTCCGACCAGTTTGACGTCACAGATTCTTTGCTGATCTGAGAGGGATTTTTGACAATGTGTCGTTCTTGCGAAAGGAAGATAGCTATTCCCGTTTATTGATCCATCATTGAGTGGTCCGGTAGCGTCAGCTGTATGAGTTGCCCATGGACTCATTTGGCCCGGGGCGATCCTTTCTGAAGCGACCCCTTCTATAGGGTTACTGCTATTAGCCGGATGGCCATCAATGTCATGCACCTTTAGCTCAAATAGTTGACCAGAATCAAGATGATCTATGCAACTAAAGCAGTGTCCATCAGCCAAATGGGGACATGAGCTTTGTGCGGGTGTTGCCTGTGTGTGACCCATTGAACATTCCACGGTATTCAGCAGCCTTTCAGGTGGCTCTGTGTTACCGGGTGATGGTCGGAATCTACAAATGCCACGACAAGGATGGACGAAACAATTTAAACTCAAAGTGTGCGAGTTCAGTTGAGGACCTCCGTTATCGTCGCCAGAGCCAGAATACAGCAGGCTGGAGAAATAGCCCGTAATCTGGGTGCTCGCTGCCGGGACTCGCTGGCCGGATTGTTCTGATGGCGGGTGCTGTTGTGGATTTTTTCCAGTGCCAAACATCGCAGTGATGATCGCAAACGCAAAATTTTCCTGTTTCAATACAGAGGCTGCCTGTTGTTCAATTGGGTTAAACAGAAAGAGGAAGGGATCGGGGTTCCAATGGCTTATTAAAAGCCAGCCGACAGCAATAAACACTTCCACCGGTAGCCATAAATCAGGGTTCGAGTTCAGAGGATTGCCTTTGGTGATGAGGATCAGTTCGTAAGCAACCAGTAGATTGGTGGCATAAAGCCATTGCCACGAAATCGACTCAATGGTAGTGGTTCTGAGTCTGTAACCGTAATGTCTGTGTCGTTTTTTATCTGATCCTGCGTAGCCGTCTGTGTCGACAATATCTGATGGATTGCCCGGTAATGTATTCGGTTCGTGCTTTATAGAAAAGCTATGGCTTGGGCAGCCTGTATTCTTTTCAAACTCCACAGTAAAACGTTCTGTACAAGGTTCTGCCAGACAGACGACAGATATCAATAGTAGAAGTAACAGCGGTGCCTCAGAGAGTGAGCGTTTAATAATTCTATCCTTGTATTCTGGTTTATGAGAGGAAGGATAGATCAAGAAAATAAGCGTGTTTTTCTGTTAAAAACCTTCTGTTAATCCTGATCCATGTCAAAAGGCTTGCGTTTTCGATGTTTTCTTTTGTGCTCTGACAGGGCTTGGGTATTATCGCAGACCTTCCCGCATGGCTGCGGTTGGTCATCCTCTGCGATCACTGTTACGTCACAGGTTTTTTGCCCGGAGTGGTATCTGGTTTTGTGATCCGACAGGGCTTGAGCATTCTTACAGATTTTCCCGCATTGTCGCTGCTGGCCATCCTTCCCGACTACTGGCAGACTGCAGGTTTGTTGGCCACTATGATCTCTTCTTTTGTGATCCGACAGAGCCTGAGCATTCCTGCAGACTGTCCCGCATAGTCGCGGTTGGCCATCCTCACCGACCCGTGTTACTTCGCAGGTTTCTAGCCCCCTGTGGTATCTGCTTTTGTGAGAAGACATGGTTCGGGCACTCTTGCAGACCTTTCCGCATGGTCGTCGCTGGCCATCTTCTCCGGTCACTGGCATACCACAGATTCGTTGCCCCGCGTGCTCTCTGCTTTTGTGATCCGACAGGACTCGAGCATCCTTGCAGACGGCTCCGCATCGGCGCAGCTGGCCATCCTTCCCGACCACTGCTTCGTCACAGGTTTGTTGCCTGGAGTGCTTTCTGCTTTTGTGAGAAGACAGGGCACGAGCATTTTTACAGACCTCTCCGCATGGCCGCGGCTGGCCGTCCTTCCCGATCACTCTGACAATACAGGTTTCTTGCGAGGTATGATTGGTTCTTCTGTAATGGGACAGGGTATTGGCATTCATGCAGACCTTTCCAAATGGTTGCGGCTGACCATCCTCCCCGACCAATTTGACGTCACAGACTTTTTTGCCATCTGAAAGGGATTGTTGGCAATGTTTAGCTACTTCGGGAGGCGTCCCACCGGGAGGAAAAAAGCCATTCCAGGACTCTGATTCTTCATCAATGAGTGGCACGGTAGCGTCAGCCGTATGAGCTGCCCATGCTCTCATTGAGTCGGGGGCGACCTTTTCTAAAGGGTTGTCGCTATTGGCTGCATGGCTGTCAATGTTATGCTGCTGTAGCTCAAAGGGTTCACCAAGATTAAAATGATCCAGGCAACTAAAGCAGTGTCCATTAGCCAAATGGGGGCATGAGTTTTGCCCGGGTGTTGCTTCTGTGTGGTTTGTTGAACTTTCCACGACATTCAGCAGCCATTCCTCCAGTTCTATGCTATCGGGTGATGGTCGGAATTTACAAATGCCATGACAGGGAAGGACGAAACAATTTAAACCCAGAGTATGTGAGTGTTGTTGAGGGCCGCCATTACCGTTGCCAGAGCCAGTATGCATTGGGTTGGTGAAAGAGCCGTGGGTGGTAGCTGCCGGGACTCGTCGGCCGGATGGTTCTGATGGCGGGTAATCTTGTGGATTGTCTCCAGAGCCAAACATTGCGGTGATGATCGCAAACGGGAGATTGCTATGTGTCAACATAGATGCTGCCTGTTGTTCAATCGGCTTGAGCAGGGAGGAATCGAAGTTCCAATAACTTTTAAAAAGCCAGCCAACAGTGACAACCGCTTCTACCGGTAGCCATGAATCAGGGTTTGAGCTTAGGAGATGGTCTTTGGTGATCAGGATCAGTTCGTAAGCAACCAGCAGATTCGTAGCATAAAGCCATTGCCAGGAAATCGACTCAATAATAATGGTTGTTTTAACTCCGTAACCGTCAGGTCTGTGTCGTTTTTCACCTGATCCTGCATAGCACTCTGTGTTGGCAATATCTGAAGGTTTGCCCGGTAATGTATTCAGTTCGCGCTTTATAGCAAAGCTATGGTTTGGGTTGCCTGCATTCTTTTCGAACTCAACAGTAAAGCGTTCTGTTCTCGGTTCTGCCTGATAGACGACAGATGTCGAAATAAGAAGTAACAGTAGAGCCTCAGAGAGTACGCGTTTAATAATTCTATCCCTGCATTCTGGTTTACAGAGAGGAAGGTTATACCAATCGAACTTTCTAACTCCCTATTGCGCTGAAGATTTGAGCCTTAATCCTGCGTTGGCGATCGTCGCCATAGCTAAGGCTATGACTCCTCACGCCGCCTTGTCTTAAGGCTCAAACCTCCATGCTCATCACGGGAGTTAGAAAGCACGCTTGGTATTAGATCAATAAAGTAAGCGTGTTTCTTTGCTAAAAGCCAAAGGTTACACCGGGAAAAACCCCATGAAAGGACGGATATCTGAAAGGATCATTACTTATTCACTTTATTTTTTGAAGGCTGAGATCATCACTCTCGTCCACATTAACGGGCTTGCGTTTTTGATGTTTTCTTTTGTGCCCCGAGAGAGCATAAGCATTCTTGCAGATCTTCCCGCATGGCTTCTGTTGGCCATCTTTCCCGACCACTGTCGCGTCACAGGTTTGTTGTCTGCTGTGCTCTTTTCTTTTGTGATCCGTCAGGGCTTTAGCATGCTTGCAGACCTTCCCGCATGGTTGAGGCTGACCATCCGCCCCAATCAGTGGCAGGTCACAGGTTTTTTTTCCGCTGTGGTGCCCACTTTTGTGAGATGACAGCGCTCCGGGATTTTTGCAGACCGCTCCGCAGGGTTGCAGTTGGCCATCCTCTCCGATCAGAGTCGCGTCACAGATTCTTTGGCCGCCGTGGGCTTTACTTTTGTGAATCGAGAGATACAGAGCATTTATGCAGACCTTCCCGCATAACCGCGGTTTGCCATTTTTTCCGACCAATTTGACGTCGCAGGTTACTTGTTTGGTATGGGCTCTTCTTTTGTGAGTTGACAGAGCTTTAGAATTCTTGCTAATTGTCCCGCATGACCTCTGCTGGCCATTCTCCCCGAGCACAGTCTCGCTACATCTTTGTTGCCCGTCATGGATTCTTCTTTTGTGATCTGACAGGGCTTTGGCATTTTTGAAGATTTTCCCACATTGCTGCTGTTGGCCATCCTCCCTGACCAATGTCAGTTCGCAGGTTTTCTGCTCGAAGTGCTTTTTTCTTTTGTGATTCCAGAGAGCTTTACTATTCTTGCAGACCGTCCCGCACAGCTCAGGCTGGCCATTCTTCCTGATCCCTGTTACGTCACAGATTCGTTGCCTGGTATGGTATTTGTCTCTATGAAATGACAGGGCACGAGCATTCTTGCAAACCGTCCCGCAAATTCGCTGCTGACCATCCTCTTCGACCAGGATCGTCTGACAGGTTTTTTGCCCAGTGTGGTATTTGCTTCTATGAGATGACAGGGCACGAGCATTACTGCAGACTTTCTCGCATGGCCGCAGCTTGCCATCTTCTCCGATTATTATTGCGTTACAGGCTGTTTGTTCACTGTCAGCTCTGGCTTTTAATTTTCCTGTCCCGGAAGGATGATGTTGGCTCTGATCCAATCGGAATAATTCACTGGTTGTCGGTTGTATCTCTGATTGGTCAAGCGTAATGAACATCTCGTCTTCTTCGAGAATACACTGTGGATCAAGCCTCTCATTAAAGACCTCAAAATCACTCGTGATGAAAGGCTGGCTATCGAACCTCACCCAGTCATAAACCCATGATCCGGCGGTGTCATTTGTATAGGCGACCGGGCCTGAAGTTGAACTTTCTTCGGACTTCAGTGGCCATTCAACGAGTCCTCCGCTAACCGATGATGGTTGGTATCGACAAACGCCACGACAGGGATAGACGAAACAATCTAAACCCAGTGTATGTGAGTCTTTTTGAGAGCCTCCGTTACCGTCGCCAGAGCCAGAATTCAAAAGGTTAGTGAAATAACCTGTAACCTGGATGCTGGCTGCCGGGACTCGCTGGCCGGATGATTCTGATGGTGGATACTGTTGCGGATTGTCTCCAGAGCCAAACATCGCAGCGATGATCGAAAACGGAAAATCTCCCTGTGTCAACAGAGAGGCTGCCTGTTGTTCAATTGGCTTGAACACAGAGGAATCAGGGCTCCAATAGCTTTTTAAAAACCAACTGATAGCGACAAGCGCTTCTAACGGTGGCCACGAATCAGGGCCAGAGCTTAGAGGATTGTCTTTGGTGATCAGGGGTATTTCGAAAGCAACCAGCAGATTCGAGGCATAAAGCCATTGCCACGAAATCGACTCAATAATGGCCGCTTTAATTATGTAACCGTAAGGTCTGTGTCGTTTTTCAACCGATCCTGCAAAGTGGTTTGCATCGGTAATGTCTGATGGGTTGTCTGGCAATTTAATCAGGTCAGACTTTATATAAAAGCCATGGTTTGGACGGCCTGCATCTTTTCCAAACTCAACAGTAAAACGTCCTGTCCACGGTTCTGCCTGACAGACGACAGAGAGCAACAGTAGAATTAACAGCGGTGCCGCAGAGAGTGAACGTCTAATAATTCTATCCTTGCATTGTGGTTTCCAGAGAGAAAGGTTAGATCATGTAAATAGTGCCTGCCCGTAAACCCACAAATAATCTGATTCAGCAGACAACAGCCAAAATTTTTTGATTGAAATTTAGCCTGCTCATTTGGGGGTCATAGCCTCTCTGGCCATATTGTTGAATCTATAGCCTGAGCTGATTCAACCCCTCGTTTAAAAGAGGCTGTTGCAGCGCCCTTGCCCTGTATATGAACGGCTCAGGAGTCATGGCTAATACCCTGAGTAGCAGCACTAAAGAGAGGATTGACAAAAAGATCCATCTATTTTCTTGCAACACCTTAAACCTATTAATGGAAAACTATAAACACAGCGACTAGGCTTCCTATCGACTTTTCCGAGGAGTCCTGAAAATGATTAAGTTGCGGCACTATTCGGTCCTGTTCATCGCTCCTGTATTTCTGTTACTGGCTCTGACCACTCAATCTACACCCACTACAGCGTCAACAGCCCCCATAGAGATTAATGATGCAGAAGACTTGGGCAAGATTGGCCGAAATCCCAACTATCCACTGAACGGTACGTATCAACAGACAGCGGATATTGTTGTCAATAAAGACCATAAACCCATTGGCATATCCACCTGGGGCACATTCTTGGGCCCATTCACCGGGAAGTACGATGGGCAGTGCCGTACCATCAGCGGCCTGTCTGACTGTTTTGTTGACATTCTGAAAGGCAGCATCAGTGACCTTCAGTTTACTCGTGCCAATATAAAATATTCCGCGAGGCCGACCGGGTTAGCAGCCTGTGTTGTTGATGGTACTGGCACAGTCAGTAATATCCGGGCGAAAGATGTTCATATTGTCAACAGGGGTCACTATGCAGACGCCGGCATCGGGGGGGGGCGGGTTAAAGGAATGGTTGCCAACATCATGGCGGTGAACAGCACGGTCGAAACCGTGGATTGGCTTGCAGACGCCGGCATCGGTGGGGGGAGGTTAAAGCTGGAGGAACGGTTGCCAACACCACGGCGGTGAACAGCCATGTCACAACCTCGGGTTATGGTTCATTCGCCGGCATCGGGGGGCAGGTTAGAGCTGGAGGAACGGTTGCCAACACCACGGCGGTGAACAGCCATGTCACAACCAAGGGTGAACGTGCATACGCCGGCATCGGGGGGTTGACGGAACGGTTGCCAACACCACAGCGATGAACAGCAGGGTCGAAACCTCGGGTAAGAATGGAATGGCCGGCATCGGGGGAGTTAAAAGGGGAGGAAAGGTTGACAACACCACAGCGTTGAGCAGCAGAGTCGAAACCCTGGGTTGGCGTGCAGAAGGCGGCATTGGGGGTGGGCGGGTTGACGGAACGGTTGGCAACACCATGGCGGTGAACAGCCGTGTCACAACCTCGGGTTATGGTTCATTCGGCGGCATCGGAGGTGGGGGGGTTTTAGGAATGGTTGCCAACACCACGGCGGTGTACAGCAATGTCAAAACCGAGGGTAGATATGCAAAAGCCGGCATCGGGGGGGGAGTGGTTAAAGGAATGGTTGCCAACACCACGGCGGTGTACAGCCATGTTACAACCTCGGGTGACCATGCAGACGTCGGCATCGGGGGGGGGCTGGTTTACAATGAAGGAACGGTTGCCCACACCACTGCGGTGAACAGCCATGTTACAACCTCGGGTGACCATGCAGACGCCGACATCGGGGGGGGCCAGGTTTCCGGAACGGTTGACAAAACCAAGGCAGTGAACAGCTTTGTCAATGGCAATAAAAAGAATCTTGGAACTATCACCTATGATCAGCTTTTATGCCAAAAAGCAGACCTACGTGTGTTAACAGCCTATTGCTCTCCGAGAACTGAATTTCGGGATGCGTTGGATTTATCGGTTTGTCCGGTAAATGCCGCTACAGCATCAACACCCACTACAGCGTCAACAGCGGCTATAGAGCCAACAGCCGCTAAAGAGTCAACACCCACTACAGCGTCAACAGCGGTTATAGAGCCAACAGCCGCTAAAGAGTCAACACCCACTACAGCGTCAACAGCGTCAACAGCCGCTAAAGAGTCAACACCCACTACAGCATCAACAGCCACTACAGCATCAACACCCATAAAGATTAATGATGCAGAAACCCTGGGCAAGATTGGCCGACATCCCGACTATCCACTGGACGGTACCTATCAACAGACAGCAGATATTGTTGTCACTAAAGACTATCAATCCATTGGCAATGCTACCCATCCATTCACCGGCGATTACGATGGGCAGTGCCGTACCATCAGCGGCCTGTCTGACTGTTTAGTTGATACTCTGAAACAAGGCAACATCAGTCACCTTGGCTTTACTGATACCCATATAAATTCAGCGAAGACGACCGGGTTGGCAGCCTGTACTGCCGATGGCACAGTCAGTGATATCCGGGCCGAAAATGTGCATATTTCCACCTCGGGTGACAATGCACACGTCGGCATTGGGGCGGGGGTGGTTGACGGTGGAGGAATGATTACCAACACCATGGCGGTGAACAGCACGGTCGGTACCTCGGGTTGGAATGCAGACGCCGGCATCGGGGGGGGGTACGTTTTAGGAACGGTTGCCAACACCACGGCGGTGAACAGCAGGGTCAAAACCTCGGGCGGGATTGCAAACGCCGGCACCGGGGGGGGGGCGGTTTTAGATGGAGGAACGGTTGCCAACACTATGGCGGTGAACAGCAGGGTCACAACCTCGGGTAAACTTGCAAACGCCGGCATCGGGGGGGGCAAGGTTAACGCTGGAGGAACGGTTGCCAACACCATGGCGGTGAACAGCAATGTCACAACCTCGGATGATTATGCAGATGCCGGCATCGGGGCGGGGGTTTTATATGGAGGAACGGTTGCCAACACCACGGCGCTGAACAGCAATGTCACAACCTCGGGTAATTATGCACACGTCGGCATCGGGGGTGGGTACGTTTTAGGAACGGTTACCAACACCACGGCGGTGGACAGCACGGTCGAAACCTCGGGTAAACATGCACACGTCGGCATCGGGGGGGGCTTGGTTGACCAGGCAGGAACGGTTGCCAACACCGCGGCGGTGGACAGCACGGTCGAAACCTCGGGTAAATATGCACACGCCGACATCGGGGTGGGCATGGTTTCCCGTGGAGGAACGGTTGCCAACACCACGGCGGTGAACAGCTATGTCGATGGCAATAAAGTGAATATTGGATCTGTCGCCAATGATCAGCTTCTTTGCCAAAAAGCCGACCCACGGGTGTTAACAGCCAATTGCTCTGCGCGAACCGAATTTCTGGGTGCATTGGACTTGTCGTACAGTGATGCTTGCCCGGTAAATAATGCTACAGTGCCAACAGCCGCTAAAGAGTCAACATCCACTACAGCATCAACAGCCGCTACAGCACCAACAGCCACTACAGCATCAACAGCCGCTACAGCACCAACAGCCACTACAGCATCAACAGCCACTACAGCATCAACACCCATAAAGATTAATGATGCAAAAGACCTGGGCAAGATTGGCCGACTTCGCGACCATCCACTAAACGGTACCTATCAACAGATAGCGGATATTGTTGTCACTAAAGACTATCAATCCATTGGCAATGTTACCCATCCATTCACCGGCGATTACGATGGGCAGTGCCGTACCATCAGCGGCCTGTCTAACTGTTTTGTTGACACTCTGAAAGGCAGCATCAGTGACCTTCAGTTTACTCGTGCCAATATAAAAAATTCCGGGAAGCCGACTGGGTTAGCAGCCTGTGTTGTTGATGATACTGGCACAGTCAGTAATATCCGGGCCGAAAATGTGCATGTTTCGACCTCGGGTGACAATGCACACGCTGGCATTGGGGCGGGCGTGGTTGACGGTGGAGGAATGGTTACAAACATCACGGCGGTGAACAGCACGGTCGAAACCACGGGTCAGAGTGCATGCGCCGGTATAGGGGGGGGCCAGGTTGACAAGGCAGGAACGGTTGCCAACACCATGGCGGTGAACAGCAATGTCACAACCTCGGATGTTTATGCAGACGCCGGCATCGGGGGTGGGTACGTTTCAGGAACGGTTGCCAACACCACGGCGGTGAACAGCAGGGTCAAAACCGCGGGTAAAGTTGCATACGCCGGCATCGGGGGGGGGTTCGTTAGAGCTGGAGGAACGGTTGCCAACACCACGGCGGTGAACAGCCATGTCACAACCTCGGATGATTATGCAGACGCCGGCATCGGAGGGGGATACGTTATAGGAACGGTTGCCAACACCACGGCAGTGAACAGCAGGGTCGAAACCTCGGGTAAACTTGCACGCGCCGACATCGGGGGGGGGAGGTTAAATGGTGGAACGGTTGCCAACACCACGGCGGTGAACAGCTATGTCGATGGCACTAAAGTGAATACTGAATCTGTCGCCAATAATCAGCTTCTTTGCCAAAAAGCCGACCCACGTGTGTTAACAGCCAATTGCTCTGCGCGAACAGAATTTCTGGATGCATTGGACTTGTCGTACAGTGATGCTTGCCCGGTAAATACCGCTACATCCATTGCCGATGGTTCAAGCACCAATGCTACTGAAGCTCCTACTACTGCAACTTTCCCTCCAACGGTATTATGCGACGCTCTCATAGGTCAAACGGTAGGGGTTACTCAACGGCTTAACCAATACAGTGATCTTGTTAGCGGACGACAGTGCGTTGTCCTCAGTGCCGACCCCGCATATGATTTAAGTGAGTTGATAGAACAGATTCCCGAGAACACTGTTATCTTGCTTTCCTCCAAAACAACTTCTCCAACCGTTGCCCCCGTGACAGGTAAGCCCATTGTTGAATATCTTATCGCCAATGCAATAACGTTGAAGAACGGTCAGGACATCATCGGGGCTGCTGATGACGGTTTTGAAATTGTTATCAAGCTTCATGATAACTTTACAAGTAGATACATGATCGGGGTTGGCGTTCACTACGATGACGAATTCAATTTTGGAGAAACATTAACCAATCATATAAGACACATTACTTTCCAGCCAACCGGAGTTAATCCAGATACTCAAACTGACGCTATTGTCCACACAAACTGCTATAGCCGGACATTATCTATAGAGAACAACGTTTTTTATCTCCCTGTCCGGGCCGCAGTTAACATTAATTGTTCTGCGAATCTGGATGCATCCACCAGTGATTTGCTCCCGCTCCCGAGCCCGGGCTTACGTTTCGCTAATAACTACGTCATTGGTAAAACCATCCGCACAACAAAACTCAGTATGATTCCCGAGAAAGCAATATTCATTAATCTTCGCAACATCAATAACCTGTCAAACAAACTCGAAATAATTGGTAACACATTCCAGGGCAAAATCTCGGAATTGGCTCAGATTGCAATTGGATCCGGAAGCAATATTAATATCTTCAGAAACAGTGTTGTTATTGACAATAAAGGCAAGACACGTGGCGAAATTCGTACAGGAATTAAAACCCGAAGTGGAGGGTTCGCTTTAAAGGGTCTCTCCTCGTCTGCCTATAGCAAAGCGCCTCTCATTAATATGGCTGGTAACATTATCGGAGTCACAACGACAGCTTTAACTATCGATGACAAGCTTGATCTGGCACTGGCCTGTAACCGCTTTGGGGGAATGACTTTGTGGAAAGTAGACAACGAAGATTTCCCCCTGAAAGCCGTTGATCCATTGCCACTGGCAGGTGAGTGCCAAAGAACCGAGAGTTCAACCGTCGGCCCGGCAACGACCAGTGCACCGACACTTTGCCAGATCGTGAATAGCTGGACTCCCATCAATGATTCCAAAGCCACTGCTTTGACTGGACTGACCAACGTTGAGGGTCAGTTCTACTTTGACTCAGCTGTTTGCACGACAGAGCCTTAATCCTCTGCTTCTGTTACCAATATGACTTTCAGTAACAGCCCGGTTTCCACTTCATCAGCGGAAACAACCCCAGTGACCAATGCTTTGGGGGTCATAGCCTCTCTGGCCATATTGTTGAATCTATAGCCTGAGTGATTCACCCCCTCGTTTAAAAGAGGCTGTTGCAACATGGTTCAGGGACATCCATGGTCGCCTCATTGGAAAAAGCCTGTGCTGATGTTGCCCGGGGGCTGGATTGGGAGCCTTTTGACACTGGCCTGCTGGCCAATATGAGTCAAGATGTGCACACCGTATTTGAAGAGGCGGTAAGACTTCGAGATCGTGTCGGAAGGCCGTTCCGGTTGCCGGTTAACCAGCAGCAGGATGCCCAGAGTAAAGAGCCAACGTCTGTGCAGGCTTTACCGGGACAGCCTACGCGAGAGTGGGGTTATACGCGATTCGTCGTGTATCCATGGTGGCGGCGTAGATAAGTCTGGATAATTACAGATTATGTCAGATTTTATGACCGAGTTTTCTTTTGACCAGAAACCCCTGTCATAACTGACTTGTGATACCTGGGGAAAACGCTGTTTGGCACCTTCCGCAATAGGTACAGTCACTTGGTCGTCCGTCTGTTTTTCCATGACCAGATGATGCAGGGTAAAGCCAAACTGATCCTGTAATACGCAGACTCTGAGGCCAAGCTCTACAGGGGTTACAGCCTTACCGTTGCTGATCCATTCGGTATGACGATCGAACAAAGAAAAAACCTTCTCATTATGAGTGATGCTTTCATGCAAGCGGGGAATGTCATCCGCTACTAAAAATCTAACATAATCTGTAATTATGTAGACTTATCTACGCCGTCGACATGGATGCACGACGAATCGTGTCTAACTCCACTCTTGCGTAGGGTTTAGGGTCTGGGCGACCCCGTCGAGCTGTAACCTGTCTCGACCGTAATTATCAAGGTTCAAACTCGCACTGTAATCCCTATCATGCAGAGTTTTACATTTTGGACACCGCCACTCACGATCAGACAGGGTGAGATTGTCATTTATGTAGTCGCAAGTATGAACTGCACATTTCTTCGAGCTGGGAAAGAACCGATCTGCAATCACAACCTGACATCCTCGCAGCTCTGCCTTGTATTCAACCAGTTCTCTCAGCTTACCGAAACCTGCGTCACTGATTGCTCTTGCCAGTTTGCGGTTTTTTACCATGCCTTTGACATTCAGATTTTCGAGGGTGATTATTTTGAATCTTGACGTCAGATAATCACTTACCTCATGTAGTACGGCTGATCGCTGGTTACTTATCCGGTAATGCAGTTTGGCAACCGCTCGCTTGGCTTTCACATAGCGGTTGTTTCCCTTTGTTTTGCGGCTTAACGCCCTCTGTTTCCTGTTAAGGCGTTTCAGAGAGCCTTTCAGTTTCTGATTAGCAGCAAAGGTTTTGCCATTCGAACAAATAGCTAAATCTTTGATGCCAAAATCAACGCCCACAGACTCATTGCTTTGTGCTTTTAGGTCGTAATCCTGAGTGTCTACCAAAATAGAAGCGAAATACTTTCCGGCTCGCTTACTGATCGTCACCTGACAGGGTGTTCCTGTGAACCTCAGCTCCTGGCGCATCTTGATGCGGGTTTTCAGTTTCTCAATGCGAAGTGTTCTGCCATCAACATCAAACTTGGGTTTTTCTCTGAGAGAAAAACTGTCGTGTAGTCCTCGCTTCTTGAATCTTGGATAACCTGCTTTTTCTCCTTTCTTCACCCGACGAAAGAAGTGAGTAAAGGCGTCATGAAGATCGTCGATTGTGTTCCTGGTGACACGTTGGCTGACTTCGGCATACCAGGGAAACTCAAGCCTGAGTTCCTGGTATTTTTCATTCGCAGCCTTCTTTGACCATTTAACGCCTTCTTTATTGAAATGGGCTAACAGTTGATTGAACGCATGACGACGAGAACCACAAGCTCTATCAAGATAATCGGCTTGTTGTTTTGTCGGGCTGAGTTCAATCTTGTGAGCTAACAACATCTCGCAAAGTCTCAAGCATTTTTTCGTATAACCTGAGTTCGCCAACCTTTTGCAGAACAGCAGGCTTCCAGTCACTCTTGCTGCCTGTCTAAGTCTGGCTTTTGGTCGTGACCGGATACTCTGCAATAGCAAAGCGTAGGCGCAGCTTCGTTACTGTAGCCCATCAATTCAGACACGTCGTAGTAACGAGCTCCGCCTTTGGTCTTTCTGGCAGGAAGCAGCTCACCTGTATTTTCCGATTTCCGTAGTGTTATTGGGTCTGTACCAAGTAAACGAGCTGCCTCACCTATCTTCACTAATCACTTATCCATGCTTGAGATTTTATAAGATAATTTTAGATTATAATAGATTTCTGCGAACTGTTTTTAACCCTTGACCTGAGATTGAATGTAATGGCAGAAATATCAACCTCGCCAAGCTGCATTTGTGGATTAATGGTCTGGCGTATAAGTTCGGAAACGGCCTGTTTTGGAAGATCTTCGTTCCTTAAATTAGGCTATGAGTCGCTATTTTCAAGTATTTGAGGGTTTACGGACGGGCACTAAATATGCATGTTCCATTGTTAAAAATCTTCTGGTGACACTCCCCGCCTTGTCGAGGCTGTCGCAAAACCCTCTCCAGCGAGGGAACGAGTTGACTCCCGTCATTCCCGACTTCATTCTCGTCATTCCCGACTTCATTCTCGTCATTCCCGCGAAGGCGGGAATCCACACAGACTCACCACCAGAACCATACTGCCCGATGCCCCCTTGGCCTTGTCATCCCCGAGAAGGCAGAGATCCACCGTTGGCGCTGGATTCCCGCCTTCGCGGGAATGACGACCTCTGAGCATGGGAACAAGCTGTTGGAGTTTTGCGACACCCTCGACAAGGCGGGGAGTGTCACTTGTACGGTTTTCTTTTTCTGTCCGCTGAGTCATCGTTCTGTTGCACATTAACAGGCTTGCGTTTTCGATGTTTTTTTTTGTGAATCATCAGGGCGTGAGAGTTTTCGCAGATCATCCCGCATGACCGCGCTTGGCCATTTTTAGCGGCCACGTTGACATCGCAGGTTTGTTGTCCGGTGTGGTTTCTTCTTTTGTGAGCCGACAAGGCTTGAGAATTTTTGCAGATCATCCCGCATGGCCGCGGCTGGCCATCCCTCTCGGTCAGGATCACGCTACAGATTTTTTTTCCTGTGTGGTAATAGCTTCTATGAGTCGTCAGGGTATGTAGATTCATCAGGACCATCCCGCATGGCCGCTCCTGGCCATCCTGCCCTAAAACGGTCATGTTACAGGTTTGTTGACTGCTGTGGACGGTTCTTTTGTGATCCGAGCGGGCTTTAGTGCTCTTGCAGACCGCTCCACACGGACGCAGCTGGCCATCCTCCCCAGTTACGTTTACGATACAGATTCGTTGCCCGCTGTGGACTCTGGTTTTGTGATTCGTCAGGGAATTAGCATTCTTGCAGACCGCCCCGCATGGTCGCTGCAGGCCATCCTCACCGACCACGATCACTTTACAGGTTTTTTGTCCTGTGTGCTGGCTACTTCTGTGTGTTGCCAGGGATTGAATATTCTGGAAGAGCCTTCCGCATGGCTGCGGCTGGCCATCACGCCCGACCACGGTCAGGTCACAGGTTTGTTGCCCGGTGTGTGTTTTTCTTTTGTGATGTCGCAGGGCTTGAGCATTCTTGCAGATCATCCCGCATGGCCGTTCTTTGCGATCCTCCCCGACCACAGTCGCATCACAGGTTTTTTGCCTGTTGTGGCCTTCAGGTTGCATTGCCGCTGTCTGTGAGTGATGAGGTTGGTACTGATTCCATACGAATGATTCAGTGGTTGTTGTTTGTGTTTCTGAATGGGCAAGTTTAAAGATAATCTTGTCTTCTCCGTGATGGCTCTGCATTTCGAGTGAGCCTTCAAGCACAGAATCATTATCGGTGGAAGGCCGTTCTCCCGGTATTGGTGCGTCATAGTTGAGTGGCACAATGGCGTCAGATGTACAGGCGACCCTGTCTATGGCGACCCCGTCAGTGTCGCTATCAATGCCAACGGGTTGTGGGTCGTAATTGTATCGGCGTTCAATCTCAGAAAGATCACTCGATGTTTTGAAAGGTGAGTTTTTCTGGAAGTCTGTAATGTGTAGAGGATTCAAATGACCTATACAGCTCAGGCATTGTCCATCAGCCAAGTGGGGGCATGAGCTTTCTCCGTCATTCATTGTCCACAGAGGGGGCTCGGTGCTATCGGATGATGATCGGAATCGACAAACGCCGTTACAGGGATAAACGTAACAATTTAAATCCAAACTATGTGAGGGTTGCTGAGGGTCTTCGTTGCCGCCGGCATAGTCTGTATTGCGCGAGGGGGCAAAAGAGGCTTTACGGGCAGTGGTTGTCTCCGGAGCTTGCTGGCAAGATGATTTTGATGGCGAATATTGTTCCTGGTTTTGTCCAGAGCCAAACATTATAGTGATGGACGCAAACGGGAGACCCTGACTCGCCTGTTGTTCAATCGGTTTAAACAGCCATGAATCGGGATTCCAGTGGCTTTTCAAAAGCCAACTGACAACCACTTCTAACGGTAGCCATGCATAAGGGCTGGAGTTCAGAGGTGGACCTTTGGTGGTCAGGATAAGTTGGTAAGCAACCAGCAGATTTGTGGCGTAAATCAGTCGCCACGAAATAGTCTCAATGATGGTTGTTTTTACCCGAAAAGCGCCAGACTTGCGGCATTTGTTTTCAGGTCGCAGATCTGATCCTGAATAGCCTTTTGTGTCGGCAATATCTGACGGTTTGCACGGTAATGTACGACGGTGGCTATTTATAGCAAAGTTCTTTTTTGGAGAGTCTGCATTCTGTTCAAGCTCGACAATAAAGTGACTTGTCGATGATTCGGCCTGACAGATGATGCAAAACGACAGAAGCGTCCACAGCAGAAACGTAGAGGGTATGTGTTTAATAATTATATCCTTGCGTTCTGGTCTACAAAGAGGAAGGATAGATCAAAAAAATAAGCCTGTTTTTCTGTCAAAAACCTTTTGAAAAAGAACCAATATTTAAGGGTAAAGATTGCTGCTGATTAATTTTATGGAAGGCTGGGTGTCAGATCATGACTGAAGTTATTGTCCTGATCCATATCTACATGCTTTCGCCTTCTATGTATCCTTTTGTGTTCCGTCAAAGCATGTGAACTATTGCAGACCTTGCCGCATGTCCTTAGCTGACCATCCTCCCCGATCACTTTCAGGTCACAGGCTTGTTGCCCGGAGTGGTATCTTCTTTTGTGATCCGAGAGGATTTTAGTACTCTTGCAGATCTTACTGCACGGCTGCGACAGTCCATCCTCCTTGACTACTTGCACGTCACAGGTTCTTCGCCCGGAGTGGTGTCCACTTTTGTGATCCGACAGGGCACCAGCATTTCTGCAGATCCTTCCGCATGGCCATTGCTGGCCATTTTTCCTGAACACTAACACATCACAGGCTTTTTGCTCGGTATGGTTTCTGCTTTTATGAGCCGACAGGGCTTTGGCATTCTTGCAAACTTTCCCGCATGGTCTCAGCTGGCCATGACCCCCGACTACGCTTACCTCACAGGTTCGTTGCCCGGTGTGGTTTTTTCTTCTGTGATCCCGCAGGGTTCTGGCATTTTTGCAAACCTTTCCGCATCGCCATTCCAGGCCATCTTCCCCGACCACCGTCATTTCACAGGTTGGTTGCGTACTCTGGTCTGTCGCTCTTATTGGAGATATCCGGGAAAGATGAGTTGTGCTTGAGGCCGGTTGGAATGCTTCTGTTTTTGTTTCTTGTGCTTCTGACTTTCCCATTGAGGGGTTGGAATGGCAAGGCGTAAAGGAAATACCGGCTTGTTCTGGAAGACTGTGACCACGCAGACTGAGTAACCCTTTTATTATAACCCAATCATCAGTGGTGACAGGCGAACTCCGGAGTGTTGGTGCAGCATCATTGATTGGCCCGGAAGGATTAGTAATTGCTGCCTCTGCACTCATTGAATGTGTATTATCGGGTGATGGTCGTAATCTACAAACGCCATGACAGGGATAGATGTAACAATTTAAACTTAAAGTGTGTGATTGAGGTTGAGGGCCTTCGTTATCGTCGGCAGAGTCAGAATACTGGAGATAAGTGAAATAGCCTGCAGGTTGGCTTGTGGGTTTTGGAGCGTGCTGGCCGAATGATTGTGACGGAGGGTGTTGTGGTTGGTCATGTCTGGAGCCAAACATTCTGGTAACGGTTGCAGGCAGGTGCCCTCTTCTTGTCAGCATAGATGTTGCTTCTTGTTGTTCAATCGAGTTAAACAGCGATGAATCCGGCTTCCAATAGCTGCTTAAAAGCCAACTGACAGCGACAACCACTTCTACGGACAATGAATAAAGATTGGAGTTCGCAGGGGAGTCTTTGATGGTCACCACCAGCTTGTGAGCTACGAGCAGATTCGTGGCATAAAGCCATTGCCAGGGTATTGACTCGATGCTGGTCATTTTAACTCGGTAATCGCCCACTCTGTGTCGTTTGTCATCAGGTGGCAGGTCAGGTTCTGTATAGCCGTCTGTGTCGGCAATGTTTGACGGGTCTTCCGAAAATGTACGCCGCCCAGGCTTTGTAGCAAAGTTCTGTTTTGGAGAACCAGCATCCTGTACAAGTTCAACAACAAAATGACTTCTCAAAGGTTCAGCCCGACAGATGATAGACAATGACGGTAGCAGCAAAAGCGATGTAGCATAGATTAGGTATTTAATAATTCTATCCTTGTATACTGGTATTCAGAGAGGAAGGATAGATCAAGAAAATAAGCGTTTTTGTTATGTCAAAGACCTTTTTTTAAAACCTTCTGTTAAAAAGCAAAGTTTGCAATGTGCAAAACCTCATGGTCTGTTATCAGATCGGGTATTACTTATTCACTTTACTTTTTTGAAGGCTGAGATCATTGTCCTGCTCCGTATCGACGGATTTGCGTTTTTGATGCATTCTTTTGTGTGCCGACAGGGCTTGAGTATTCTTGCAGACCTTCCCGCATAGCCGCTGCAGGCCATCCTCTGTGACCAAGGTTATGTAACAGGTTTTTTGCCCACTGTGGTATTTGCTTTTGTGAACCGACAGAGATGGAGCATTCTTGCAAATCTTTCCGCACGGTCGCTGCTGGCCGTCCTCCTCGACCATTGTCATGTTACAGGTTTTTTGTCCGGAGTGTTCTCTGTTTTTGTGATTCGACAGACTTTTAGAACTCTTACAGACTTTTCTACATGACCGCTGCTGGCCATCATCCTCAATGATTGTCATGTTACAGGTTTGTTGCCCAGTGTGGTTTCTTCTTTTGTGATCGAACAGGGCTTGAACACTTTTGCAGAGCCTCTCGCATGGTCGTTGTTGACCATTTTCCCCAGCCACTGCCACGTCACAGATTTTTTTATCGGTGTGATGTCCGCCTTTGTGACTCGACAGACTTGCTGCATTCTTGAAGACCTTCCCGCATAGTTGCTGTCTGCCATCGTCCCCGACCACAGTCAGGTCACAAGTTTTTTGGCCGGTGTGGTATCTACTTTTATGAGACGACAGGGTTTTAGCATTCTTTGAGATCATACCGCAAGGCCTCTGCCGGCCATCTTGACTGACCACTGTCCTGTCACAAACATGTTGCCCGGTTTTGTGATCCGACTGGAATGATCCTGTTGTTTGTTGTGTTTCTGAAGTACCCATTGGGGTTAAGGCATGGGCAAGTGTATGGGGCATTCCGGTTTCATCGTGAAGATTGTGATTACCTAAATTGAGTAACCCGTTGATTAAAATCAGGTCCTCAGTGGTGAGATGTATATTCTCGAGCATTTGCGCATCATTAAGCGGCCATTGAGTAGACTCTCTGCTATCGAATGATGTACGCAATCGACAAACACCATGACAGGGATGGACGAAACAAGTTAAATCTAAAGTGTGTGAGCGTTGTTCAGGGCTTTCGTTACCGTTGCCAGAGTCAAAATAGATGGAGTGAGTGAAATAGCCGTTAGCAGAGGTTGTGGCTTGTGGGGCTTTCTGGCCGTTTGGTCCTGGAGGCTGGTATTGTGTCGGGTTATGTTCAGATCCAAACATTGTACTGATGGTGGCAGACGGACGGTTCCCCGGTGTCAACATAAATGCCGCCTGTAGTTCAACCAGGTTAAACAGAGGTGAATCGGGGTGCCAATAGTTTTTTAAAAGCAAGCCGACAGCTATAAGCGCTTCTAAAGGTAGCCATGAATAAGGTTTGGAATACCTGGGAGTGTCTCTGGTAATCAGGATCAGTTCGTAAGCAACCAGCAGATTCGTGGTGTAAAGCCATTGCCATGAAATAGATTCAATGATGGTTGTTTTTAGCTCGCAACCGAACGGTCTGTGCCGTTTGTCATCAGGCAGCGAATCTGATCCTGCATAGGCGTTTGTACGGGCAACTTCTGTAGGGTCTTCCGAAAATGTACGACGATCACTCTTTATGTAAAAGTTCTGCCTTGTAGAAACTGGGTTCTGTTCAAGCTCAGCATTAAAACATCCTGCCAACAATTCGCCCTGACAGGCGACAGAAAAAGATAGTAGCAGCAATAGCAGTGAAGCAAAGGGGGAGTGTTTAATAATTCTATCCTTGTGTTCTGGTTTACAGAGAGGAAGGATAGACCAAGAAAATAAGTGTGTTTTTCTGTTAAAAAACGCCTGTTAAAAATCAAAGGCTACACTGGGCAAAACTTCTTGAAAGCTCAGATAAGATAGCTAATTATTTCACTTTATCTGCCTGAAGACTGAGGTCATCCTTCCGGTCCAGATCATCAGGTTTGCGTTTTCGATGTATTCTTTTGTGATTCGACAGGTCTGAAGCATTTTTGCAGACCTTCCCGCATGGCTGTGGCTGGCCATCCTCCCCCAGCACGGATGTGTTGCAGGTTTTTTGCCCGCTGTGCTCTCTGTTTTTGTGAGATGACAGGGCTTTTGTATTCTTGCAAGCCTTCCCGCATGGCTGCTGTTGACCATTGTCACCGATCAGGGTTACGTCACAGGTTCGCTGTCTGCTGTGGTATCTGCTTTTGTGATCCGATAGGGCCTGAGCGTTCTTGCAGAGAGTCCCGCATGACCGCTGCTGGCCATCCTTTTCGATGACTGTCAGGGCGCAGGTTCGTTGCCCGGTGTGGACTCTGCTTTTGTGAACCGACAGAGCTTGTGCATTCTTGCAGGACCTTCCGCATGGTCGCTGCAGGCCATTTACTCCGACCACTGTTATGTCACAGGTTTGTTGTCTGGTGTGGTATCTTCTTATGTGATTCGACAGGCTTTTCACATTCTTGCAGACAGCCCCACATGGCTGCAGCTGGCCATTTTCCCACACCACGGCTACATCACAGATTTGTTGTCCGGTGTGGTCTCGTTTTTTGTGCTCTGACAAGGCTTTACCATTCTTACAGATTGTCCTGCATAGCTGCTCCTGACCATCCTCTTTGACCACTATCACGGTACAGGTTTTTTGCCCGGTATGGTATCTGCTTTTGTGAACCGACAGGGCGCGAGCATTCTTGCAGGTCTTGCCGCATGGTCGATGTTGGCCATCTTCCTCTATCAGGGGCACCTTACAGGTTCGTTGCCCGCTGTGTCTTGCCAGGTTTGTACCTGTCTTGGAAAGATAAGGTGGGCTTTGATCCAATTGGGTCGATGCCGTTGCCGTTTGTAGTATTTCTGAAGTCCCCATTGGGGGTGTGAAATGGCTAAGTGTAAAGGGGATTCCGGTTTCTCCGAGAGAACTACGATTACGCAGATTGAGTAACCCGCTGATTATAACCAAATCATCAGAGGTGACGGACGCGTTCCCGGGCATTCGCACATCATCAGGCGACGATTGAGCCGACTCTCTGTTATCGGAAGATACACGGAATCGACAAACGCCCTGACAGGGATCGACGAAACAATTTAAACCTAAAGTGTGTGAGTGTTGTTCAGGAGCTTCGTCACCGTCGCCAGAGTCAGAATGCAAGAGATAAGTGAAATAAAAGACAGCCTGAGTGGTGGCTTGTGGAGCATGCTGGCCGGAAGAGTCTGGCGGTGGGTATTCTGGTGAGTTATGTCCAGAGTCAAACATTGTCGTGATGGTCACAAACGGGTGTTTTCCCTGTGTCAACATAGACTTTGCCTGTTGTTCAACGGGGTTAAACAGTAGTGAATTCTGGTTCCAACAGCTTCTTAAAAGCGAACCGGCAGCAAACGATACTTCTACAGGTAGCCATGAATCAGAATTGGAGTCTGGATTAGCTTTTCTGTTGGTCAGGATCAGTTCGTAAGCAACCAGCAGGTTCGTGGCGTAAAGCAATTGCCAAGAGATAGACTTGATGATGGTTGCTTTTGCTTCGTAATAACCGGACCTGTGTAGTTTGTTATCAGACTGTGAGTATGATCCTGAGTTGCCGTTTGTGTCAGTAATGTCTGATGGGTGGCCTGACAATGTATCCAGGTCACGTTTTATTGAGAAGGAATGTTTTGGAGAGCCTGCACTCTGTTCAAGCTCGACTATTAAACTTCTTGTCAACACTTCAGCCTGACAGAGGACACATAACGAAAGTATTGGCAACAGCAGTGCCGCAAAGAGTGAGTGTTTAATAATTCTATCCTTGCTTTCTGGTTTAAAGATAGAAGATTAGATCAAGAAAATAATCGTGTTTTGCTATCAAATCCTTCTGTCAGAAATCAAAGGCCATACAGGGCAAACCTTATGAATGGACTGGAGTCAGATCTTTACTTATTCACTTTACCTTCTTGATGACTGAGGTCATCGTTCCGATCGACATCAACAGGTTTGCGTTTTCGGTGCGCTCTTTTGTGATTCGCCATGACCTGGGGATTCTTGCAGACTTTTCCGCATGGTTGTGGCTGCCCATCCTGTCCGATAACTGTTAAGTAACAGATTTCTGGCTTCCTGTGCCTGAGGCTTTTGTGACACGACAGGGCTCCGGCATTCTTGCAGATTGTACCGCATGGCTGTTGCTGGCCATCCTGCCCGACCACCATTACGTCACAGGTTTGTTGCCCGGTGTGCGCTCTTCTTTTGTGATCCAAAAGAGCTTTAGCATTTTTGCAGACCTTTCCGCACGGGTGCGACTGGTCATCGTCACCGGCTACTATCAGTTCACAGGTTTTTTGCCCGGTGTGGTACTTGCTTTTGTGAACCGACAGGACTTTAGTGTTTCTGCAGATCGTCCCGCATAGTCGCTTTTGGCCATTCTTCCCGACCACGGTCAGGTTACAGGTTTGTTGTCTGGTGTGGTGTATTCTTTTGTGATCCAGAAGATGTTGAGCATTCTTGCAGGTCTTTCCGCATGAGCGTTTCTGGCCATCTTCTCCGGACACGGTTACATCACAGATTTGTTGTCCGGTGTGGTCTCTTCTTTTGTGATACAGCAGGGCGTATGTATTCATGAATAACCTTCTGCATGGCTGCTGCTTGCCATCTTTCCCGACGACTATTGCCTTACAGGCTTTGAGCCCGGTGTGGTATCTGCTTTTGTGAACTGACAGGGCTTGAGTACTCTTGCAGACCGACCAGCATGGTCGCTGCTTGCCATTCTTACCGACCAGTGTCAGGTCACAGATTAGTTGCCTGCTGCCGTCTGTGGCTTGCTTTGGGCGTTTCTGGGAAAGAGGGCTCGGGCTTTGACCTGATGGTGATGATCCTGTTGTTTCTTGTGTTTCTGAAGTCCCCATTGGGGGGGAGTGGGCAGGCGTGGAAGAACATCCGGTTTCCTTGAGAAGCTCAGGCTTACTTAGACTGATTAATCCATTGATTATGATCAAATCATCAGAGATGGCAGACGGAATCCCGGGCGTCTGCGCATTATCAAGTGGCCATTCAGCTGGCTCTCTGCCAGTGGATGATGCCCGGAATTGACAAACGCCATGACAGGGATCGACGAAACAATTTAAAGCTAAAGTGTGTGAGTGTTGTTCAGGGCGTTCACTACCGTCGCCTGAATCAGGAAAAAGGAGGTGGCTGAAACAGCTCATAACCCGGGTGGTGGCTGGTGGAGCTTGCTGGCCGGATGATTCTGACGGCGGCTGTTGTGATGGGTTACATCCGGAGCCAAACATTGTGATGATGGTCGCAAACGGGTGATTCTTGTGTGTCGACATAGATGTAGCCTGTCGTTCAATCGGGTTAAACAAAAGTGAATCCTGGTTCCAATAGCCTTTTAAAAGGCAGCCGACAGCCACAGCCACTTCTACAGGCAGCCATGAATAAGGGGTGGAGTTCGGTTGAGTGTCTTTGATGCTCAGGATCAGTTCGTAAGCAATCAGCAGATTCGTGACGTAAAGCCACTGCCATGAAATCGACTCAATGAGGTTCGTTTTTACGCCGTAACTGCCGGGTTTGTGTGGTTTGTCGTCAGGCGGTATGTCTGATCTCAAATAGCCGTTTGTTTCAGTAATGTCTGACTGGCAACCCGGCAATGTATTCAGGCCACGTTTTATAGTGAAGTTCTGTTTTGGAGAACCTGCATTCAGTTCAAGCTCGATTATGAAACTTCTTGTCAATACTTCCGCCTGACAGATGACAGATAACAACAGTAGCTGCAACAGCAGTGCCACAAAGAGTGAGTGTTTAATAATTCTATTCTTGCTTTCCGGTTTAAAGAGAGGAAGGATAGATCAAGAAAATAAACGTGTTTTGCTATCAAAACCTTCTGCTAGAAATCAAAGGCTGCACAGGGTAAAACCTCATGAATGGGCTGGAGTCAGATCTTTACTTATTCACTTTATCTTCTTGATGACTGAACTCATTGTTCCGGTCGGCATCAGCAGGTTTGCGTTTTCGGTGCGCTCTTTTGTGATTCGACAGTTCCTGAGCATTTTTGCAGAGCATCCCGCATGGTCGCGGCTGACCCTCCTCTGTGATCACGATCATATTGCAGGATTGTTGCCGGGTGTGATCTCTTCTTTTGTGATCCGACAGCGCTTGAGCATTCTTGCAGATCCTACCGCATGGCTGCTGCTGGCCATTCTCTCCTCCCAAGGTCACGTCACATTTTTTTTGCCCGCTGTGGACTCTGTTTTTGTGAGATGAAAGAGATTGAAGATTTTTGAAGACTACTTCACAGGGTCTTGGCTGGCCATCTTTGCCGACTCCTGTTAGATCACAGGTTTTTTGCCCGCTGTGGGCATATTTTTTGTGATTCCTCAGGGTGCGAGTATCGCTGAAGATCTTCCCGCATGGTCGTTGCTTCCCATCTTTTTCGTCTACTGTCAAATCACAGGCTTGCTGCTCGCCATGGACTCTTCTTTTGTGATCCGACAGGATTTTAGAATTATTGCAGAG
Organism: Endozoicomonas sp. 8E; assembly: GCF_032883915.1. Classification (NCBI taxonomy): domain Bacteria; kingdom Pseudomonadati; phylum Pseudomonadota; class Gammaproteobacteria; order Oceanospirillales; family Endozoicomonadaceae; genus Endozoicomonas; species Endozoicomonas sp. 8E. The sequence continues at coordinate 6,090,338 of NZ_CP120717.1, read as the reverse complement.
CTTTCCACAGATTCGCTCCTGGTTGTCCTCGCCGAGCATGGTCGCGCCACAGGTTCGTTGGCTGCTGTGGTATTTGCTTCTGTGGGAGTAGAGGGCTTGAATATTCTTGCAGGTCTTTTCGCATGGCTGCGGCCGGCCATCCTCCCCGACCACGATCATGCTACAGGTTCGTTGCCCGCTGTGGTCCATTCTTTTGTGTTCTATCAGGGCTCTTACATTCTTACAGACCACCCCGCATGGCCCCGGCTGTTCATTCTCTCCAACCACAGTTTCGCCACAGATTTTTTGCCCGCTGTGTTCTTTTCTTTTGTGATCCCTGAGGGCGCTATTGTTCTTGCAGACTTTCCCGCACCGCTGCTGCTGGCCGTCTACCCCGCCCGGGGCTTCAGAACAGGTTTGTTGCCCGGAGTGTTTTCCTCTCATGTGATTCGACATGGTTTTAGCATTCTTGCAGATCTTACCGTACGGTTGCAGCAGGCCATCCTTCCAAACCACTGGCGCGTCACAGATTTGTTGCCCGCTGTGGTTTATCCTTTTGTGATTTGTCAGGGCACTGCGATTCTTAAAGATTGTTCCGCATAGTCGCTCCTCACCATCTTCCCCGACCATTATCTCGTCACAGGTTTTTGGCCCACTGTGATATCTGCTTTTGTGAACCGAAAGGGCATCAGCACTCTTGCAGGTGGTCCCGCATGGCCGTGGCTGGTCATCTTCCCCGACTATGGTCAAGACACAGGTTTGTTGCCCGCTTTTGTCCTTGTTTTGTACTCTGCCTGTGCGGGCAAAATGAAGAGGGGGTTGACCCAGTCCGGTTGATCCTGCTTTTGCTTGTTGTGTTTCTGATGCCACTATCGGAGCAGGGAAACGGGTAAGCGTAGAAGAAGTCAGGGCTTTTTCGAGAGGACTATGATTACCCAGATCGAGTAACCCGTTGATTATAATCAAATCATCAGGGGTGGGAGGCACATTCCCGGTCATTCGCGCATCATCAGGTTGATGAGGCTGGGGCTGAAACTGTTGGCAAGAAGCACATTGGCGTTGAATTGCAGGAGGATTATTCAATGTTTCTAAAGGCGGGGTTTGTCGGGCATCTGCAGTATTTAAAGAATCAAAATTATGTATGCAGCTCAGGCAGTGTCCATCAGTTGAATGGGGGCGTGTGTTTTGTCCGGATGTTTCTCCTGTGCGGCCTGTTGTACTTTCTTCGGAATTCAGAGGCCATTCAGTGGCCCCTCTGGCAGCGGAGAATGGTCGGAATTGACAAATGCCATGACAGGGATGGATGAAACAATTTAAACCTAAACTGTGTGATTGTTGTTCAGAACCTCCGTCACCGCCGTCTGAATCAGGATGAAGGAAACCAGTGAAAAAGCCTGCAGGATGACTAGTGGCTTGTGGGGCTTGCTGACCCGATGATTCTGGAGGCTGATATTGTTCCGGGTTATCTCCAGAGCCATGCACTGTAATGATGCTTGAGAGCCGGTGATCATCCTGTGTCAACATAGATGCCGCCTGTAGTTCGATCGGGTTAAAAAGCGGAGAATCAGGGGGCCAATAGTTTTTTAAAAGCCAGCCGACAGCGACAATCACTTCTACGGGTAGCCAATAATAAGGGTTGGAGTTTAGAAGGGAGGTTTTACTAGTCAGGACCAGTTCGTAAGCAACCAGCAGCTTTCTGGCGTAGAGCCATTGCCAGGTAATCGACTCAATGATGATTGTTTTTACCCTGCAACCGAGTTGTTTGTGTCGTTTATAATAAGATGATGAAAATGATCTTGCGAAGTGGTTTGTGTCGAAAATATCTTTCGGGGTTTCAGGCAATATACGGCGAAAGCTATTTATATAAGATTTTTGTTTTTGAGAGACAGTTATCTGTTCAAGCTCGACAGTAAAACGCCCTGCCAATGGTTCGGCCTGACAGGCGACCGGCAGCAGCAGTAGCAGTAGCAGTAGCAGTAATAGTGATGCCGAATAGAGTGAGTGTTTAATAATTCTATCCCTGCATTCTGGTATACAGAGAGGAAGGATAGATCAAGAAAAGAAATGTGTTTTTGTGTCCTCCTCATGAAGGGGCAGTTGTCAGATCAGGGGGGGATGTCATTGGCCTGGTCCGCATCAACAGGCTTGCGTTTTAGATGCATTCTTTTATGTTCAGACAGGATTTGAGCATTATGACAGGCTGTTCGGCATAGCCGCTGCTGGCCGTCTGCCCCTACAACTCTTACTGCACAGGACTGTTGATTCCTATGGAATCTGCTTTTGTGATTTGAAAAGGCTCCGGCATTTTTGCTAACCGTTCCGCATGGCCGATGCAGACCATCTTCCCCGACCACGGTTATGTCACAGGTTTTTTGTCCGGAGTGGTGTCTTCTTTTGTGATTAGACAGGGCCAGATAGTTCTTACAGAGCGTTCCGCATGACCTCTGCAGTCCACCTTCATCGATTATTGTCAGACCACAGGTTTGTGGCCCGCTATGCACTCTGTTTTTGTGTTGCAGCAGGGACAGTCTGTTCTTGCAGATTATTGCGCATGGCTGCTTTTGATCATCCTTTCCGACCACGGTCAGGTCGCAGATTTTTTGCCCAGTGTGTTCTTTGTTTCCATGATCCGACAAGGCTCTGGCAGTCATGCAAACTCTTCCGCATGGTCGCTGCCTGCCATCCTCCCCGACTACAGTCACGTTACAGGTTTTTTGTACGGTATGCTCTCTGTTCTTGTGAAGAATCAGAGTTTGTGTATTCTTGCATACGGCTCCGCATGGGCGCTGTTGGCCATCTTCCCCGACCAGGGTCCGGTTACAGGTTTTTTGCCCGCTGTGGTATCTGTTTTTGTGAGTCAACATGGCTCTGGCATTTTTGCAGATACTTCCACATGTTCGTTGCTGGCCATCCTCCCCGATTATGGTCAGGTTACAGGTTTGTTGCGCTGTGTGGTATCTATTTTTGTGATTCCAGAGGGCTCTGATATCCTTGCAGATACTACCACATAGACGTTGCTGGCCACCCTCACCGACTACTGTCAGGTTACAGGTTTTTTGCCTCGTGTCGTTTTTTATTTTGTTTTTCGACAGGGCTGGTTGGCAATGATTAGTCCCCTTGAAAGGAAAACAACCCGGAGGTGAAGTGCCTGCCGATTCAAGTGCGTATTTTTGAGAGCTTTCGTTGTCTGGTGTCGTGAATATAATCTTGTCGGGTGCTTCCAGGGTTTGTATTGCAGCTGTCTGTAAAAGATGAGATGCGCTTTGGCTTAATTGAAATGATTCTGTTGTTGGTTGTGTTGCTGAAGTCCCCGTTGAGGATGTTGAATGGGTAAGCGTACAGGAAATCCCGGTTTCTCCGGGAAGACTGTGACCGCGTAGATTGAATAACCCCTTGACTATTAACCAGTCGTCAGAGGAAACAGGTAATTGCCCGAACTTTGGCTCATCACTATTGAGTGGCTTTTCAGCGGCCTCTCTGCCATCAGGTGGTCGGAATCGACAAACGCCATGACAGGGATGTATGAGACAATTTAAACTCAAAGTATGTGAGCGTTGTTCAGAGCCCTCGTTACCGTCGCCAGAGTCAGAATGCATAAGATGAGTGAAATAACCTATAGATTGGGTGGTGGTCTGTGTCGCCTGCTGTCCGGAAGATTCTGGTGGTTGGGATTGTGGCGAGTTATGTCCGGAACCAAACATTGTAGTGATGGTCGCAAATGGATGAGTCCCCTGTCTCGATATAGATACTGCCTGCTGTTCAATCGGGTTAACCCGCCCCGAATCGGGGTTCCAATAGTTTTTTAAAAGCCAACCGACAACCATCTCTACAGTTAACCATGAATAAGGGGTGGGGTGCAGGGGAGTGTCATTGGTGGTCAGGGTCAGTTCGTATGCAACCAGCAGATTCGTGGCGTAGAGCCATTGCCACGAAATCGACTCAATAATCGTCGTTTTGACCACGCAACCAACGGGTTTGTGTCTTTTAGCATCGGACGATGAAGTTGATCTTGAGTATTCGTTAGTGTCGACAATGTCTGACGGAGTGTCTGCTAGTGTCCGATGGTAACGACTGATATAAAAGTTTTGTTTTTGAGAACCATTATTCTCTTCAAACTCGACAGTAAAACGCCCCGTCCATCGTTCTGCATGACAGACGACAGACAACAAAAATAGTAACATCGGTGCTGCCACAAAGAGTGAGTGTTTAATGGTTCTATCCTTGTTTTCTGGCATACAGAGAGGAAGGATAGATCAAGTAAACAAGTCTGTTTTTGTGTCTTTCTTATGAAAGGGCAGGCATCAGATCAAGGGTTGAGATCATTGTCGAGGCCTGCATCAAAAGGCTTGCGTTTTCGATGTATTCTTTTATGTTTTGACAGGGTTTGAACATTCTGACATACCCCTCCACATAGCCGTTGCTGACCGTCTTCCCCGACCACTTTTTGGTTACAGGTTTTTCGCCCGCTGTGCATTCTTCTTTTGTGATCCTGCAGGGTTCCCAGATTCTTGTAAACTCTTCCGCATGGCTGCTGATGACCATCCTCACCGATTATGATCACGTTACAGGTTTTTCGCCCGCTGTGAACTCTACTTTTGTGATCCGACAGGGCTTTGGTACTTTTGTAAACACTTCCGCATGGTCGCTGCTGGCCATCATTCCCGACCACGGTCACGCTACAGGTTTGTAGTCCGGTGTGGGCGCTTCTTCTATGTTCCGAGATGCATCTGGCATTCTTGCAAACTGTCCCGCATGGCTGCTGCTGACCATCCTTCCCGACTATGATCGCATTACAGGTTTGTTGTTTGGCGTGGGCACTTCTTTTGTGCTCCAGGAGACGTAGTTTATTCTTGCAGACTTTTCCGCACGGCCGCTTCTGACCATTCCCCAAAAATACGGTCATATCACAGACTTTTTGTCCTCCGTGGATTCTGCTTTTGTGATCCGACAGAGCTTGAGCATTCTTGCAGATCTTTCCGCATGTCTGCTGCTGACCATCTTCTCCGGGCTCTGTCACGTCACAGGTTTTTTTCCCGCTGTGGTATTTGCTTTTGTGAACCGACAGGGCTTGAGCGCTCTTGCAGATTTTTGCGCATGGTTGCTGTTGGCCATTCTTCCCGACTATGGTCATGCTACAGGTTTGTAGCCCGGTGTGGGCGTTTCTTTTGTGCTTCAGGAGGTATAGAGCATTCTTGCAGGCTGTCCCGCATGGCCGCTGCTGACCATCCTCCATGGTCACGGTTACGTTACAGGTTTTTCCCCCCGTGTGCACTTTACTTTTGTGATTCGTCAGGGCTCTGGCATTCTTGCAGACAATTCCACAAGTTCGTTGTTTGCCATCCTCCCCGACCAGGGGCACGTCACAGACTTTTTGCCCGCTATGGCTTTTGCTTTTGTGAGATGACAGAGCCTTGGCATTTTTGCAGTTACTTCTGCATGGTTGCTGCTGGCCATTCTTCCCGATAATGGTCAGGTTACAGGTTTGTTGCACGGTATTTTTTTTTCTTTTGTGGTTCGACAGGGCACGTCGGCAGTGGGTATCTCCTTTAAAAGGAAAATAACCTGAAGGTGAAGTTGCTGCTAATTCAAGCGTGTCCGTTTGAGAGGTTTTGTTGTTTGATGTCGTGAGTAAAACCTTTTCAAGTGCTTCCGGGGCTTGTAACTTGCTTGTCTGGGAAAGATGAGGTGGACTTTGGCCCGATTGGAATGATTGCCTTGTTGGTTGTGCTACCGAAGTCCCTATTGAAGGTATAGGTGTACAGAAAATCCCGGTTTCTCCAGGAAGACTGTGACCACGTAGATTGAGTAACCCTTTAACCATAGCCCAGTCATCAGAAGAGATAGGCAAATGCCCTGACATTGGCGCATCATCATTGAGTGGCCACTCATCGGCCCCACTGCTTTCGGGTGATGGTCGGAATTGACAAACGCCATGACAGGGGTAGACGAAACAATTTAAACCTAAAGTATGCAGGATTTGTTCAGGACTCCCATTACCATCGCCAGTGCCAGAATACAGCGGATTAGTGTGAGAGCCTATTGGCAGGTGAGTGGTTTGTGGGGGTTGCTGGCCGGATGACTCTGGAGGCGGATATTGCGTTGGGGTATATCCAGAGCCGTAGATTGTAATGATGGACGCAAACGGATGGTCCTGCTGTTTCAACAAAAGTGTCGCCTCTTGTTGTTTGCTCAGACTGAGTTGTTGCATCGGGTTAAACAGGGGTGAATCGAGGTTCCAGTAACTTTTCAAAAGCCAGCCGACAGCAACAACCACCTCTACAGGTACCGAAAAATAAGTGCCAGAGCTCAGTGGGGAGGTTTTGGTTGTCAGGATCAGCTCGTAAGCAACCAGCAGATTCGTGGTGTAAAGCCACTGCCACGAAATTGACTCAATGATGGTTGTTTTTACCCGGTAACCACTCGATTTGTGTTGTTTTTTATCAGGCCGTGCATCCGGTCCTCCATAGCCGCATGTGTCAGTGACGTCTGACGGGTTGCCCGGCAATGCCGACAATGTGAGCTGGTCACGTTTTATAGAAAATTTTTGTTTTTTAACCCCCGTATTCTGTTCAAACTCAACAGCAAAGCGCCCTGTCCATGCTTTGGCCTGACAGACGAAAGACAGCAACGGTAGCAGCAACAGCACTGCCGCAAAGAGTGAAGGTTTAACAATTCTATCCTTGCGTTCCGGGATATAGAGAGGAAGGATAGATCAAGAAAATAAGCGTGTTTTTTTGTCTTCCTCATGAAATGGCTGGCGTCAGATCAAGGGTTGAGGTTTTTGTCCCGGTCTGTATCAACAGGCTTGCGTTTTCGATGTATTCTTTTGTGGTCTGAAAGGGCTTTTGCATTATTCAGGAGCTTCCCACATGAATACAGCTGGCCATTCTCTCTGACCAAGGTCACTTCACAGATTTGTTGTCCGGTGTGGCATCTTCTTTTGTGATTAGTCAGGGAATTGGCATTCATCCAGACCATTCCGCATTGCCGGGGAAGGCTATCCTCTCCGACCACGGTCATATGACAGGTGTGATACCCGCTGTGATATTTGTATCTGTGATCCGCCAGCGAGCACGTATTTTTTAAGACCTTCCCGCATTGCCGCTGTCGGCCATCCCTCCCGATTACAGTCACGTAACAGGTCTGTTCTTCGGTGTGTTGTCTTCTTTTGTGATTCATCAGGGAATTAGGATTCTTCCAGACCGTCCCGCAACGTCGTTGAAGGCCATCCTCTCCAACCACGGTCACATAACAGGTTTTTTGCCCGCTGTGGTGCTTGTATTTGTGATCCGCCAGCCCAATGCTACTGTCGCAGACTTTTCCGCATGGCCGCGGCTGGCCACCGTCTTGGACTACTGTCAGCTTACAGGTTTGTCGTCTGCTATGGCAGGTGCTTTTGTGATTCGACAGAGCTTTTGCATTCATGAAGACCTTCCCACACTTCTGTTGGCCATTCTCGCCGATCACGGTCACTTCACAGGTTTGTTGTCCGGTATGATATCTTCTTTTGTGAGTAGACAGGGCCTCGGCATTCTTACAGACCTTCCCGCATGGTTGCTGCTGGCCATCTTCCATGACCACTATTACGTCACAGGTCTGTTGTCCGCTGTGGTATCTTCTTTTGTGATCTAACAGGGCACTGGCATGCTTGCAGACCCTTCTGCATGGCTGTTGCAGACCACTTTTGCCGACCATGATCACGTCACAGATTTTTTTTCTGGCGTGGTATTCGCTTTTGTGAGCCGAAAGGTCACTGGCATTCTTGCTGATTGTCCCGCATGGCTTCAGTTGACTATCCTTCACGGCCATTGTTAAACCGCAGTTCTGTTGCTCGTCATTGCTTGTGACTTTTACTGTCTCTGTCTGGTAAAGATGAGGTGAGTTTTGACCCAATGGGGGGGAGTAAGTGGCTGTTTGTTGTGTTTCTGAAGTCCTCACCGGGGGTGGGGGGCGGGTAAGCTTCCAGGAAACTCCGGATTCTTCGGGAGGACTTTGATGTCGAAGATTGAGCAGTCCATTGATTATAATCAAGTCATCAGCGTTGAGTGTCAAATGACTGAGCGTTGCTCCGTCATCAGGCTGATGTGTCTGTCGTTCAGAGAGTTGGTCAAAATCGCTTATGCAGACTGGGCAGTGTCCATTCACAAAATGGGAGTGTGGGCTTTGTCCGGGTTTTTCTACCGTGATGTTTGTCGTGCCCTCTTCGGAATTCAGTGTCCATTCAGTGGGCCCTCTGCCATCGGATGATGGTCGGAACCGGCAAACGCCGTGACAGGGATGAACGAAACAATTTAAACCCAAATTGTGTGTGAGCTGTTCAGGGGCCCCGTTACCATCGGCATTGTCAGAATAGAGCGGGTTAGTGAGAGAGCCTGCAGGCTGAGCGTTGGCCTTTGGGGCTTGCTGGCCGGATGATTCCGGAGGCTGATATTCCGGGAGGTTATGTCTGGAGCCATACATTGTGATGATGGTCGCAAAAGGATGATCCCCTTGTGTCAACATAGATGCTGTTTGTTGTTCGATCGGGTTATATAGCGGCAAATCGGGGTTCCAATAGTTTTTTAAAAGCCAACCGACAGCAGCAATCATTTCTACAGGTATCCAGAAATAGGGGGTGGAGCCTGGAGGGGGGGCTTTGGTGGTCATGATCAATCCGCAAGCAACCAGAAGATTCGTGGTGTAAAGCCATTGCCAGTAAATTGATTCAACGATGGTCGTTTTTACTCCGTAACTGAACGGTTTTTTTCGTTTATTATCAGGCAGTGAAGCCGATCTTTCGTAGTCGTTTAAGTTGACGTTATCTGGTGGGGTGCCAGGTAATGTAAGACGGTCATTTTTTATATAAAAGTTTTGTTCTTGACAAGCTGTATTCTTTTCAAACTCAATAGTAAAACCTCCTGTCCATGGTTCGGCCTGACAGGTGACTGATAACAAAAATAGCAACAACTTTGCTGTCGATAAGGGTGAGTGTTTAATAATTCTATCCCTGTGTTCTCGTCTTCAGAGAGGAAGGATAGATCAAGAAAATAAGTCTGTTTTTTTGCCATAGATCTTCTGTTAATAATCAAAGCTTTTACTGGGCAAAATCTCATTAAAGGGTTCGCAGCTCAGATCTTTGCTTATTCACTTTGCTTTTTTGAAGACTGAGGCTGGTCCGCATCAACAGGCTTGCGCTTTCGATGTATTCTTTTGTGAATCGACAGGGCATGAGCATTGTCGCATAGTTTCCCGCATGCAGGCTGCTGGCCATTCTCCCTGGTCACTGTCAGGTCACAGGTTTGTTGCCTGCTGTGGTCTCTGTTTTTGTGAGATGACGGGGCGTTAGCATTTTTGAATAGCTTACGACAGGGCTGCTGTTTGCCATTCTCACCGGTCACGGTCACGTCACAGCTTTTTTTCAGGGTGTGCTTTCTTCTTTTGTGATTTCTCAGGGAGTTAGGGTTCTTCCAGACCGTCGCGCATCGCCGTTGCAGGCCATCCTCGCCGATCTCTGTAACGTCACAGGTTTGTTGCCCGCCGTGGTACTTGTATTTGTGATCTGCCAGGGCACCGTTATTGTTGCAGACTTTTCCGCACGACCGCTGCTGGCCACCCTCGCCGATCACTGTTACGTCACAGGTCTGTTGCCCGGTGTGGTGTCTTCTTTTGTGGGACGACAGGGCCTCGACATTATTGCAGACCATCCCGCATAGTCGTGGTCGGCCATCTTCCAGTATCACTGTTGCGCCACAGATTTGTTGTCCGGTGTGGTCTCTTCTTTTGTGATCTGTTAGAGCACTGGCATGTTTGCAGATCTTTCTGCATGGCTGTTGCTGGCCATCTTCCCCGACCACCATCACGTAACAGGCTTTTTGTCCGGTGTGGAATTTGCTTTTATGAACCGACAAGGCATTAACATTCTTGCAGATTTTCCTGCATGGCTTCGGCTGGCTATTCTTGTCAACTATTGTTAAGTCACAGGCTAGTTGTCCGTTATTGTTTATGACTTGTACTGTGTCTGTCCGGGAAATATGAGATGAGCTCTGATCCAGTTGGTATGAGTGAGCGACTGTTTGTTGTGTTTTTGAAATCCCCGCACGGGATGTCATATGGGTAAGCGTGAAGGAAATTTCGGATTCTTCGGGACAACGTTGATTATGTAGATTGAGCAGTCCGTTGATTATAACCAAATCATCACTGCTGACAGGCAAATGCTTGAGCGTTGTTGCATCATTAGGCTGATGCGTTTGTCGTTGGGAGGGGTTATGTCCATTGGCAAAATGAGGGTGTAAGCCTTGTCCGGGGTGCGGTCCTGTGTGGTTTGACGAGATTTGCTGGTAATTCAGCGTCCATTCAGGGGGCCTTTTGCCATCGGGTAATGGTCGGAATCGACAAACGCCGTTACAGGGATGAACGAAACAATTTAAACCTAAAGTATGTGAGAGTTGTTCAGGGCACCCGTTACCGCCGCCATTGCCAGAATACAGCGGGTTAGTGAGAGAGTCTTTAGGGGGATTAGTGGTTTGTGGGGCTTGTTGGCCGGATGCTTCTGATAGCTGGCATTGTGGTAGGTTTTGTCCATAGCCATACATAGTAATGAGGATCTCAGACAGATAATCCTCCTGTGTCAACATAGATGTCGTCTGTTGTTCGATTGGGTCAAATAAAGGTGAATCGGGATTCCAACAGTTTTTTAAAAGCCAACCGACAACGACAACCACTTCTACAGGTACCCAGGAATAAGGGCTGGAGTTTAGAGGGTTGTTTATGGTGGTCAGGATCAGTTCGTATGCAACCAGCAGTTTCGTGGCATGAAGCCATTGCCAGGAAATCAACTCAATGATGGTCGTTTTTACCTCGTTACCGAAGGGTTTGTTTCGTTTATTATCAGGTAGCGATGCTAATCTTGCGTAGTCGTCTGTTTCGATAGTGTCTGACGGGGTGTCGGGTAATGTACGACGGTCATTATTTATATAAAAGTCCTGTTCTTGAAAAGCTGTATTCTGTTCAAGCCCAACATAAGATCCTGTCCACGGTTGGGCCTGACAGACGACAGATAACAAAAGCAGCAACAAGATTGCTGGTGCAAAGAATGGGTATTTAATAATTCTATCCTTGCATTCTAGCGTACAGAGAGGAAGGATAGATCAAGAAAACAAGTGTGTTTTTTTGTCAAAAGGCTTTTTAATAATCAAAGGTTTACCGGACAAAACTTTATAAAAGGTATCCCGGATCAGATCATTGCTTATTCACTTTCCTTTTTTGAGGGCTGAGTTCAACGTCCCCCGGCTCACACCAACAGACTTTCGTTTTCGATGTATTCTTTTGTGTTTCGATAGGGCACTTGCACTCCTGCAGACCACTCCACATCGCCGCTGTTGACCATCCTCCCCAACCACGCTAACACTACAGGTTTGTTGCCCAGTGTGGGCTCTGCCTTTGTGATCTGACAGGACTCGAGTATTCTTGCAGACCTTCCCGCATGTTTTCGGCTTGCCATCCTTCCCAATGATGGTCACATCACAGGTTTTTTTTGTCTGGTGTGGTCCTTTTTTTTGGTCTGACAGGGCTTGTAATGAATCTGTCTGGGAAAGATGAGGAGGGCTTTGATTCAATTGAGATGACTCAGTGGTTGTTTGTTCTTTTTCCGAATGAGTAAGCGTATTGAAAATCCCGATTTCTTCAAAAAGACTCTCTAGATTGATTGACCCATTAATGAACGCAAAATTAGCAATGGTGGGCAAACTTCCTGACTTTTGGTTGAGTGACCTGGTAAAGTCTGCAGTATAAGCGGCCCCCGCACTCAATGGGGGTGTCGCAAAACTCTCTCCAGCGTGGGAACAAGTTGACTCCCGTCATTCCCGGCTTCATTCTCGTCATTCCCGGCTTCACTCTCGTCATTCCCGGCTTCACTCTCGTCATTCCCGGCTTCATTCTCGTCATTCCCGCGAAGGCGGGAATCCACACTGACTCACCACCAGAACCATACTGCCCGGTGCCCCCTGGCCTTGTCACCCCCGAGAAGGCAGAGATCCATCGTTGGCGCTGGATTCCCGCCTTCGCGGGAATGACGACCTCAGAGCGTGGGAACGAGCTGTTGGAGTTTTGCGACACCCTCTCAATGAGTCCGGGGCGACCCCGTCTAAGGCGACCCCGTCTAAGGCGACCCCGTCTTCAGGCGTGCAGAAATTGACTGGGTTGCCATCAATGTCATCCGTTTGTGGCTCAGCTTCGAATAGAGGGTGCAGCTCAGAAAAATCATTCAATAGTTCGAAAAGCATATTTTCCCTGGGATTCAGCCACGATTCAGCTAGCTCTCTGCTATCGGATGACGGTCGGTATCTGCAAACGCCATTGCAGGATGAGACGTAACAATTTATATCCAAGGTATGCCAGTCTGGTTGAGGATCTTCATTACCATCGCCAGAGTGATTATTGAGGTAATGAGTGAAGGAGCCTGAAGGATAGGTGGTGGTTTGCAGGGCTTGCTGAACAGATGATTCTGATGATTGGCATTGTGGTGAGTTATGTCCAGAGCCAGCCATCACGGTGATGACCGCAAACGGTTGATCCTGGCTCGCCTGTTGTTCAATCGGGTTAAACAGCAGTGAATCGGGGTTCCAATAGCTTTTTAAAAGCGAACCAACAGCGACAATCACTTCTACCTGCGCTTGAAAGAGTGCTCCCGCCGAGCTAGGCGGGAGGTGAATTTCATTCAGCCCCTTAGGGCTGATTCTGGTTCTCTATGTATTGTTTAATTACCTCCAGAGGGGCTCCGCCGCAGCTCCCAGCAAAGTACGATCTTGACCACAAAACCGGCTTTCGGTACGCACCTGCAATATCACAAAACTCCTGCCTTAATCGTCTGGATGAAACAGCTTTCAGACTGTTTACTCGTTTCGCAATGGCTGGCGTGTTGGGTGAATACTCAACCAACAGGTGAACGTGGTCTGCCTCTCCATTGCAGTCTGTTAGCTCTGCCTCAAAGTTTCCGCATATCTCAGAAAATATTTCTCTGAGTCTGGCTAGATGCAACTCGCCAAGCACCTTCTTTCTGTACTTTGTCACAAAAACAATGTGGCAGTGCAAAGTATAAGCACTGTGTCGGCCTTTCTTTATTTCTTGTATACTAATGCTTAATATTCCACTTTATGCTATGTAATTTAAGCATTAAAGATTAACACACTGATTGCATCAATGAAGATTCTCAAGGCATATAAATTCAGACTGAAGGCAACACCAGAGCAGCATGTAAGACTCATGCAGCTTTGTGGCACAGCTCGCTTTGTCTGGAATAAAGCATTGAGCATCTGCAATGAAAAGTGGGAGTCTGGCGAAAAAATTCCATCATCTTATACCATGCACAAGTGGCTTCCAGTATGGAAAAAAGACGAAGAAACGAGCTTTCTTACTCAGGGAAATGCCGTTGCCTTGCAGCAAAAACTGAATGATCTTGGTGCGGCATGGAAACGTCACTTTGACGACCTGGCAAAACTCAAAGCCGGGAAAATCAAGGAAGTCCAGTTTGAAAAGCCATGCTTCAAGAAGCGAAACCAAGATCACCATAACTCAATTCGTATCATGCAGTTCTCCAAGTACTGCAAGGTTGAAAATCGCAGAGTAAAACTGCCAAGTAAATTGGGTTGGGTAAAATTCCGCAAGTCTCGCAACATAGAAGGTGAGATAAAGAATTGCACCATTACCCGTAAATCAGGCCATTGGTTTATTAGTTTTCAAACCGAGCAAGAATTAACAACTCCGGTTCACCCTTCTGAAAAAGCGGTTGGTCTGGATATGGGTATTGCCAAGTTTGTCACGCTGTCCAGCGGTAAGCAGTACAAACCGATTAATGCTTTCAGGAAACACGAGAGACAGCTTGCCAGAGAACAAAGAAAGCTCTCCCGCAAAGTGAAGTTCTCCGAAAACTGGAAAAAGCAAAATCAGCGTATTAGCCGCATTCACAGTAAAATAGCCAGTTGTCGGGCTGATTACCTTCACAAAACCTCAACCGAAATTAGCAAAAATCACGCAATGATAGTGGTTGAGAATCTGAAGGTATCGAATATGTCCAAGTCTGCAAAGGGCACTGCAGAGAAACACGGTAAAAATGTGAGGGCCAAGTCTGGACTTAACAAATCCATTCTCGATCAGGGATGGTATGAGTTCAGACGGCAGCTTGAGTATAAGCAGGGCTGGTTAGGTGGTGAAGTGGTTGCGGTTAATCCGGCATATACCAGCCAAGCATGTAGCTCTTGCGGTCACACTGAGAAGGCAAACAGAAATACTCAGGCAAAATTCGAGTGTGTGGCTTGCGGTCATTCTGAGAATGCAGATATTCAGGCTGCAAAAAATATACTAGCGTTGGGGCACAGCGTTTTAGCCTGTGGAGAGGGTTCGTTAGAGCCTTTGAAGAAGCAGGAACTTCAGCGAAATCGTGAGAAAGTAGCTGTCTAGCAACAGGAATCCTCCAGCGACCTAGCTGGAGGAGGATGTCAAGAGTAAACATGAATAAGGGACAGAATCTGGTCGGGCGTCTTTGATGGTCAAAACCAGTTCGTAAGCAACCAACAGGTGAGTGGAATAAAGCCATTGCCACGAAGTCGGCTCAATAGTGGTCGTTTTAATCCCGTAATCGCCCGGTCTTTGTCGTTTGTCATCAGGCGGCGAAGCTGGTCTTGCATAGCCTTTTTTGTGAACAGTATCTGATGGACCGCCTGGCAATCTGCAAGGAGCATGCTTTATAGAGAAGCTCTGGCATGGATAATCTTTATCCTGTTCAAACTTGACAACAAAAGGCTCTGTCCAGGGTTCGGCCTGACAGACGACAAACAACGACAGTAGCAATAACAGCGGTGCCGCAAAGAGTAAGTGTTTAACAATCCTATCCTTGCCGTTTGGTTTGTAGAGAGAAAGGATAGATCAAGATAATAAGTGTGTTTTCCCGTCCAAGAGTTTCTGTTAAAAATCATAGGATTTCCCGGACAAAACCCAATGAGAGGTGAGGGGCAGATCGTGACTACTAAAGATCAGGGCTGTTACTTTTTCAGTTTGCCTTTTTTTCAGGACTGAGGTCGTCGTCCTGATCCGCCTCAAAAGGCTTGCGTTTTATATGTTTTCTTTTGTGATTATTCAAGGCTTCAGTATTCTTGAAGAGCTTCCCGCACGGCCGCTGTAGGCCATCTTCCCCGACCACATTTACGCCACAGTTCTGTTGTCCGCTATGGAAGTATCTTTTGTGATCCGCCAGGACTTTGGCATTCTTACAGACTTTTCCACATGGCCGTTGTTGGCCATCCTTTGTCAACAGAGTCACGTAACAGGTTTGTTGCCCGGAGTGATCTTTTATTTTGTGATTCGACATGGCTTTGGAATTCTTGCAGACCATCCCGCATTTCTGTTGCTGGCCATCCTTTCCAACCACGGTAACGCTACAGGTTTGTTGTTCGCTGTGCTGTCCTCTTTTGTGATTCGCCAAGGCTTTAGAATTGTTGCAGATCGTCCCGCATTGTCGCTTTTGGCCACCCTTTTCGACCATGATCACTTGGCAGGTTTTTTGCCCGGAGTGGTATCTTCTTTTGTGTTCACTCAGGAATTCAGCATGCTTGCAAACTGTCCCGCATGTTCGCAGCTCGCCATTCTCCCCGACCACTGCAGCGTCACAGGTTTTTTGCCCGCTGTGGTTCCTTCTTTTGTGGTGCGTCAGGACTTGACTATTTTTACAGATTACTGCGCATGGCCTGGGCTGGCTATCCTCTCCGACCACTATTGCATCACAGGTTCGTTGCCCACTATGGGCTCCGCTTTTGTGAGATGATAGGGCTCGAGCATTCTTGCAGACCTGCCCGCAAGGCCTCTGCTGGCCGTCTTCCCCAACCAAGGTGAGGTTACAGGTTTGCTGTCCGGTGTGGTCCTTGCGTTTGTGATCTGCCAGGACTCGAGCATTCTTGCAGATCTTACCGCATGGTTTCGGCTGACCATCCTTACCAATCATGGTCGCCTTACAGGTTTTTTGTGCAGTGTGGTCGTTGCTTTTATGATCCGACAGGGTTTGTAGTGAATCTGTCTGGGGAAGGTGAGGTGGACTCTGACCCAATTGAGATGACTCAATGGTTGTTTGTTGTGTTTCTGAATGGGTAAGCGTATTGAAAACCTTGATTTCTTCAAAAAAACTTTGTAGATCGATTGGCTCATTAATGAACGGAAAATTATCAATGAAAGGCAAACTTTCAGGCGTTGGCACCATGTGGTTGAGTGATCCGGTGAGGTCTGTAGTATAAGCGGCTTCTAAACTCATGGAGTCCGGGGCGACCCCGTATACAGGCATGCAGATATTGGCTGGGTTGCCATCAATGTCAGCCGTTTGTGGCTCGGCCTCGAATAGGGGTTGAACCTCGGAATGACCATTTAATAGTCCGATAATCGATTTTTCCGGGGAGTTCAGTGGCCATTCAGCTGACTCCCTGCTGTCAGATGATGGCCGGTATGTACATAGGCCACTGCAGGGAGAGACGTAACAATTTATATCCAAAGTATGAAGGTGTAGTTGAGGATCTCCGTTGCCGTTGCCGTTGCCAGAGCCAGCATTCAGGTGGCGGGTGAAGGAGCCCGAAAGATTGATGGTGCTTTGTCGGGTCTGCTGGCCATACGATGCTGATGACTGGCATTGTGGTGAGTCATGTCCAGAGCGGTGCATCATGGTGATGATTGCAAACAGTTGATCCCGGCTCGCCTGTTGTTCAATCGGTTTAAACAGAGGTGAATCCGGACTCCAATAATTTTTTAAAAGCCATGCAACAGCAACGATCACTTCTCCAGGTGGCCATGAATAAGGGACCGGGCGTGGCCGGAAGTCTTTGCTGGTCAGAACCAGTTCGTAAGCAACCAACAAATGAACAGCATAAAACCATTGCCACGAAACCGACTCAATGATGGTCGATTTAATCTCATATTTGCCCGATCTTTGTCGTTTTTCACCAGACGGCAAAGCTGATCTTGAGCAGCCGCTTTTGTGAGCAATATCGGATGGATTGCTTGACGATGTATGTTGATTATGCTCTATAGAAAAGCTCTGGCCTGGAGAATCTGTATCCTGTTCAAGCTCGACAGTAAACCGCCCTGTCCAGGGCTCGGCCTGGCAGACTACAAACAACGAAAGTAGCAATAACAGCAGTGTCGCAAAGAGTAAGTGCTTAACAATTCTATCCTTGCCTTTTGGTTTACAGAGAGGAAGGATAGATCAAAAAATAAGTGAATTTTTCTGTCAAAGACCTTCTGTTTTAAAAACAAAAGTTGCACCGGGCAAACCTCATTAAAAGGCGGCCTCAGATCAAAGACCTGAGTCATGGTCAGGCACTGGTTTGCGTTTTCGATGTATTCTTTTTTGACTGTAAAGGACTTGGGTGCTCTTGCCGACCATCGCGCATGGCCGCCGCTGACCATCTTTCCACAACACTGTTACGTCGCAGGTTTTTTGCCCGTTGTGGTTTTTTCTTTTGTGATCCGACAGGGCTTTGGTACTCCTGCAGAGTTTACCGCATTGCTGCGGCTGGCCATTCTTCCCGATCACTGTTGCTTGACAGGTTTGTTGCACGCTGTGATATCTGCTTTTGTGATCCGACAGGGCTCTGGTACTTCTGCAGACTCTCCCGCATAGTCGCTGTTGCCGATCCTTCCCGATCACTATCAAGTCACAGGTTTGTTGCCTGGTGTGGTGTCTACTTCTATGATCCGCCAGAGTGCGTGCATTCGCCACTGTCAACCCACATTGCCGTTGTTTGCCATCCTCTGTGACCACGGTAAGGTTACAAGTTTTGCGACCGGTGTGGTATCTGCTTTTATGGCACGAAAGCGCCTGACTATTCTTGCAAATCTTCCCGCATAGTCGCTTCTGGCCATCATCTGTGACCACGATCTTGTCACAGGTCTGTTGCTCGGTGTGGTCTTTTCTTTTGTGATCCGACAGAGCTTTAGGATTCTTGCATACCATCCCACATTTTTGCTGCTGACCATCCTTTCCTACTATGGTCAGGTAACAGATTTTTTGTTCCCTATGCTTTCTTCTTTTGTGTTCCTGCAAGGCTTTCGCATTCGCGCAGAGCGCCCCGCATTGTTGCTTCTGAACCTCCTTTGCGACCACGGTCACTTCACAGCTTTGTTGCCCGGAAGGGTCTATTGTATAGGCTAACCTGAAACCTGTTGGGTCTGGGTCAGCTTCTTTTACGTCGATTTCGTCTGAGTCAACCTTTTCTACGTCGATTTCGTCTGAGTCGACCTTTTCTACGTCGATTTCGTCTGAGTCGACCTCTTCTTCGTAGTTACA
This sequence comes from Endozoicomonas sp. 8E, assembly GCF_032883915.1. Lineage (NCBI taxonomy): Bacteria > Pseudomonadati > Pseudomonadota > Gammaproteobacteria > Oceanospirillales > Endozoicomonadaceae > Endozoicomonas > Endozoicomonas sp. 8E. The sequence continues at coordinate 6,072,061 of NZ_CP120717.1, read as the reverse complement.
GCTTCTGGTTGTGTTGCCAGCAATGCTATGCACCTGAAATAGTTGGGCAGATGCGTATTGGAGTTGGATGTCAGAAAAAAACTCCATTCTCTCGAAAGACAGAGCTTGTCTGGAGTCTGCAGCGTTTAGAAAATCAAAATGACCCATGCAACTAAAGCAGTATCCATTAGCCAAATGAGGACATGAACTTTGTTCAGGTAATGCCTCTGTGTGGTCTGTCGAGCTTCCAACTGAATCCAGAGGCCACTCGGCGGGTGCTCTGCTACCGAATGATGATCGGAATCGACAGACGCCATGACAGGGATAGACGAAACAATTTAAACTCAAAGTATGTGAGTGCTCTTGAGGGTCTCCTTCACCGCCTCCAGAACCAGAATACAGAGGGCTAATGAAAGAGCCTGCAGGTTGTGTGTTGGCTTGTGGTGCTTGATGGCCAGATGATTTTGATTGTTGGTATTGTGGTGGGTTATGCCCGGAGCTAAACATCGCAGTGATAGTCGCAAACGGGTACTCTCCCAACATAGATGTCGCCTCCTTTTGTTCAATAGGGTTAAGCTGAGCTGAGTCCGGATTCCAATAGCGTTTTAAAAGCGGCTCGACATCAACAAAGGCTGTTATTGGTACCCACGCATAAGGCTTGGAACTCAAAAGGGACGTTTTTACGCCATAACTGAGGACTCTGTGTTGTTTCTTATCAGGTGGAAAACCTGATTCTGCATAGCCTTTTACATTGGCAACATCTGACGGGTTGTCAGGTAACCCATGCTGGTCACGCTTAATGAAAAAGTTACGGTTTGGAAAGCCTGTATTCTGCTCAAGCTCGACAATGAAATGTATTGTTAACGACTCAGCCTGGGAGGTGAAAGAGAAAGACAGTAGCAACAGCGTTGCTGAAAAGAGTGAGTGTTTAATAATTCTATCCTTGCATTCTGGTTTACAGAGAGGAAGGATAGATCAAGAAAATGAGCGTGTTTTTCAGTCAAAGAAATTCTTTTAAAGACCCTCTTTTAAAAAAAACTCTGTTAAAAACTAAAGGTTGCACCGGATAAAACTTCACTGAAGCCCTGCACTGGTCGTTATTCTTTCTCTTCACTTACTGGATGGCTAAGGCCACTGTCATGGTCCGCATCAACAGGCTTGCGTTTTCGATGTCTTCTTTTGTGGTCCGTCAGGGGGCCAGCATTCTCGCAGATCTTCCCGTATGGTCGCGGCTGGCTATCCTCCGCGACGACAGTCACGTCATAGGCTTTTTGCCTTCTGTGGAATCTGCTTTTGTGAGATGACAAAGATTGTAAATTCTTGAAAAATAGCCTGCATGGCCTCGGTTGACCATTCTCCCCGACGACGGTCACGTCACAGGTTTTTTGCCCGCAGTGCTCTCTATTTTTGTGAGTCCTCAGGGCTTGAGTACTTTTGCAGATCACCCCGCATGGTCGTTGTTGGCTATCCGCTGTGACCACCGTCAGATCACAGGTTTGTTGCTTGGTGTGGTCTCTTGTTTTGTGATTCGACAGAGCTACAGCACTCTTGCAGACCTTCCCGCACTGTTGCTCCTGATCACTCTCTGCGATCACAGTCAAGTCACAGGTTTGTATTCTGCTGAAGTGTTTGCTTCTGTGAGAGTAGAGGGTTTTTGTATTCTTGCAGTCCTTCCCGCATTCCCGCTGCTCGCCATCCTCCCAGACTACGATCATGTCACAGGTTTGTTGCCTGCTGTGGACTGTTATTTTGTGATCTGTCAGGGCTTTAGAATTTTTGCAGACCGCTCCGCATGGTCGCTGTTGGCCATCCTTTCCGAACACGGTTACGCCACAGGCTTTTTGCCCGCTGTGGAATTTGTTTTTGTGAGATGCCAGGGCCAGAGCATTCTTGCAAAGTCTCCCGCATGGCCGCTGCTCGCCATCCTTTCCAACCACGTTTGCACTGCAGGTTTGTTGCCCGCTGTGGAGTGTTCTTTTGTGTTCTGTCACGGCTTGAGTACTTTTGCAGACCTCTCCACATGGCCGCTGTTGGCCATCCTCTCCGACCAGGGGCACGTCACAGGCTTTTTGCCCACCGTGGTATTTTCCCTTGTGATGCGAAAGGCCTTGAAGATTTTTGAAGATCCTCCCGCATGACTGCGGCTGAGCATCCTCCCTGACCACTATCCCGTTGCATATTGTCTGTTTGCCAGTGGCCTTTCTATCGTCTGCCCCTGCACCCATTGAGACCAGAGCGAGCTCGTCTAATGCGCCCCAGTCCAAGGCGCCCCAGTCCAAGGCGCCCCAGTCCAAGGCAACCCCGCCTGAAGAGCTACAGTTAATGGTTCGGTTGCCATCCGTGCCATGTGCCTGAACGAGTTGCCCAGAAGCACACTGGAGTTGAATGGCGGGAGGGTCATTGAATGTTTCCAAAGGTATGTTTTGATCGTAATCTCTGACATCTTCAGTCTGAGAATGACTTGGCCAGCGATAGCAGTTTCTATCGGCAAAGTGGGGGGATGAGCTTTGTCCGGCTATCGCTCCTGTTTGGCCTGTCGAACTATCTGGGAAGTCCAGCGTCCGGCTATCGGATAATGGTCGAAATCTACAAACGCCGTGACAGGGATAGACGAAGCAATCTAAATCCAGGGTATGTTGGTATTGTTGAGGGTCTTCGTTCCCTTCGTCAGAAGCGGAAAACAGTAAGCCGGTGAAATAGCCTGCAGGGAAAGGGTGAGTGGCGGGGGCGGGCTGAACAGATGATCCTGATGATTGACCCTTTTGTTGGTCATGTTCACAGCCTGTCATCATAGTGGTGAGGGAAAACAGTTGATACCACTGTTTCAATATAGCTGCCGATTGTCTTTCAATTGTGTTAAACAGAGGTGAATGGTGGCAATAGCTTTTTAAAAGCCAGCCGACAGCGACAACTACTTCTACAGGTAGCCGTTTTGAGCCTGGATGAGCGTTTTTGGTAGTCAGGAACAGTTCGTAAGCAATCAGCAACTTAGCGGTGTGAAGCCATTGCCAGGAAATCGACTCAATGGGAGGCGTTTTCACCTCGTAATCGTCAGGTCTGTGTCGTTTGTCATCAGGCAGTGAATCGGATTTTGCATCGTCATTTGTGTCGGCGATGTCTGACGGGTTTCCCGGTAATGTGAGTTGATCACGTTTGATAGAAAAACTCGGGTTTGGAAAACCCGCATTCTGTTCAAGCGTGATAATAAAATGCCCTGTCAATGGTTCGGCCTTACAGACGAAGGAAAATGGTAATACCATCAATAGCGCCAGCGCAAAGAGTGAGTGTTTAATAATTCTATCCTTGCATTCTGGTTTACAGAGAGGAAAGATAGACCAAGAGAATAAGCTTGCTTTTCTGTCAAAGAATTTCTTTTAAAGACCCTTTCTCGCAAACCAAAGGTTGCACCGGGTAAACCTAATTGAAGCCATGTACTGGTCGTTACTTTTTCTTCTTGTCTTCTTGAGGACTGAGGTCATCGTCCTGTTCCACATTGACAGGCTTTCGTTTTCGATGTTTTATTTTGTGATTCGACAGGGCTCCAGCATTCTTGCAGACCTTCCCGCACAGTCTTGGTTGGCCATCCTTCCCGACGACGGTCATGCCACAGCTTTGTTGCCCGCTGTGGATTCTGGATTTGTGAGATGACAGAGAATGAAGGTTCTTGAATACTAGCCCGCACAGCATCGATTGGCCATTTTTCCCGACTACTGTTACGGCACAGGTTTGCTGTCCGGTATGAACACTTCTTTTGTGAACCCTCATGGTTTCAGGATTCTTGCAGACCTTCCCGCATGGCCGCTCTTGGTTATCTTCTGAGACCAGGGTCATATCACAGGTTTGCTGCCCGCTGTGGCAATTGTTTTTGTGAGCGTAGAGGGCTTGTGCATTTATGCAGGTCTTCCCGCATGGCCGCTGTTTTCCATCCTTCCCGGCTACTGTTTCTTTACAGGATTTTTGCCCGGTGTGGTATTTGCTTTTGTGAATGGAGAGGATTTGTATATTCTTGCAGGTCTTCCCGCATGGCCACTGCTGGCCATCCTTCCCGACCACGATAATTTCACAGGTTTTTTGTTCGCTGTGGTCTCTTCTTTTGTGTTCTGTCAGGGCTTTAGAATTAATGCAGACCTTCCCACATGGCCGCGACTGGCGTTCCTCGCCGATCAGGTTCACGTCACAGGTTTTTTGCCCTCGATGGTATCTACTTTTATGAGATGACAGGGCGTGAGCATTCTTACAGAGCTTCCCGCACGGTAGCTGCCGACCATCCTCACCGATCAGGGTCATATTACAGTTTTTTTTCCCGGTGTGGTGTCCGCTTTTGTGAGCCGATAAGGTTCTGACATTCTTACAGGCCGTTTCGCATTGCCTCAGCTGGCCATCCTTACCGACCACGATCACGTTGCAGATTACTTTCCCGGCAGAGGTGTTTGTATTGGTTGCCCCATCACCTGCTGAGTTCATGGTGACCCCGTCTGAGGCGACCCCGTCCATTAAATTGCAACGATAGCAGTTTCTATTGACAAAATGAGGGCATGAGTCTTGCCCGGGGCGGGCTTCTGTGTGGCCAATCGAACTTTCTTTGGAATTCAGTGCGCCGCTATCGTAAGAATCGGACGATGGTCGGAATCTGCATAGGCCATGACAGGGATGGATGAAACAATTTAAATCCAACGTATGTTGGTGTTGTTGAGGGCCTTGGTTACCATCGCCAAAGTTGGAAAACACAAGATTGGTCAAATGGACTAAAGGGTGAGTAAATGTTTGGGGGGCTTGCTGGTCAGATGATCCTGATGGACGACCTTGTTGTTGGTTATGTCCATAGCCAGGCATCATGGTGATGATCGCCAAAGATTGATCCTCCTGTGTCAATATAGATATCAATTGTCGTGCAATAGGGTAAAACGGCGATGAATCCGGGTTCCAATAGCTTTTTAAAAGCCAGCCGACAGCGACAATCACTTCTATAGGTAGCCATGAGTAAGAAATGAAGCTCGAAGGAGCATATTTGGTGCTCAGGGTCAGCCCATAAGCAACCATCAGGTTAGTGGCGTAAAGCCATTGCCACGAAATGGACTTAATGATGGTTTTTTTTTCTCTGAAAACGTAAGTTTGCTGTCGTTTGACCTCAGAGAGCGAATCGGATTGCGTATAGTCTTTTTTTTCGGCAATGTCTGATGGGTTGACCGTTAATGTATGTTGGTCTCGCTTTATAGAAAAGCTGCGGTTTGTAAAACCTGAATTTAGTTCAAACTCGATAATAAATCGTCCTGTCCATGGATCAGCCTGACAGGCAACAAAAAACGACAGTACCGTCAAAAGAGTTAGTGCGAACAGTGAGTATTTAATACATCTATCCTTGCATTCAGGTCTACAGAGAGGAAGGATAGATCAAGAAAATAAGTGTGCTTTTCTGTCAAAGAATGTCTTTTAAAGGCTCTCTGTTAAAAACCATAGGCTGCACCGGGTAAAACTTCATTGAAGCCCTGTACTGGTGGTTACTTTTTCTGTTTACTTTCTGGATGACTGAGGTCATCGCCCTGGTCCACATCAACAGGCTTGCGTTTTCGATGTTTTATTTTGTGATTCGACAGGGCGCCAGCATTCTTGCAGATCTTCCCGCATGGTCTTGGCTGGCCATCCTTGCCGACAACGGTCACGTCACAGGTTTGATGCCCGCTGTGGATTCTGGATTTGTGAGATGACAGAGATTGAAGATTCTTGAAGACTATCCCACATGGCCTTGGTTGGCCGTTTTTCCCGACTACTTGAACATCGCAGCTTTGTTGCGCGGTGTGAGCCATTCTTTTGTGAGCCGCAAGAGCGTCAGGATTCTTGCAGACCGTCCCGCATGGCCGCTGTTGGCCATCTTCTGAGACCAGGGTCAAGCCACAGGCTTGCTGCCTGCCGTGGTAATTGCTTTTGTGAATGTAGAGGGCTTGTACATTCTTGCAGGTCTTCCCGCATGGCAGTTGTTGGCCATCCTCGCTGACCAGGATCACTTTACAGGTTTGCCGCCCTGTGTGCTTAATTTTTTTGTGATCCATCAGGATACGTGCATTCTTGCAAACCTCTCCGCATGGTTGCTGCTGTCCATCCTCGCCGACTATTGTGAGGCCGCAGGTTTTTTTCCCGGAGTGCTTTTTGCTTTTGTGATCCAACAGGCTTCCGTTATTCTTGCAGATCTTCCCACATGGCTGTTTCTGGCCCTCTTTACCGACAACAGTCAAGTTACAAATTTTTTCCTCGCTATGGTCTCTGTACCTGTGAACTGACAGCGATCGAGCATTTTTGAAGACTAATCCACAAGGCCGAGGCTTGCCATACTCCGCGACCACGGTCATGTGGCAGGTTTTTTGCCCGGTATTGATTCTGTTTTTTTCATCCAACAGAGCCCCTACCAGGCCTGTTTGGGAAAGATGAGGTTGGCTCTGATCCGAATGAGAAGATTCACTGGTGTTTTCTTGTGTTTCTGAAGTTCCTTTCAGGGGGGAGAACTTGATAAACGTCGGGGAAAAAATGTTTTCTTCGAGTAGACGACCCGGTTCAAATGGTCTGTCAATGACCGAAAAATCATCAGTGATGGAAGGCCAATTTCCGGATATTGACATTTCATGGTTGAGTGACCCGGCAGGGAATGTGGTAAAAGCAGCTACTGTACCCATTGAGTCTATGGATACCCCGTCTAGGGCGACCCCGTCTAAAGCGACCCCGTCTAAGGCGACCCCGTCTGAAGAATTAATGCTGTTGGCCAGATTACCATTAATATCATGCGGCTGTGGCTCAAATAGTTGGTCAGTATAGAAGGGCGGGTAAATGTCAGAAAAATCATTCCATAGTTTGAAAAGCGACTTTTGTTCGGAATGTGTAGCTTTTGCAGAATCAGAAGGGCCTATGCAACTGAGGTAGTGTCTATTCTCCAAATGAGTAAACAGTCTTTGTCCGGGTATTGCTTCTGGTTCAGCGGCTTGTTTTTCTGTCATCGCCTCCGAAGTCTGTATGGGCGCACAGGTCTCCCCAAAGTGAAATTCAGCGCGCTCATTGCTAGCGGATGATTGTTGGAGTTTACATACGCCATGACAGGGATGAACAAAACAATTTAAACCCAAAGTATGCAGGTTTTGTTCGGGGCTTTTGTTATCGTCGCCAGAGTTAGAGTACTGGAGACTGTTTAAATCGCTTGCGGACTGGTTGCTGGCTTGTGAAGCTTGCTGTTGCGATGATTCCGTTGGCTGATATTGTTGTTGGTTATCTCTGGAGCCAAACGTCATAGTGATGGCTGAAAACGGTTGGCACCCCTGTGTCAGCATAGATATCGCCTCTTGTTGTTCAAACGGGTTAAACAGCGGTGAGTCCCGTTTCCAATAGCTTTTTAAAAGCCAACCGATAGCGACAACCACTTCTGCAGCTAGCCATGAATAAGAGATAGAGTCTAAAGGAGTGTCTTTGTCAGTCAGGATGAGTTCATAACCGACCAGAAGATAACGGGTGTAAAGACATTGCCATGAAATCGACTCAATGATGGCCTTTTTTACTCCATAACCACTGGGTCTTTGTCGTTTTTCATCAGGCAGAGAATCTGATTCTGTATAGCCGTTTGTGTGGGCAATGCCTGATGGACTTCCCGGCAATGTTTGACGGTCAGGCTTTATAGAAAAGTTCCTTAGTGGAGAACCTGTATTTTGTTCAAACTCGATAATAAATGGTTCTGTCCATGGGTCAGCCTGACAGACAACAAAAAACGACAGCATCATCAACAGAGGTATTGCAAAAAGTGAGTGTTTAATAATTCTATCCCTGCATTCTGGTCTACAGAGGGGAAGGATAGATCAAGAAAGTAAGCGTACTTTTTTTCAGGGAATTACTGTAAGTACCTAACCAGTTGGTTTCGCATATTCTGGACGGCGGCTTTTTCCATCCTTCTGCGTTCCAACTCTGGTTGCGTAGCTATGGCTACGCGCCCGTCGTTGCGCCTTGAAGGATGAAAAAATCCTCTCGCCAGAATATGCGAAACCAACTGGCCAGGTACTTAAAAAACCGCTGTTATACCAAAGATGGCACTGGGTAAAACCTCATGAAACGGCGGGTGGCAGATCAATCGTCCTGATCTACAGCAACAGGTTTGCGTTTTCGATGTTCTCTTTTGTGATCCGATAGAGCTATGGCACTCCTGCAGACTTTTCCGCATGGCTGATTCAATCCATTCAACCCGACCACGGAAAAGTCACAGATTTTTTGTCCGGTGTGCCTTTTTCTTTTGTGATCCTTCAGTGCTTTAGCATTCTTGCAAATTTTCCCGCACTGTCGTTGTTGACCATCCTCTCCGACCAGAGTCAGCTCACAGTTTTGTTGTCCGGTGTGGTCTCTTATCTTGTGATCCTTCAGTGCTTCAGCATTCTTGCAGATCTTCCCGCATTGTCGTTGCTTACCATCCTCTCCGACCAGAATCAGCTCACAGTTTTTCTGTCTGGTATGGTTTCTTCTCTTGTGATCCGACAGGACTTGATTATTCTTGCAGATCTTACCGCATTGTCGTTGCTGGCCATCCTCTCCGACTAATAACACGACACAGGTTTGTTGCCCGCTGTGCACTCTGCTTTTGTGAACCGTCAGGGCTCGGGAATTCTTGCATACCGCCCTGCATGGCCGCTGCTGGCCATCCTCCCCAACCAGGGGCACGTAACAGGTCTGTTGCCCGGTGTGGTGTCTTATTTTGTGATCCGACAGGGTTTTAATATTTTTACAGACCATACCACATAGCTTTTGTTGGTCATCCTCCCCGACCACGCTTACCTCACAGATTTGTTGCCCGCTGTGAACCCTTCTTCTGTGGTCCGTCAGAGCACGAACATTCTTGCAGGCTTTCCCGCATGGCCGCTGCTGACCATCCTCACCGACCACTGTCAAGATACAGATTTGTTGCTCTGTATGGCCTCTTCTTCTGTGATCATAAAGGGCTTGAGCATTGTTAAAGACCTTCCCGCATGGATGCGGCTGACCGTCATCTCCGACCAATTTCATGACACAGATTCGTTGCCTGTCGGGGTCTCTTCTTTTGTGATTCGACAGGGTTTGTTGGCAATGGGTAGCTTCTTCGGAGGGAAGACAATCCGAGGGTGAAATCCCTGCCAATGCAAGTGCTCCAGTTTTTGGGGTTCTTTGGTTTGATGTCGTGAATATAGCTACTGCTGTTGGGGGTGACTGGGGAAGATGAGTTGTGCTCTGATCCCATTGGGCTAATTCTGTTGTTGTCTGGTTTGTTTCTGAAGTCTCCATCTGGAGGAGAGAGCGGGTAATCATAAAGGAAGTCCCGGGTGCTCCGAGAAGGCTCTGACTTTGCAGTTTGAGTAGCCCGTTGATTATAACCACGTCATCAATGTCGACAGACATAGGCTCTGGCGTAGTCACATCATAATTGAGTGATTCTGTCTGGCCTGTCGAACTGTCTTCAGCGTTCAGCGGCCATTCGACGGGCTCGCTGCTATAGAATGATGATCGGAATATGCAAACGCCATGACATGGATAGGCGAAACAATTTAATCCCAAAGTATGTTGGTGTTGTTGAGGGCCTCCGTTACTGCC